>NZ_JAELTJ010000141.1 GCF_016428805.1 Achromobacter sp. ASV32
GTTCGACCCGGCCCTGCCCGGCCTGACCCTGGCCGAGCGCCTGCAGGTCGCGCTGTATGCGTCGCGCCTGACGCCGTCGCCCGCCCTGGCCGCCCACTACCGCCAGCGCCTGGTGGATGCGGGTGCCCATGCCGCCGACATCCAGGTGGCCGACGCCGGCCAGCCTGCCGACGCGGCCGATCCGCGCCTGGCCGCCATTCTGGAATTCACGCGCAAGCTGATCGAAAAGCCGGTCGAAGGCGACGAGACCGCGCTCAAGACGCTGCCCGCCGCTGGCGTGTCGACGCCCGCTGTCGTGACCCTGTCGCAGTTGATCGCCTTTCTGTCGTACCAGGTGCGCCTGGTGGCGGGCCTGGACGCCATGAAGTCGCTGGCTGAGCAACCCGGCCGCGCGGCCGGCACGCCCCCCGCGCCCTTCCCGGCCAACACCACCGCCACCGCGCCTGGCGACGTCATCAAGCACCACGGCTTCACCAACGAATCGCTGGAATGGAAAGCCTGGCTCGACGTCGTCGACCTGGACACGGCCACGCCCGACCAGATCGCCGTGCTCGAAGAGAGCCATCCCAAGGCCAAGGTCTCGGACTACTACCGCTTTCTGGTGCACCAGCCCGAGATCCTGCGCCAGCGTTCCACGGCGTTCAACGCCATCATGTACGCGCCCGGCGGTTTGTCGCGCGCCGAACGTGAACTGGGCGCGACCGTGGTGTCGCGCATCAACGGCTGCGTCTACTGCGCGTCGGTGCACGCACAGCGATTCGAGCAATTGGCCAAGCGCAATGACGTGATCGCCCAGGTCTTCGAAGATCCTGCCACCGCCGGCACCACCGCGCGCGAACTGGCGATCGGCAGGTTCTCGATCCAGATCACCGATGCGCCGGCTGCTGTCAATGCCGACAGCATCCAGGCGCTGAAGGACGTGGGCCTGACCGAAGGCGAGGTGCTGGACCTGCTGCATTCGGATGCGATCTTTGCGTGGGCCAACCGCCTGATGCTGAACCTGGGCGAGCCGGTTTTCCCGGCATGATGCCGCCACCGATGCGCGGCCGGTAGATACCGGGCCAGGTACGGGCGCCAAGTATCGGGGCTGGACATCGGGGCTGGACATCGCACCCCGCATCGCACACACAGGCCGCCTGCGGGCGGCCTGTTATTTTTGGCGCGCCTCCACCCGCTGCGCCAGCAGGTCGTAGAACAGCCGCGCCACGGGATTGAGCGCCTTGCCGCGCGGATGGATCAGCCCGATGGTGCGCGTGACCACGGGATTGCGCAGCGGCACGCTGACCAGGGTGCCGTGGCCCTCTCCCGGCATGGCCAGACGCGGCACCACGCCCACGCCCAGGCCCGCCTCGATCATGCTGACCAACGCCGGCACGTGCTGTACCTCGCAGAAGTGGCGCGGCTGGCAGCCGCTGTGCACCAGCGCCTGGTCCATCAGGAAGCGGTTGCCGCTGCCCTGGGCCAGCGTGATATATGGGTGGTCTTCCAGGTCGGCCCACTGCACCCACTTGCGCCGCGCCAGCGGATGCGTGCGGCTGACGGCCGCCACAAAAGCCTCTTCCAGCAAGGGCTTGAATTCAATCTCGGCGTCGTTGGCGCCGATGTAGGTCAGGCCGAAATCGGCATCGCCCCGCGCCACGGCCGTCAGGACCTGCGACGACGACTCATCGATGATGCGGATGCGGATGCGCGGATACTGCGCGTGGTATTCCCGGATGACGTCGGGCAGGAAATACGCCACCGCCGACGGCACGCAGGCGATCGTCACCATGCCCGACAGGCGTTCGGCCACATCACGGATACCGATCAGCGCGCTTTCCAGTTCGTTCAACACGCTGCGCGCCTTGGGCACGAAGCCGCGGCCGATCGTCGTCAGCTCCACCTTGCGCGTCGTGCGCGTCATCAGTTGCACGCCCAGCGCGGCCTCCAGCTTGTCCACGCGGCGCGACAGCGCCGACTGCGACAGATGCAGCGCCTCGGAGGCCGCGCGAAAACTGCCCAGATCGGCCACGGCCAGAAAGGCGCGCAAATCGGCAAGATCGAAATTCATGCGTTTTCATCAAGAATTGAACGAATTTTTGCACTTTACTCGATAGCGGGCGGCAAGCAAGATGTCTTCCAGCCGCAACCAATAGCGGCCCAGACCAGGAGACACCCCCAATGAAGCCGCTACGGAGAGCCTGCCTGCGCGCCGCGCTGGCCCTTGCGACCGCCCCTCTGATGTTGTCCGCGATGCCGCCGGCCCACGCCGCCGACGCCTGGCCGCAGCGCCCCATCCGCCTGCTGGTGCCCTACGGCCCCGGCGGCAGTTCAGACGTCGTGGCGCGCGCGGTGGCCGTTGAAATGTCGCGCAGCCTGGGCCAGCAAGTCGTCGTCGAAAACAAGGGCGGCGGCCAGGGCACCATCGCCACCCAGGAAGTCGCCCGCGCCCGGCCCGATGGCTATACGCTGATCCTGGGCCATGTCGGCACGCTGGCGGTCAACCCGAGCATGATGCCCAATCTGTCATATGACCCGCGCCGCGACTTCGCCCCCATCATCCTGCTGGCCAAGCTGCCCATGGTGTTTGCGGTGGGCGAGAAGGTGCCGGCCGCCACGCTGCCGCAATTCATCGCCCTGGCGCGCGCCAAGCCCGGCGTCCTGAACTACGGCTCGGCCGGCAACGGCAGCGCCGGCCACCTGGCCTTCGAAATGCTCAAGACGGCCGCCGCCATCGACATCGTGCACGTCCCCTACAAGGGCACCGGCGCGCAGGTCACCGACCTGTTGGCCGGCAACATCGACGCCGCCGCCGCTGGCATCCCCGGCCTGCTGCCGCATGCCCAGGCGGGCAAGATCAAGATCCTGGCGGTCGGTTCGGAACACCGGCTGTCCATCCTGCCCGACGTGCCCACCGTTGCCGAACAGGGCTTCCCGGGTTTCGAAAGCTCGCAATGGTTCGGCCTGCTGGCCCCGGCCGGCACGCCCGCCGCCGTCGTAGCACGCCTGCAAGCCGCCGCCCAGGCCGCCCTGCAAAGCGAATCCGTGCGCCAGCGCCTGGCGCACGACGCCGCCGACGTCTCCGGCGCCGGCCCCGCTGAATTCGCCGCCTTCATCGACGCCGAAGAGCGCCGCTGGAGCAAGGTGGTGCGCGATGCCCACGTGTCCGCCCAATAGCGCTATCCCTCTGTTTTTCTAAAGGACTTTGACTATGGCAGCCCCTATCGGCGTCACGCCTGCCGACGCCCGTTCCACCGATATTCCTTCCACCGGGAACCGCCCCGCCGCCGGTCCGGCCGTTGTCACCGAGGCCGAGCTGCGTGACCTGGGCGTGCGCGCCTTCCAGGCCCTGGGCCTGCCGCCCCAGGATGCCGCCGACGTCGTCGACGTGCTGGTGCTGGCCGACCTGTTCGGCCTGTCCACCCACGGCCTGTCGCGCATCGAGTCGTATGGCGAACGCCTGCAGGTCGGCGGCATCAATGCCCAGGCCCGCATCCAGGTGACAAGCCCCGCGCCCGCCCTGCGCCTGGTCGACGGCGACAACGGCGTCGGCCCGCTGGTCGGCATGCACGCACTGCGCGCCGCCATGCAGGCCGCCAGCGAATGCGGCGTCGGCATCGCCTTCGCCCGCCAGAGCAACCACTTCGGCCCCATCTCGCCCTACGGCCTGATCGCCGCCGAAGCCGGCTACGCCAGCATCATCGGCAGCAACGCCACCACCACCATCGCCCCCTGGGGCGGCACCGACGCCCGTGTGGGCAACAGCCCCATCGGCTTTGCCGTGCCCAACCCCGGCGGCCGGCACTTCCTGCTGGACATGGCCATGAGCGTGGTCGCCCGCGCCAAGATCCGCAATGCCCTGAAGGCCGGGCAGGCCATCCCCGACACCTGGGCCACCGACGCCCAGGGCCACGCCACCACCGACCCCAAGCAGGCGCTGGACGGTTTTCTCTTGCCCATCGGCGGCCACAAGGGCTACGGCCTGGCGCTGATGGTGGACCTGTTCGCCGGCCTCCTGTCCAACGCGGCCTACCTGACCCACGTCAAATCCTGGGTGGACGCCCCCGACGAGCCGCAGAACCTGGGCCACTTCTTCCTGCTCATCGACACCCGCCGTCTCGGTTCGACCCAATGGCTGGCCGAACGCATGAACGACTTCGCCGCCATCCTGCACGGCAGCCCGCCCGCCGACGCACAGCGCCCCGTCATCCAGCCCGGCGAAATCGAACTGGCCAAACTGGCCCGCCAGCGCCAGCATGGCATCGACATCGATCCGGACGTGCTGGCGCTGCTGCGCCGCCACGCCGGCCCGTCCCAACGCTGACGCGGCGGCGCCTCCTGGAGGAGACAACCACTATGAAAGGCTCCGCCTTCCTTGCACTGGGGTTGATGGCCGCCCTGGCCGCCCCCGCATCACACGCCGGGGACGTCACTGCCGGCTACCCCAAGCAACCCATCCGCCTGATCGTGCCCTACGTGGCCGGCGGCGCCGCCGACATCACCGCGCGCGTCGTTGCCGCGCACATGGGCAAGACCCTGAAGGGCACCCTGGTCGTCGAGAACAAACCGGGCGCCAACGGCATGATCGGCACCGACTTCGTCGCCAAAGCCGCGCCCGACGGCTACACCCTGCTGCTGGACGCCAGCGGCCCGCTGGTCGTCAACCCGTCGCTATACCGGAAAACGCCCTATGACCCGCTGAAGGACTTCGCCCCCATCAGCCAGATCACCAGCTACCAGTACGCCCTGGTCGTGCCGCAGCCATCGCCCGTGCACGGCCTGGACGATCTGATTGCCGCCGCTCGCGACAAGCCCGGCGCCGTCACCTATGGTTCGGCCGGCCTGGGCGCCGGCGGCCACCTGGCCGGCGAACTGCTGGCGCTACAGACCGGCACCCAGATGACGCACGTGCCCTACAAGGGCAACGCCCAGGCCCTGACCGACGTGCTGGGCGGCCAGCTGACCTTCACCTTCGACACCACCGTTACCGCCACCCCGCACATCCAGTCCGGCAAGCTGCGCGCCTATGCCGTCACCGGTCCGCGGCGGGCCTCCAGCCTGCCGGACATTCCCACCCTGCAAGAGCTGGGCTACAAGGATTTCGTCGTCACCCAGTTCCAGGGCCTCTTGGCGCCGGCCGGCACCGATCCTCGCCTCATCGCCACGCTGCACCAGGCCGTGATGCAAGCCGTGCAAGACCCCGACGTGATCCGCAAACTGGCCACGGAGGGCGGCAACGAAATCGTGGCCGGCACACCAGAGGATTTCTCGCGCCAGTTGCGCGACGACCTGCAGCGCTACCGCAAGCTGATCACCGACGCCCACCTCACCGCGGAATAACGCCATGTACCAGATCGACATTCTGATCCAGGGCTACCCGGGGCGCGCCGTCTGCCACGGCGGCCTGGGCTGGAGCACCAGTACCCTGCTGCGCTCGGCCAGCCACAAGATCCTGGTCGACGTCGGCGCCTTCGGCGTGCGGCATCAACTGGCCAAGCACCTGGACGCCTGCGGTGTCGCGCCCGCCGACATCACCGACGTCGTGCTGACCCACGCCCACTACGACCATGCGGTCAACTTCACCCTGTTTCCCAACGCCACCGTCTGGATCGGCCAAGACGAACTGGAATGGGCCGCCGCGCAGCCGCCGGGCTTCAACCCCTTGCCCGAGCTGTACGTGCAGGAACTGAACCGCCAGGCGCGCGTGCGCCGGATCCGGGACGGCGACACCTTCCTGCCCGGCATCACCGCCATCGCCTCGCCGGGCCACACGCCCGGCCATCTGCTGTTCTACGTCGACGATCCCCGCCAGGCGGTGCTGTTTACCGGTGACGCGGCCAAGAACCGCGCGGAGTTGCTTTCCGGCCAAGTGGCCGACACCGCCGATGCGGCAGCCAGCCACGCCAGCCTGCAACGCATCTGGGCGTGGTGGCGCAAGCGGCCCGGCACCTTGCTGGTGCCGGGACATGACCTGGGCATGACGCTCGATGACAGCGACGCGCCCGTCTACGTCGGCGAGCGCCGTGCCGCGATCAATGCCTGGTTCGGGGAAGATCTTCAGCCCACGCAGATTGATCTGTGTTGTGGCGGGACGGCGGGGCGCCACCGTGTCTGATGCCCACCGCCCGCTGTTGGCTTGTGCTTCTGTCTCTGATTGCCCCGTTCCTTTCTGCTTCCTTCTCACCACCATGACCGCTATCGATCCCCGCATTCTCCAGGCCTTTACCCCCACCGGCAGCCTGCGCGCCACCATCAACCTGGGCAACCCCATCCTGGCCAGACGCGACGCAGACGGCGCCGCCGGCGTCTCGGTCGACCTCGCCCGGGCCTTCGCCAACAGACTGGGCGTGCCGTTGACCCTGGTCGTGCTGGACAGCGCCGGCAAGGCCGTCGACACCGTCAGCCAGGACAACGCCGACATCGGCTTTTTCGCCATCGACCCCAAGCGCGCGACCGACATCGCCTTCACCGACGCCTACGTGCTGATCGAAGGCGCCTACCTGGTGCGCCACGACTCGCCCCTGCACGACATGGCCCAGGTCGACGATGCGCGCCATCGCGTCACCGTCGGCCAAGGCAGCGCCTACGACCTGTACCTGACGCGTGAACTGCACCACGCCGCCATCACCCGCGCCGCCACCTCGCCCACCGTCGTCGACACCTTCCTGCGGGAAGGCACGGAAGTCGCCGCCGGCGTGCGTCAACAGCTCGAAGCCGACGCCGCCCGCCTGGGAGGCCTGCGCCTGTTGCCCGGCAGCTTCATGACCATCCGCCAGGCCATGGGCCTGCCCCGCCGCCGCGGCGAGGCTGCGCAGCACGTGCTGGCCGCCTTCGTCGAGGACATGAAACGCAGCGGCTTCGTCGAGCAGGCCTTGGCCCGCCATGGCATCGAGGGCGCCGCCGTCGCGCCGGCGGCCCAGGCCTAGCCGGAAATGGCGGTCGGTTGGGCGGAGCCTTGCGCCAGGGTCCGAAAACGGGCATCGCAGTGCGTACCCATGCGGGCGAGAACCCGGATCTGGTCCTGCCGGCACGGGCAAGACCCCGTTTTCGTTAAACTGACGCTTTCCGCCTTCTTCCGCGCCCCGCTGCCCGCGGGGCGCATTGCCTTGCCCCATGTCCGAAAAAACCCACGACATCCGCCCCGGTCAGTCGATTGAACTGCTCAAGGCCCTGCACATCCTGACCCGCGACGGCAAGATGAACCAGGACAGCCGCAGAAAGCTGAAACAGGTCTACCACCTGTTCCAGTTCATCGAGCCCCTGCTGAAAGACGTGCAACAGGAACGCGGCGCCGTCACGCTGGCGGATCATGGCGCGGGCAAGTCGTACCTGGGCTTCATCCTGTACGACCTGTTCTTCAAGGAACAAAAGGATGCCGCCAAGAACGGTTCGCACATCTACGGCATCGAAACGCGCGAAGAACTGGTCAAGTCGTCCGAAGAACTGGCCAGGCGCCTGGGCTTTGACGGCATGTCGTTCCTGAACCTGTCGGTGGCCGAATCGATCACCTCGGACCTACTGCCCAAGACCATCGACGTTGTCACGGCCCTGCACGCCTGCAACACCGCCACCGACGATGCGATTCACTTTGCCCTGGAAAAGCAGGCCAAGTACATCGTCGTCGTGCCCTGCTGCCAGGCGGAAGTGGCCTCGGTGCTGAGAAAGAACAAGGCCCGCGCCCTGGCCGATCCGCTGGCTGAAATCTGGCGCCACCCGCTGCATACGCGGGAATTCGGCAGCCAGATCACCAACGTGCTGCGCTGCCTGCAACTGGAAGCCCACGGCTACCAGGTCAGCGTGACCGAGCTGGTCGGATGGGAACACTCGATGAAGAACGAGCTGATCATCGCGCAGTACAAAAATCTGCCGCGCAAAAAGCCGGCCGAGCGCCTGACCGAGATGCTGGACCGGATCGGCCTGCAGGAATTGAAGGATCGGTTTTTCCTGCCGGAACCGGCGGTGGCGGCATAAAGCAAAAAAGCGAAACCTGGGTAGGTTTCGCTTTTTTTTGCGTCATGGCCGCACGGGCAGGCCCGCAGCCTCGCCCGCTTGAATGCCCGCGCCGGGATCAATTGCTGCGACGCAGCCGATCCTCGGACTGCTTGTTCAGCCGCTTGGCTTCGGCTTCGGCGTAGTCTTCCTCGCCCTCTTCGTACTTGCCGTCATACATGCAGCTGCTGCGGACCCAGCCGCATTCGCCAACGACCTTGGCGCAGCCCGAACTGAGCACCACGAGAAACAACACGACACCGTAACGGCCCAACATTTGAATCGACATATTGCTCCTTGAGGTTCCTGGTAGTGTATGGGTGAGGATGACGGCTTCGGCGGCGAAACGCAGTAAAAAATGGTGTCAACACCGGGGGTGGGTCAATGCAAGACACGGCCCTACCCTTGTGGCAGGGGCTGAATCAATGAAAGGGGCCCTGCATCCGCGTGCCGGCGCGCAGTCCATGCATCAGAATCTGGCATCATCGGCCTTTTCGGCCGCTCCCATTCCATGCGCAAACGCCTGAGCCTTCGCGACGCCATCGAAACCATCGCCGCGTGTCATGACGACGGCGACGTCTGGGACCGCTATTGCTGGGTCTACGTGACGGATGACGTGCCGCTGGTCGACACCAAAATCCATCTGTCGACCCGCGAGGACGAGGACGATCCTGCGATCGATGAGGATGGCGAGGAACATCCCGCCTTCGCCATGGCGCACGGGCTGGTCAGCTACCTGGAAGCCGCCACCTTTGCCGACGTGTTGAGTGTGCAAAAACGTCAGCAGCCGTTGTCACGGCTCGAAGACTATGCGGCTGCGCTCGAACACTATGCCGAGCAGGATGCATTTCTGGACCGTGGCGAGTTTTACAGCGGCGGCAACGAACCCGACCTGACGCCTGGCTTGTCGCGCGACCTCTACGCGGAATACGACCTGCAACTGACCGCGTGCCCGGCGCACCGCCTGCTGGCCGCCGCAAAGGCGACCGCCGACCTGCTGGGTATCAACGCGGCCGAAGCGCTGAACCGCTGCCGGCAGCTTCCGCTAGTGCTGGGCGAACGCGTCGACGCCCGCGAGCGCGACCGCATCGAGGCGCGATTTGCGGATATTGCGTTGCCGTTGCAGCGAACCACTCATGTATCGCTGGCTTGGCAAATGGGCCAAGTCTGACAAGCCAGGCGCCAGACTACGACCTGGCATTCATCGAACCGTAGTCTGACATCCGTGCCTGGCAGGACTCGCCCCCCCCTTGCCCTGGATCAGCGTGCCGTGCCAATCTGCAGCAGCGTCAATTCACGCCGCATATAACGGTTCATCAGCTGAGCCAGCATCGGATTTCCGGCATTCTCCGCCTTGGGCGAGGTCAGGTTGACGACCGCCGCGCACAGCTTGCCCGCTTCAACCGTACGTCCGGAGACCTTGGTCTCGACAGCAGCAGTCATGCTTTCCTTCCAGGCGGCGCCCATGCCGTCAACCGCTTGCCTGGCGGTGGCGCAATCCGCGTAGGACAGCGACACCACGACCGCCGGCAGATTGTCGATCTGGGCGTCCGCGATGATCCCCCCGAAGTAAGGCGGGATACCGCGGCCATTCGCTTCGGCCGCGGCTTGCAGATTCTGCTTTGCGGTATTGATATCGGCGCCCGAAGCAAGCAGCACTTTCGCCGGATCAACCGCGGCAAGGCCGATGACAGGCGAGATGACCGCTGCCTGCACGATGCGGCCGCGGTCCGCCGGCACGCCTTCCTTCAAGCCGGCAACAGCGGCGGCGACGATTTCGTTGTCCGCAACCGAGGGCGCGAGCTGTGCCAGTCGCTTCATGTCCGCAGCCGACGACGCCTGGATCAACACCGTATCCCGCGGCAGGACAACGCTTGTCTTGCCCATCATCCCTCGCCACGGATCTTTCGGGTTGGCCTTTTTCATATCCATGGCGCCGGCCGCGCCATTGGCGATCAGGCCCGGCACGTCACCGTCGACCGCAGCGAAATCGCCCTGCTTCAAACCGGCAACCACCTTGGCGACGGCCTGCTTATCTTTCAATCCCCAATAGCTGATATTGGCAGGCGCCTGACCGAATCCAGCGAAATAGGAAACGTCATCGAAAGAGACTTTCGCGTTCAGCGACCACGGGTCCAGACCGTACCCGAGGGATTCGAGCGGGCGGATGAACGGGGCGAAAGCCAGTCTGCGCATGCCTTCGGGCGACGGCCCGGTCTTTTCCAGCCCCCGCCAGGCCTGCACGTCCATGAAGAAGACCTGCATCGCCTCGGGAGCGCCAAGCACCATCGACGGTATCTGCTTGAAGGCCTGTTGCAAGGATTGCGTGCTGTCCTGGGCAGCGGCCGACGTGCCAAATCCCGCCAGCAAGCACAGTGCAAGAACCTTCAAGCGCATCAAATTTCTCCGTTTTCCTGAAAATCGATCGACGGTTGGGCAATGCCTGTTTGGCGAGCCGAGCACGAAAAGCCTGCTTTTCGTGACGCAAGCAACTGCGCTTCCAGACTTGCCCGGGTCGGTCGGGACGGGCCGTCGTTGAATATGGGGACGAGGCAGAATCAAAGAAGGATAGTACCTGAATGCTCGACGATCGAATCCGATGCGCGCAATTGCGCAGACATGCAGCCCACCCCCGCTGCGCGAAGATCTTCACAGACGATCACAACTCTCCCGTATCTGAACGCCTGTGCGGGCGGCACAATAGCGGGATACTTTCATCACGGCGCACCCGCGAACCTGGCGGGTCGCCCGTTCAGGCTCCCACGTTTTCCCAGGAGGCGCACCATGCCGACATTCCGAATCCAACTGTTCGCAGGCATTGCACTGCTTGGCGCCGCCGCCACGGCCTCGGCCATCACGATGGACCCCGTGTTTTCCACCCGCGCCCTCGAGGTGACCAAACCCGCCACCGCGCAGCAGGATGAGGGCGCATCGCAAAACAGCGCCGCACCCTGCGACCCCAAAGAGCGGCTTCAGATCGGGCTGTCGGACAGCGGCACGAAGTTGGTACTGCCCTGGTTCGTCACGGAACTCAAGGATGCGGTGAATGAAGGCCGATCGCTTGAGGACACGGCCCGGGGGCTGGCGCGAGGTCTCTAACGCACCGCGATGCGAGCCCCTGCTTGCCCGGGCAACCGTCGCAACGCCCCGCCCTATTTCTTCGGCGCGTACACCAGCTTGATCGGCGAACCCGGCTTGGAATTCGCAGACTGCGGCCCATATTCCGGATTGAAAGACGGGTGCCACGCGCGCAGCTCGGTGTCCGACAGCCATTCCAGCTGCAACTGATCTTCGGGCGTGGGCGCATCGAACTGCGCCAGGGATTTCACGGCCGACTGGCATGCTTCCGACACGCCGCGATCCAGAATCGAAACCTGCGTCTTTTCCGTCCACGTCAACGACCCGGCTTGCGGGCATTTGCGCACCTCGACGTGGTACTTGCCGCCGGGCGACGGCAGATCGACGATGATCTTGTCGGGGCCGCAGGCCGTCAACAGGACGGACACGCCAAGCAAGAGCGGCAGGCTTTTTTTCATCGGTGAACCCTCTGGCCGCTGAATCGGCCGGCGTGGAAACAGCTAGGAATCATACCGTGGTGCGATGCCGGCCCGGCACGCTGAGACAAGGCGCTATGCCACCTGACCGGCCGCATGCATGGGGTGTTCCGGGCGCAAAACCCGGCAATGGCAGATGCCCGCTACCCCGCAGCTTGGGACGAACGCAAATCGAGACTGCCCGGCAAAAGCCGGAGTATGCTGCCTCAAGCGCAGTCGCTCGCTGACGCGCCGTCAACGGTCTTACCGACCCAAAGGAACCGCCATGTTTGATCTCTCGTCGAAATCGCGCCGCATCGCCTTGACCGCTTTGACCCTGGGTTTGGCGAGCGCCCTGTTCACCGGCTGCACCACCACCGGCCCGCAATCGACGGCCTCGGCCGCCGACAAGCGCCAGGAATTGAATGCCGCCGCCACGGCGACCTTGTCCAAGCTGTACGAGGCCGCGCCGCAGTCCAAGCAGCTGGCGGCCCAGGCGCGCGGCGTGCTGGTCTTTCCGGCTGTGTTGAGCGCCAGCTTCATTGTCGGCGCCCAGCATGGTTCGGGCGTGCTGCGGGTGAATGGCCAGGACACCGGGTACTACAGCATCACGGGCGGATCCATCGGCCTGCAGGTTGGCGCGCAGTCCAAGGCCATGGTCGTCATGTTCATGACGGACGATGCCCTGGCCAAGTTCCGCAACAGCAGCGGCTGGACGGTGGGCGCCGATGCGACGGTGGCCGTGGCGAATCTGGGGGTCAACGGCAATATCGACTCGTACACCGTCCAGCAGCCCATCGTCGGCTTCGTGTTGAACAACGGCGGCCTGGTCGCCGGGGTGTCGGTGGATGGCAGCAAGATTTCGCCGTTGCTGCTGTAGGCCGAGGCGGGTGGTGCAGACCCGCCCTACCCCCGCTGGCTCAACGCGCGGCTGATACGGTTCTTCGCCACGGTCGTCTTGGGCACCTTGAACGGAAACCACGTCCGCACGTCTTCGTCCAGTCCGATGCCGTGCATGTAGTTGTAGATCGCCTTTTTCAAGGCCCGGCCGAGCGCGTCGTGATCGACGCCGGTCGGGTCGTGAAAACCGATGTCGTTCTTGGCGAACGTGACCTCGGGCAGCGGCTGCAACGTCACGCCATATTCCTCGGGGTTCTTGCCCACCGGGGAATGCACCGTACAGGCAAAGCGGTGGAAAAACCCGCTTTGGATGCAGTCGTTCTCGAACAGCTGGCGCACGTATTCCAAGGCATCGACGGTGTCCTGCACCGTTTGGGTGGGAAAGCCGTACATCAGGTAGGCGTGCACCAGGATGCCGGCGTCGGTGAACGCGCGGGTGACGCGGGCGACCTGATCGACCGAGACGCCTTTTTTCATCAGGTTCAGCAGGCGGTCGGACGCGACCTCCAGCCCGCCGGACACGGCGATGCAGCCGCTGTCGGCCAGCAGTTCGCACAGTTCGGGGCTGAAGGTCTTTTCAAAACGGATGTTGCCCCACCACGAGATGCCGGCGTTGCGCTCGATCAGCTCGGTGGCCAGGGCCTTCAGTGATTTGGGCGGCGCGGCCTCGTCGACGAAGTGAAAGCCGGTCTGGCCGGTTTCGCGAACGATGGCTTCGATGCGGTCGGCCAGCACGGTGGCGGACGCCCCTTCGTAGCGGCCGATGTAGTCCAGGCTGACGTCGCAGAAGCTGCATTTCTTCCAGTAGCAGCCGTGCGCCACGGTGAGCTTGTTCCAGCGGCCGTCGCTCCACAGGCGGTGCATGGGGTTCAGCATGTCCAGCAGCGACAGGTAGCGATCCAGCGGCAGGCCATCCCAGGTGGGGGTGCCGACTTCGGCGAAGGCCACATCGGGCTCGACCATGTTGATGTAGCGCACCGCGCCGGACTCGGCGTCGCGCACGAAAGTGCGGACCAGACGCGAGCGCGAGCGCTTGCCCTGCACGTGTTCCAGCAGGGCCAGCAAGGGGCGTTCACCGGCGTCCAGGCAGACGTAGTCGAAGAAATCGAAGACGCGCGAGTCTTTCAGTTCGCGCAGTTCGGTGTTGACGAAGCCGCCGCCCAGCACGGTGACGATGCTGGGGTCCTGGGCTTTGATGGCCTGGGCGATGCGAAAGGCGGCGTAGACGGCGCCGGGGAACGGCACGGACAGCAACACCATGGTGGGCTGGTGGCGTTCCAAGGCCTCGCGGGTCAGGTCGCGCAGTGTGTCATCGACCAGGTTCAGCGGCGCCGCCAGGGCTTCGGCCAAGGGGTCGAAGGTGGGCTGGCTGCCGGCCAGCGATTCGGCGTAGCGCACGAATTCAAAGCGCGGGTCGATGCCGTCGCGCAGCACGTCGGCCAGGTCGTTCAGATACAAGGTGGCCAGGTGTTTGGCGCGGTCTTGCAGACCCAGCGCGCCGAAGGCCCAGCCCAGCGGGTCGCCGCCGTCCTCGTCCATGTATACGTCCAGCGTGGCAAAACGCGGCCCTTCGGGCAGGAAATTGCGGCCGGCGATGCGATGCGCCAGGGTGGAATCACGGCCTTGCAGGAAGGCGATGACCGGGCCGATGGTGGCCAGGTAGCGCGGCTGCATCGCGATGAAGGCCTGGATCGGCGGGGTGTGCTGCTCCAGCGGCAGGGCATCGATCCTGGCCGCGACGGCGCGCAGGCCGTCGGCGGACAAGAGGCGCAGCACCAGGGCCAGCGCCAGGTCTTCCTGCACCGCCGGGACATCGCGCGAACGCAGAAACCCCGTCAGGTAAGCGGTGGACGGGTAAGGGGTGTTGAGCTGCGTCATCGGCGGAATGACCGACAGGACGCGTAAAGGCTTAGGGGACATGAGGCACGGCAAGGCTGCCGTCAAAGCGGGGATCAGGGAGGATTATAGGCAGTGCGGCGCCCTGCCCGCCGCGCCGGCCCGATTGGCTACACTTGTCCGATGCGCCACGCCCCTGACCC
>NZ_JAELTJ010001260.1 GCF_016428805.1 Achromobacter sp. ASV32
GTCTGGAATGCCCCGGAGCGTCGGCGCGATCTCGTGGCGCATCATGTCGTCCAGGAACGCGCGCAACGGCGGCAACGCGGCCGCCTCGCGGATCGTGCCGATGCCCAGCAGCGCCCCCAGATAGGCCCTGTCTCTTATACACATCTCCGAGCCCACGAGACCTAATAACCGATCTCGTATGGCGTCTTCTGGTTGAAAAGGGGGGGGGGGGGGGGGGGGGGGGGGGGGGGGGGGGGGGGGGGGGGGGGGGGGGGGGGGGGGGGGGGGGGGGGGGGGGGGGGGGGGGGGGGGGGGGGGGGGGGGGGGGGG
>NZ_JAELTJ010001261.1 GCF_016428805.1 Achromobacter sp. ASV32
GCCGGCGCCTCGGGCGCCGACTTCATCAGGCGCACGTGGCAGACGATGAATAGCGCGGCCTGGGCGACGCCCCAGATCGTCAACGCCACGGCCAGCAGGCCGTGCGACTGCATGACCGGGCCAACGACTGTCTCTTATACACATCTCCGAGCCCACGAGACCTAATAACCGATCTCGTATGGCGTCTTCGGCTTGAAAAGGGGGGGGGGGGGGGGGGGGGGGGGGGGGGGGGGGGGGGGGGGGGGGGGGGGGGGGGGGGGGGGGGGGGGGGGGGGGGGGGGGGGGGGGGGGGGGGGGGGGGGGGGGGGG
>NZ_JAELTJ010001262.1 GCF_016428805.1 Achromobacter sp. ASV32
CTGGTCGCCGCTGAGTCTGTTGCAGCAGGCCATTACGGGTGCGCTGGGAGCGCTAGGCCTTGAGCTGCCAGGCAATTTCATGCAGTTTGGGACCATGCTCATACAGGGCCTGATCAATGGCATTACCCTGTCTCTTATACACATCTCCGAGCCCACGAGACCTAATAACCGATCTCGTATGCCGGCTTCTGCGTGGAAAGGGGGGGGGGGGGGGGGGGGGGGGGGGGGGGGGGGGGGGGGGGGGGGGGGGGGGGGGGGGGGGGGGGGGGGGGGGGGGGGGGGGGGGGGGGGGGGGGGGGGGGGGGGGGG
>NZ_JAELTJ010001263.1 GCF_016428805.1 Achromobacter sp. ASV32
CGCCCGCGAGTTCGCGGGCTACGCCTTCGGCGACATCGAGATCCTGGACGAAGACGTGCACGTCACCGCCAAGGGCTTGCGGCTGCTGGTACTGCACGGCGACCAGTTCGATGGCGTGATCCAGCACCTGTCTCTTATACACATCTCCGAGCCCACGAGACCTAATAACCGATCTCGTATGGCGTCTTCGGCTTGAAAAAGGGGGGGGGGGGGGGGGGGGGGGGGGGGGGGGGGGGGGGGGGGGGGGGGGGGGGGGGGGGGGGGGGGGGGGGGGGGGGGGGGGGGGGGGGGGGGGGGGGGGGGGGGGGG
>NZ_JAELTJ010001264.1 GCF_016428805.1 Achromobacter sp. ASV32
GTCCATCACCGCCATCGCCGCGGCCTGCAAGCGGCCGCAGCGCGTGGCCGGCTACCACTTCTTCAACCCCGTGGCGCTGATGAAGGTGGTTGAAGTGATCGACGGCCTGCGCAGCGCGCCCGAGACGCTGTCTCTTATACACATCTCCGAGCCCACGAGACCTAATAACCGATCTCGTATGGCGTCTTCTGCTTGAAAAAAGGGGGGGGGGGGGGGGGGGGGGGGGGGGGGGGGGGGGGGGGGGGGGGGGGGGGGGGGGGGGGGGGGGGGGGGGGGGGGGGGGGGGGGGGGGGGGGGGGGGGGGGGGGG
>NZ_JAELTJ010001265.1 GCF_016428805.1 Achromobacter sp. ASV32
GTAGTACAGGTAGGCGGTCAGGTATCGCGTCAGCGTCATGTGCCAGCGTGCCCAGAATTCGATGATGCTGCCCGCCTTGTAGGGCGAGTTGAAATTCAGCGGGAAGCGGATGCCGAACATCTTGGCCCTGTCTCTTATACACATCTCCGAGCCCACGAGACCTAATAACCGATCTCGTATTCCGTCTTCTGCTTGAAAAAGGGGGGGGGGGGGGGGGGGGGGGGGGGGGGGGGGGGGGGGGGGGGGGGGGGGGGGGGGGGGGGGGGGGGGGGGGGGGGGGGGGGGGGGGGGGGGGGGGGGGGGGGGGG
>NZ_JAELTJ010001266.1 GCF_016428805.1 Achromobacter sp. ASV32
ACGTGACCATGCCGCGCACCGCGGTCAGGTCCTTGGGCGCTTGCGGCATGCCGTGAAACCAGCCCAGCCATTGCCCCGCCGCCAGCTGCGCGTCGCGCTCGCCGGCCTCGCGCAGCAGGTCTTGCGCCTGTCTCTTATACACATCTCCGAGCCCACGAGACCTAATAACCGATCTCGTATTCCGTCTTCTGCTTGAAAAGGGGGGGGGGGGGGGGGGGGGGGGGGGGGGGGGGGGGGGGGGGGGGGGGGGGGGGGGGGGGGGGGGGGGGGGGGGGGGGGGGGGGGGGGGGGGGGGGGGGGGGGGGGGG
>NZ_JAELTJ010001267.1 GCF_016428805.1 Achromobacter sp. ASV32
CACCCCTCGCTCAAGGCGCGTGCCCTGGACGCCCGCGAGCTGCAGCGTCACGTGCTGCTGGAATTCGACGACCCCACCCGCCCCTGGCTGCAATGGTCCGAATGGCTCAATGCCCGCGGCCTGGGCCTGTCTCTTATACACATCTCCGAGCCCACGAGACCTAATAACCGATCTCGTATGGCGTCTTCTGCTTGAAAAGGGGGGGGGGGGGGGGGGGGGGGGGGGGGGGGGGGGGGGGGGGGGGGGGGGGGGGGGGGGGGGGGGGGGGGGGGGGGGGGGGGGGGGGGGGGGGGGGGGGGGGGGGGGGG
>NZ_JAELTJ010001268.1 GCF_016428805.1 Achromobacter sp. ASV32
GCTAAAACGTAAAGGCTCTTCCGATTTCGCTCGCCACTACTTTCGGAATCTCGGTTGATTTCTTTTCCTCGAGCTACTGAGATGTTTCAGTTCACCCGGTTCGCTTCCACTAGCCTATGTATTCAGCCTGTCTCTTATACACATCTCCGAGCCCACGAGACCTAATAACCGATCTCGTATGCCGTCTTATGCTTGAAAAAAGGGGGGGGGGGGGGGGGGGGGGGGGGGGGGGGGGGGGGGGGGGGGGGGGGGGGGGGGGGGGGGGGGGGGGGGGGGGGGGGGGGGGGGGGGGGGGGGGGGGGGGGGGG
>NZ_JAELTJ010001269.1 GCF_016428805.1 Achromobacter sp. ASV32
CCCCCCCCCCCCCCCCCCCCCCCCCCCCCCCCCCCCCCCCCCCCCCCCCCCCCCCCCCCCCCCCCCCCCCCCCCCCCCCCCCCCCCCCCCCCCCCCCCCCCCCCCCCTCTTTTCAAGCAGAAGACGGAATACGAGATCGGTTATTAGGTCTCGTGGGCTCGGAGATGTGTATAAGAGACAGTGTGCGGCCTGCCCCAAGCGGAATTCGGCCCGCTGCGTCCCGCGGCCGCCATCACGGTGCAATAAGCCATGGATACTCCCATCCAAACCGCCTCCTTCGAAGGCCTGTGGTTGCCTATGGTCACGCC
>NZ_JAELTJ010000142.1 GCF_016428805.1 Achromobacter sp. ASV32
GTGCCAGGGTTGGCTGACGCGCAATTACCCCGACCTGGAACGCGTGGCGGCGGCCAGCAATTCCGAAGCCGCGCGCGTCGCGGCGGCCGACCCGACCATCGCCGCGATCGCCGGCGAAGTGGCCGCGCCGGCCTGGAATCTGCAGGTTGTCAGTGCCGGCATCCAGGACGATCCGCATAACCGCACGCGTTTCCTGGCCATCGGCAACATCGAGCCGCTGGTCAGCGGCAAGGACAAAACCAGCTTGATCCTGGCCGTGCCCAACCGTGCGGGGGCGGTCTACGAAATGCTGGCGCCGCTGGCGGCCAACGGCGTGTCCATGACGCGCTTCGAGTCGCGGCCGGCGCGCACCGGCGAGTGGGAATACTATTTCTACGTCGATGTCCTTGGGCATCGCAACGATCCGAATGTCGCGCTCGCCCTGGATACCCTGCGGGCGCAGGTTGCCTACCTGAAAGTGCTGGGTTCGTACCCGGCGCCGTGAGCCTTCCATGACCAACACCACCAAGCCCCTCGCCGCCCCCGCGCACGTCAGCGCCATCGCGCCCTATCAGGCGGGCAAGCCCATCGAAGAACTGGCCCGCGAGTTCGGGCTGGATCCGGCCGGCATCGTCAAGCTGGCGTCCAACGAAAACCCGCTCGGCATGCCCCAGTCGGCGCGCGCGGCCATGCTGGCCGCGGCCGAATCGCTGGCCCGCTACCCGGATCCCAACGGCTTTGACCTGAAGGCCGCGCTGGCCAAGCGCTACGACGTGCCGATGAACTGGATCACGCTGGGCAATGGCTCCAACGACATTCTGGAAATCGCCGCGCTGGCGTTGCTGGAGCCGGGCGCTTCGGCGGTCTACGCGCAGCATTCGTTCGCCGTCTACCGCCTGGCGACCCAGGCCCGCGGCGCGCGCCACATCGTGGTGCCCGCGCAAGACTACGGCCATGACCTGGACGCCATGTTCGAGGCCATTGCCGACGACACGCGCCTGCTGTTCATCGCCAACCCGAACAATCCCACCGGCACCTTCGTGCCGGGCGACAAGGTGGCGGCGTTCCTGGAGCGTGTCCATGCTGCTCATGGCGATCGCGTCACGGTGGTGCTGGACGAGGCCTACAACGAATACCTGGATCCGGAACACCGCTTTGACAGCACCGCGCTGGTGCGCCGCTATCCCAACCTGATTGTCTCGCGCACGTTCTCCAAGGCCTACGGCCTGGCAGGCCTGCGGGTGGGCTTCGCGGTGGCGCAGCCGGCCCTGACCGACCTGCTCAACCGCGTGCGTCAGCCGTTCAACGTCAACACCTTGGCGCAGGCCGCCGCCGTGGCCGCATTGGGCGACGCCGCCTATCTGGAACAGGCCTACGCGTCCAACAAGGCCGGCAAGGCGCAGCTGTGCGCGGCGTTCGACCAGCTCAAGCTGCGCTACGTGCCCAGCTACGGCAACTTCGTGCTGGTGCATGTGGGCGACGCGCCGCGCATCAATCTGGCGCTGCTCAAGCGCGGCGTCATTGTGCGTCCGGTGGCCGGCGACGGCCTGCCCGAATGGCTGCGCGTGTCTATCGGCCTGCCGCAAGAGAACGCCCGCTTCATCGATGCGCTGACCGCTATCCTGTCCGAATGAGCGGCGCTTCCTCTACGCCAGATCAGGGGGCCGCTGGCCCCCTGATTCCTGTGCTGGCCGTGGTGGGCGTCGGGCTGATCGGCGGATCCTTCGCCGCGGCCTTGCGCCGGGCCGGGCAGGTGGGGCGGGTGTTGGGAGTAGGGCGCAACGCGCAATCCCTGGCACGCGCCGTTGAGCTAGGCCTGATCGACGAAGCCGTCAGCGCCGAAACAGCCGCCGCCCGCGCTGACCTGATTTTCCTGGCCACGCCGGTGGGCGGCCTGCCGGACGTGCTGGCGCGCATGCTGCCGCACCTGCCGGATACCGCGGTCCTGACCGATGGCGGCAGCACCAAGGCTGAAGTCGTGGCAGCGGCCAGGACGGCGCTGGGCGATCGCATCGGCCAGTTCGTGCCCGGCCATCCCATCGCCGGCGCCGAGCGCACCGGGCCGGAAGCCGCCGACCCCGCGCTGTACCGCGGCCGTTGCGTCATTCTCACGCCTCAGTCCGAAAATGCTGCTTCGGCCGTTGCCCTCGTGCGCGCCGCCTGGCAGGCCTGCGGTGCCGAAGTGATCGATATGGACGCGAGCGCGCACGACCGTGTGCTGGCATCGGTCAGCCACTTGCCGCATCTGCTGTCGGCCGTCTACATGGAACAGGTCGCGACCGCCGGCGACGCCGCGACGCGGCTGGCGCTGGCGGGCAGCGGGTTTCGCGATTTCACCCGCATCGCGGCCGGTTCGCCGGAGATGTGGCGCGATATTTTTCTGTCCAACCGCGACGCCATGCTGACCGAACTGGCGGCTGTGCGTGCGGTGCTGGATCGCGCCGAGCGCGCGATCGGCGAGGGTGATGGCGCGGCCTTGCTGGCGCTGTTGGATACCGCGGCGCAGGCGCGCCGCCATTGGCGCAAGGAGTAGCTGAAATGGGCGCGTTGCTTTTCCTGGATCTGCCGCGCGTGCGGCGTGCGCAGGGCGTCATGGCCCTGCCTGGCTCCAAGAGCATTTCCAATCGGGTATTGCTGCTGGCGGCGATTGCCGACGGCGACACTACGATTACCGGGTTGCTGGATTCCGACGATACCCGCGTGATGCTGGCCGCGCTGCGCCAACTGGGCGTGCAGGTGTCCGAGCTGAACGCAGGGCAGGTCACCGTGCAGGGCGTCAGCCGCTTTCCCGTGGACAGCGCCGACCTGTTCATGGGCAATGCCGGCACTGCCATCCGGCCGCTGACGGCCGCGCTGGCGCTGATGGGCGGCGACTACCGTCTGTCGGGCGTGCCGCGCATGCACGAGCGTCCCATCGGCGACCTGGTGGATGCGCTGATGGCGCTGGGCGCACGCATTGACTACCTGGGGCAGTCCGGCTATCCGCCGCTGCACATCGGCCGCGGCCAGATCGCCGCGCCCGCCGTGACCCGGGTGCAGGGCTCCGTCTCCAGCCAGTTCCTGACCGCCTTGCTGCTGGCCGCGCCGCTGCAGGCAGGCCAGAGCGGCCAACCGGTAGTCATCGAAGTGGCCGGCGAGCTGATCTCCAAGCCCTATATCGAAATCACCCTGAACCTGATGGCGCGCTTCGGTGTGATGGTTCGGCGCGACGGCTGGAGCCGCTTCACCGTGGAGAGCGGCGCGCGCTACCGCAGCCCGGGCAAGATCGCCGTCGAGGGCGATGCGTCCACGGCGTCGTACTTCCTGGCGCTGGGCGCGATTGGCGGCGGTCCCGTGCGCGTGACCGGCGTGGACGCCGACAGCATCCAGGGCGACGTGAAGTTCGCCGACACGTTGGCCGCCATGGGCGCCTCGGTGACCTACGGCGATGGCTGGATCGAGGTGACCGGCGTGCGGGTGGCCGAGGGCGGGCGCCTGAAGGCCTTCGACACCGACTTCAACCTGATTCCCGACGCGGCGATGACCGCGGCGGCGCTGGCCCTGTACGCCGACGGCCCGTGCCGCCTGCGCAATATCGGCAGCTGGCGCGTCAAGGAAACCGACCGCATCCACGCCATGCAGACCGAGCTGGAAAAGCTGGGCGCGCAGGTGGAATCGGGGCCGGATTGGCTGCGCGTGACCCCGCCTGCGCAAGGCGCCTGGCGCGACGCCCATATCGGCACCTGGGACGACCATCGCATGGCGATGTGCTTTTCACTGGCCGCTTTCGGCCCGGCGGCGGTGCGTATCCTGGATCCGGGTTGCGTCAGCAAGACGTTCCCGGGTTACTTTGATGTGTATGCGGGCCTGGTGTCGGCGTAACGCGCCCGGGTTTGCTCATGGGCTGCGGCTCCTTTCCTGTACATGACTTCGACAGATTCCACCGTGACCTCCATTGCTCCGGTCATCACCATTGACGGCCCCACCGCCTCGGGCAAGGGCACCGTCGCCCACCGCGTCGCCAAGGCGCTGGGCTGGGCCGTGCTGGACAGCGGCGCGCTCTACCGGCTGACGGCCCTGGCCGCGCTCAAGCGCGGCGTGGATGCCGCCGACGAGCCCGCGGTGGCGCGCGTGGCCGAGACGCTGGACGTGCGTTTCGATGGCCCTCACGTCTATCTGGAGGGCGCCGATGTCGGCCACGAGATCCGGCGCGAGGAAGTCGGCAATTTTGCCTCCCGCGTGGCCGCTTTCCCTGGCGTGCGCCAGGCCTTGCTCGAGCGTCAGCGGGCGTTTCGCCTGCCGCCGGGGCTGGTCGCCGATGGCCGCGATATGGGCACGGTGGTGTTCCCCGATGCGTCCCTGAAGGTGTTCCTGGTGGCCGACGTGGTCGCCCGGGCCGAGCGGCGGCGTAAGCAGTTGATCGAAAAGGGAATTTCTGCTAATCTTGATGACCTTCTGCGAGACATGCGTGAGCGGGATGCCCGAGACACGCAGCGCGCCACGGCGCCTTTGGCTCCTGCAGCAGATGCACGAGTGCTGGATTCGTCAGATCTGACGATTGCGGAAACCGTGCAGGCAATACTGGATTTCTGGCAGGGCGCCTAGTTTTAAACCCGTTTTCAAGAACCCGGTTCTTGAAATTCTGGTTGTTTGGCACCGGCCCGACATCTTCTGATTTTTCTTATAGGCCCTGCGCTCGCCAGGCGACACCCCCACGGGACACCCCGCAAGGGCAAACCGGCAGGCAGGTATTTTGACTCCACTGTGGCGGGCAATCCGCTGCGGTGTGTTCTTAACGGCCATTTCGGCCCAATGGATTTCAACCCCATGTCTTCCGTTTCCACTACCGCCGCCGGCGGCGAAAGCTTCGCCGACCTTTTCGCACAAAGCCTCAAGAGCCAGGACATGAAGTCCGGCGAGGTCATCAGCGCCGAAGTCGTGCGCGTCGACCACAATTTCGTCGTCGTCAACGCCGGCCTGAAGTCCGAAGCGCTGATCCCCCTGGAAGAGTTCCTGAATGACCAGGGCGAGCTCGAAGTGCAACCCGGCGATTTCGTCTCGGTGGCCATCGATTCCCTGGAAAACGGCTACGGCGACACGATCCTGTCGCGTGACCGCGCCAAGCGCCTGTCGGCCTGGCTGCAACTGGAAAAGGCCCTGGAAAACGGCGAGCTGGTTACCGGCACCATCACCGGCAAGGTGAAGGGCGGCCTGACCGTCATGACCAACGGCATCCGCGCGTTCCTGCCGGGTTCGCTGGTGGATCTGCGTCCGGTCAAGGACACCACCCCGTACGAAGGCAAGACCCTCGAATTCAAGGTCATCAAGCTCGACCGCAAGCGCAACAACGTCGTGCTGTCGCGTCGCCAGGTGCTGGAAGCCAGCATGGGCGAAGAGCGTCAAAAGCTGCTCGAAACCCTGCACGAAGGTGCGGTGGTCAAGGGCGTGGTCAAGAACATCACCGACTACGGCGCGTTCGTGGACCTGGGCGGCATCGACGGCCTGCTGCACATCACCGACATGGCCTGGCGCCGTGTGCGTCACCCCTCCGAAGTCCTGCAAGTGGGTCAGGAAGTCGAAGCCAAGGTCCTCAAGTTCGACCAGGAAAAGAGCCGCGTCTCGCTGGGCGTCAAGCAACTGGGCGAAGATCCGTGGGTGGGTCTGGCTCGTCGCTACCCGCAAGGCACCCGTCTGTTCGGCAAGGTCACGAACCTCACCGACTACGGCGCGTTCGTTGAAGTCGAAGCCGGCATCGAAGGCCTGGTGCACGTCTCCGAAATGGACTGGACCAACAAGAACGTCGATCCGCGCAAGGTCGTGACCCTGGGCGAAGAAGTCGAAGTCATGGTCCTGGAAATCGACGAAGACCGTCGTCGTATCTCCCTGGGCATGAAGCAGTGCCGTCAGAATCCGTGGGAAGAGTTCGCCACCAACTTCAAGCGTGGTGACAAGGTCCGCGGCGCCATCAAGTCGATTACCGACTTCGGCGTGTTCGTCGGCCTGCCCGGCGGCATCGATGGCCTGGTTCACCTGTCCGACCTGTCGTGGACGGAAACCGGCGAAGAAGCCGTGCGCAACTTCAAGAAGGGCGACGAGATCGAGGCCGTGGTTCTGGGCATCGATACCGACAAGGAACGCATCTCGCTGGGCATCAAGCAGCTGGAAGGCGACCCCTTCAACAACTTCGTTGCCACGTTCGACAAGGGCGCCGTGGTTCCGGGCACCATCAAGTCGGTCGAAGCCAAGGGCGCCGTCGTGACGCTGTCCGTGGACGTCGAAGGCTACCTGCGCGCTTCCGAGATCTCCTCGGGCCGTGTCGAAGATGCCACCACCGTCCTGAACGCCGGCGAGAACATCGAAGCCATGATCGTCAACATCGACCGCAAGACGCGTTCGATCCAGCTGTCGATCAAGGCCCGTGACAACGCCGAAACCGCCGAAACGATCCAGCGCATGTCCGACGCCAGCGCTTCGTCCGGCACCACCAACCTCGGCGCGCTGCTGAAGGCCAAGCTGGACCAACAGCGCAACGACGGTTAATTCGTGACCAAGTCGGAGCTGATCGCCGCCTTGGCGGCCCGCTATCCTCAGCTGGCCGCCCGCGACACCGATTACGCGGTCAAGACCGTGCTCGACGCAATGACCCAGGCCCTGGCCTCGGGTCAACGCATCGAGATCCGCGGTTTTGGCAGCTTCTCGCTGTCGCAGCGGTCTCCCCGCATTGGCCGCAATCCGAAGTCCGGCGAACAAGTGCTGGTGCCTGGTAAACAGGTGCCGCATTTCAAGGCAGGCAAGGAATTGCGCGAGCGGGTGGACTTGGTCGGCGGCAATGACGAGGACGCTCAATCCTCTGGATCGAGTGAACCGATGCCGTCCATGGCAAGTCTTCACGCCATGCATTGACAGCACGGACAGCAAGGCTGCCTTCGGGCAGATCGGACCGCGAACAACGCCCCTTGAGCAATCAAGGGGCTTTGTTTTTTGGGGCCTCCCTTGAGCAGTGGAGGTCGCTTACAATTGACCCTCTTGAATACTTAGGAGCATGCGTCATGCGCTACCTTGTCTGGGCCCTGCGATTGCTCGTGTTCGTGGCGGTATTGATGTTCGCGTTGAAGAACACCGATCCCGTTGCCGTGAAGTTCTACGCCGATTACGTCGTGCAGGACGTGCCGCTGATCGTCGTCATGTTGGTGGTCTTCGTGGTGGGTGCCCTGTTCGGCTTGCTCCTGACCGTGCCCGCCGCCATGCGCCGCCGCCGCGAAGCAATTCGCCTGCGCCGCGAACTCGACCGCGTCCAGGCTGCCGTCAATGGCACCACGCCGGTCGTGCCGCCGGAAGCCGTCGCCCCGATGTCGCCGCTGTGATGGCGTTGCGAACCCGGCACGCCCTTATTCCCGTATTGAATTACCGCAAGAGCCCGCACAGTGGATTTTGAACCTTGGTGGTTGATATTCGTGCCGGTGTTGTTCGCGCTTGGCTGGCTGGCCGCGCGCTTCGACATCCGGCAGATGCTCCGGGAAACCCGCAGCCTGCCCGATTCCTATTTTCGGGGCCTGAACTTCCTGCTTAACGAGCAACCCGACCGCGCCATCGATGCGTTCGTCGAAGTGGCCAAGCTCGATCCCGAGACCACTGAACTGCACTTCGCCCTCGGCAGCCTGTTCCGCCGCCGCGGCGAAATGGAACGCGCCATCCGGGTGCACCAAAGCCTGCTGAACCGTTCCGATCTGCCCGCGGCTGAACGCGAACATGCCCAGCACGAATTGGCGCAGGATTTCCTCAAGGCCGGCATGCTGGATCGCGCCGAAAGCGGGTTCGAGCAGCTCAAGGACACCCGCTACGCCTTGCCCGCGCTGCGCTCGCTGATCCGCATCTTTGAATCGGAACACGACTGGCCGCGCGCCATCGAGGCCGTCAAGACGCTGCATGGCCTGGTCGACGAGCCGGTGCCGCAGATCGTGCACTACTACTGCGAGCAGGCCGCTACGGCACTGGCGGCCAAGCCGCCCAATGTCGATGCCGCACATACTGCCCTGGATGCTGCCGATCATGCCTTGTCGACCACCGATGCCGGCATGTCGAGCAAGGGGGCGATGGTGCGCACCGCGATGCTGCGCGCACGCCTGGCCTTGCTTGAACAAGACCCCAAGCGCGAGCGGTTGTACCTGGAGTCGGTCATGACCGACGCGCCCGAGTATGCCGGACTGGTGGCCGAGCAGTTGCTCGCCAACTACCGCACCGCGGGCCAGGCTCAGGCCGGCCTGGAATTGCTGCAACGGCAGTACGCGCGGCATGCCTCGCTCGACCTGTTCAATGTCGTATTCCGTGAGTTGCGCGTGCAGCAAGGGTCCGCGCCGGCCTGGGCGTTTGCCCGCGGCGCCTTGCGCAGCCATCCTTCGCTGCTGGGCCTGGACCGCCTGCTCGAGGCCGAACTCGCCAATGGCGAAGGCGCTGCCGAGCAAGGCCCCGTGCCCGGCGCCGACCTTACGCTGCTGCGCAGCCTGATCCACAAGCATACGCAACGTCTGGACCGCTACGCGTGCCGGAGCTGCGGTTTTCAAGCGCGCCGCTTCTATTGGCAATGCCCCGGCTGCAACGCCTGGGAGACCTACGCGCCGCGCCGTCTGGAAGAACTTGAATGAAGCAATTTCCCGCCGAATCCATTTCACATAGCCGCGTGCTCGTGGTGGGCGACGTCATGCTGGACCGCTATTGGTTCGGCGAGGTGGAGCGCATTTCGCCGGAGGCGCCGGTCCCGGTGGTGCGCGTGGCGCGCCGCGAAGACCGGCTGGGGGGCGCGGCCAACGTGGCGCGCAACGTGGCGGCGCTGGGCGGACACGTCACTTTGGTGGGAGTGCTGGGCGAAGACGAGGCGGGCGACAGCGTGCGCCGCCTGTCGGCCGAAGCCGGCATCCAGGCCGACCTGATTACCGACCGCAGCCTGCACACGACGCTGAAGATGCGCGTGCTGGGCCGCCAGCAGCAGCTGCTGCGGGTCGATTTCGAACAGCATCCGGCCCAGGAAGCGCTGGACGGCATCGATGCCGCCCTGGCGCGCCATCTGGCCAACCACGACATCGTGGTGCTGTCGGACTACGCCAAGGGCGTGCTGGCGCGGGTCGAGTCGCTGATCGGACTGGCGCGCGGCGCCGGCATCCCGGTACTGGTCGACCCCAAGGGCGACGATTACTCGCGCTACCGTGGCGCGACGCTGGTCACCCCCAATCGATCCGAAATGCAGCAGGCCGTGGGCCGCTGGAATTCCGAAACCGAACTGACCGATCGGGCGCAGCGTCTGCGCGCCGACCTGGATCTGGAAGCCTTGCTTGTGACGCGTTCCGAGCAGGGCATGACTTTGTTTACCGACACGGGCCGCGAGCATATCGACGCGCAGGCGCATGAGGTGTTCGACGTATCCGGCGCGGGCGACACCGTGCTGGCCACGCTGGCCGTCTCGCGCGCCATCGGCTTGCCCTGGGTGGATGCCATGGGCTGGGCCAACCGGGCCGGCGGCATCGCCGTGGGCAAGCTGGGCACATCCGTCGTCACCGCAGCCGAATTGGCAGGGGAACTATCATGATCGTCGTAACCGGAGCCGCGGGCTTCATTGGCAGCAATCTGGTGCGGGGCCTGAACCGCCGCGGCATCCAGGACATCATCGCCGTGGACGACCTGACCGAAGGCGACAAGTTCGTCAATCTGGTCGACTGCAAGATCGCCGACTACATGGACAAGGACGACTTCCGCCGCCGCGTCGCGGATGGCAGCCTGCCGGAAATCCGCGCGGTGCTGCACCAGGGCGCGTGCTCGGACACCACCGAGCGCAACGGTCGTTACATGCTCGACAACAACTACCGCGTCACGCTGGAATTGTTCGAGTTCTGCCAGGCGCGCCGCATCCCGTTCCTGTATGCCTCGTCGGCCGCCGTCTATGGCGGTTCGTCGGTCTACGTCGAAGACCCGGCCAACGAAGGGCCGCTGAACGTCTACGGCTATTCCAAGCTGCTGTTCGACCAGGTGCTGCGGACCCGCATGGATAGCCTGACCGCGCAGGTCGTGGGCCTGCGCTATTTCAACGTCTATGGCCCGCACGAGCAGCACAAGGGGCGCATGGCGTCGGTGGCGTTCCACAACATGAACCAGTTCCTGGAACACGGGCACGTGCGCCTGTTCGCAGGCTGGGACGGCTACGTGGACGGCGGCCAGAGCCGCGACTTCATCTCTGTCGAAGACGTGGTGGCCGTGAACCTGCATTTCCTGGACCATCCGGAGCAGTCGGGCATCTTCAATTGCGGCACGGGCCGGGCGCAGCCGTTCAACGATGTGGCCGCGGCGGTGGTCAACACCCTGCGCGCCGAGCGCGGCGAAGCCCAGCTGACGCTGGCCCAGCTGGTCGAGCTGGATCTGATCCGCTACATCCCGTTCCCGGATGACCTGAAGGGCCGCTACCAGAGCTACACCCAGGCCGATGTCAGCCAACTGCGCGCGGCCGGTTTTGCTGCCCCCATGCGCGACGTGCAGACCGGCGTGGCCGAGTACGTGCGCTATTGGCGCGCCCGCAAGTAAGCGGGTAGCGCATCTGCCGGCCGCGGCGGGCGTGCGTGGAAGCAACGCGCAAGACCCGCCCTGGCAACCCTGCAGCGCCTGTCTGAAAAGGCCACCGCCTGTCGGTGGCTTTTTTTCGTCCTTGTTGATTGCCGAGGTGGACGGATCTGTTCACTGCGCACGCTCGCGCCGGGCCCGGCGGGCAATGATCGGGTCGTGGTGCAACAGCCGTTGCGCCGCGCCTTACCTGGAGACCTGATCATGAATCCCTTTTTGCATTCCACGGTTGCCGGCCACCTGTCCGCCACGCCCTGGCGCCGGCCACACCCGCAGACCGCGGCGCGTGGCCGGCGGCGCATCTTGCGCCGGGCGCTGGGCGTGGCCCTGCTGGCGGCCGGCATTGCGCACGCGCCGGCGCAGGCGCTGGATGTCAACGGCGCTACGACACAGCAGCTGGAGGGCATCCGCGGCATCGGCCCGCGCACGGCCGAAACCATCGTGCGCGAGCGCGACCGCGCCGGCAAGTTCGACTCGCTGCAGGATCTGGCCGAGCGGGTGCGGGGTATCAGCCAGAAAAAGGCCGAGGCCCTGGAGGCCGCCGGACTGACGGTGGACGCCGCGCCGAAAGCCGGGGCGGCGGCTGCCACCGGCGGGGCGGGCAGTACCGGCGCCAGGGCTGCGGCGCGCGCGCAGACCGGCGGCAAGGCGGCTGCCACCGGCGCGGCCACGCCCAAGGCGGGTATGCCAGGGCAGGCGGGCAAGCCCGCGCCGGTCGCCCGGACGCGGCCCTGATTCCTGCCGTGGCGCCAGGAGCGCGGCCCACTCCCCCGCCCTGCGTGAACCCCTGGCGCGAGCGCGGCTTTTGGCCGTGCCTGGCGCCGGGGAGAGTTATGATCGGCAGCATGACTACTACCTATCCCACCATTGAGCAAACCGTCGGCAATACGCCGCTGGTGCGCCTGCAGCGCATTCCCGGAGCCGCGGGCGCCGCACGGGGCAACGTCATCCTGGCCAAGCTGGAAGGCAACAATCCCGCGGGGTCGGTGAAAGACCGCCCGGCGCTCTCCATGATCAAGCATGCCGAAGCGCGCGGCGACATCAAGCCTGGCGATACGCTGATCGAAGCCACCAGCGGCAATACGGGCATCGCGCTGGCCATGGCGGCCGCCATGCGGGGTTACCGCATGATCCTGATCATGCCGGACAACCTGTCGGTGGAGCGCCGCGCGGCTATGGCGGCCTACGGCGCCGAGCTGATCCTGACGCCGGCCGACAAGGGCGGCATGGAATACGCGCGCGACCTGGCCACCGAAATGCAGGCCGATGGCCGCGGCGTGGTGCTGGATCAGTTCGCCAACCCCGACAATCCGCGTGCGCACATCGAAACCACCGGCCCTGAAATCTGGAACCAGACCGAAGGCCGTGTCACGCACTTTGTCAGCGCCATGGGCACGACCGGCACGATCATGGGGGTCTCGACCTACCTGAAGTCGCGCAATCCGGCGGTGCAGGTGGTGGGCGCGCAGCCGGCCGAAGGCTCGTCCATTCCCGGTATCCGCAAGTGGCCGGAAGCCTATCTGCCCAAGATCTTCGATCGCAGCCGCGTGGATGCCTACGAATCCATCGAACAGGCCGACGCCGAAGTCATGGCGCGCCGCCTGGCCTCGGAAGAGGGCATCTTCGGCGGTATTTCCTCGGCTGGCGCCCTGATCGCTGCGCTGCGCGTGGCCGAGCGCGTCAACGACGCGACCATCGTGTTCATTGTTTGCGATCGTGGCGACCGCTATCTGTCCACGGGCGTCTTCAACTGATTGCACCCCTGGGGCCGCCTTGGAGCGGCTGGCAGAAAAACGCCCCGCGAGCCGGAGATGATCCGGCTGGCGGGGCGTTTGCGTTCAGGGCCGGGCAGGCCCTTGGCGTTTACTCGGGCTGGATGTTGGCGTCTTTCATGACCTTGATCCAGCGCGCGCTTTCGGCCAGGTTGAAGGCTTCGGCTTCCTGGTAGCTCATGCTGCTGGGCAGGGTGCCTTGCGATTTCAGCGCTTCGACCACCTTGGGCGATTGCGAGGCTTCGATCATGGCCTTGTTCAGCTTGGCAATGATGGGCTCGGGGGTGTCCTTGGGCACCCACATGCCGTACCAGGTGACGATGTCAAAACCCGGCAGGCCGTTTTCGGCGATGGTGGGCACGTCAGGTAGTTCGGCCAGGCGGGTCTTGGTGGTGACGGCCAGGGGGCGGACCTTGCCGCTCTGGATCAGGGGCAGGGCGGGGGCCAGCGGCGCATACATCAGGTCGACGTGGCCGCCGGCCACGTCCGTCAGGGCCGGGCTGCTGCCGCGGTAACCCACGTGCGAAATTGACGCCTTGGTGGTGGTGTTGATCAGCTCGCCGGCCAGGTGTGGCAGGGTTGCCACGCCGGGCGAGGCAAAGCTCAATGTACCGGGTTGGGCCTTGGCCTGGGCGATCAGTTCGCCGAACGTCTTGAATTTCGAATCGGGCGGAACCACGGCCACCATGGGCACCGTGCCCAGCACGCCGACCATGCGGAAGTCCTTGATCGGATCGAAAGTCAGGCTCTTGAACTGCGCGGGGTAGATGCCCTGGACGGACGGGTTCATCAGCACCGTGTAGCCGTCGGCGGGGGCGCGCGCCACCTGGGCGGCGCCAATGGTGCCGCTGGCGCCGGGCCGGCTTTCGATCACCAGCGGATGGCCCAGGATTTCGCCCATGCGCACCGCGATCACCCGGCCTACCACGTCGGTCGGGCCGCCCGCGGCCCACGGCATGATCACGCGGATCGGCTTGTCGGGATAGGCGTCCTGAGCCTGGGCGGCGGCCAGGGGCACGGCCCCGATGGCGATCGCCGAGCATGCCGCGGCGAGCAAACTGCGCTTGTTCATCTGCTGTCTTCTCCTACAAAGGTTAGATTGGCCGAGGGCAGGGCGGCGAGCAGCAGCCCCTTGACCTCTTCCAGTTGTTTTCCAGTGGCGGCTTCGTTTTTCTGCATGCGCCCCAAGGGGCCGGCCACCACGATGGCGAAGGGTTGCTCATAGGCCCGAAAGCCCAGCGAGATGGACATCACGTCTTCGACATTTTCGCCGAGGGAGCGTTGCCAGCCGCGCTGGATACCGGCTTTCAGGTCGCGCTCGAACGCGGCCTGGCTGGTGAGCGTGGTCTCGGTATAGCGGGTGAATCCGGTGTAAGTCTTGAACCATTTCTGGCGTTCGTCTTCGGTCAGCACCGACAGCAGGGCCTTGCCCGAGCTGGTGGCATGCGCGGCCTTGAAGCCGCCCGGTTGGTGCGAGAAGCGAATGGTCTGCTTGGATTCGGCCACGATCAGGTACACGACCTTGTCGTCGGCCAGCTTGGCCAGCAAAGCGGTTTCGCCGGTGATGTCGCGCACGCGCGCCAGCACGGGTTCGATCACGGCATTGAGGGGATCGCTGCGACAGATCAGCGTGGCGACGTGGATCAGCTTCTGGGTCGGGTAGTAGCCGTGCTTCTTGCCGATCTCATAGAGATAGCCGCGCGCCACCATGGTCTTGAGCAGGCCGTGGCAGCTGGACAACGGGATTTCCATCTGGGCGGCGATTTCGCTGTACAGCAGCGGCTTCTGCGCCTCGGCGAAGAGGTTCAGGACGTCGAGGACCCGAGCGGCTGTTTTCACATCCATGATGATATTATCCTATAC
>NZ_JAELTJ010001270.1 GCF_016428805.1 Achromobacter sp. ASV32
CTGGGGGGCGCGCGCCATCCTGGACAAGATCGGCTTTACCGCCGTCACCACGCAGGCCATCTGGACCGACCACCCGGAAAAGGTGCTGGGCACCAGCGCCGATTTTGTGGCGCGCAACCCCAACACCTGTCTCTTATACACATCTCCGAGCCCACGAGACCTAATAACCGATCTCGTATGGCGTCTTCTGCTTGAAAAAGGGGGGGGGGGGGGGGGGGGGGGGGGGGGGGGGGGGGGGGGGGGGGGGGGGGGGGGGGGGGGGGGGGGGGGGGGGGGGGGGGGGGGGGGGGGGGGGGGGGGGGGGGGGG
>NZ_JAELTJ010001271.1 GCF_016428805.1 Achromobacter sp. ASV32
TGGGCGACACCCTGTTCATGCCCGACGTGGGCACCGCGCGCTGCGACTTTCCTGGCGGTGATGCCCACCAGCTGTACCGGTCCATTCAGCGCCTGCTGAGCCTGCCGGCCGACACGCGCCTGTACATCTGTCTCTTATACACATCTCCGAGCCCACGAGACCTAATAACCGATCTCGTATTCCGTCTTCTGCGTGAAAAGGGGGGGGGGGGGGGGGGGGGGGGGGGGGGGGGGGGGGGGGGGGGGGGGGGGGGGGGGGGGGGGGGGGGGGGGGGGGGGGGGGGGGGGGGGGGGGGGGGGGGGGGGGGG
>NZ_JAELTJ010001272.1 GCF_016428805.1 Achromobacter sp. ASV32
CCAGATCAGCTTCCGGACAAGACGCCCGGCCTACGATTCGCCGAACACGCCGCGCCAGGCGCGCGTCAATTCGGCGGCATCCGCTGGCGCTACCCATCGCTTGCCGCCCAACGCCATGGCCGCGTACCTGTCTCTTATACACATCTCCGAGCCCACGAGACCTAATAACCGATCTCGTATTCCGTCTTCTGCTTGGAAAGGGGGGGGGGGGGGGGGGGGGGGGGGGGGGGGGGGGGGGGGGGGGGGGGGGGGGGGGGGGGGGGGGGGGGGGGGGGGGGGGGGGGGGGGGGGGGGGGGGGGGGGGGGGG
>NZ_JAELTJ010001273.1 GCF_016428805.1 Achromobacter sp. ASV32
GCGTAGTCGTGCGTGAAGGGTTGGACGGGGCGGTATTTGTGTTGGGGATGGTCAAGCATGCAAACCTCCGGCCGCGCAGGGTCGCGCGGCGTGTGGGGGCCGCCGGTCTGCGGCGGTCGGGCAAGGGCTGTCTCTTATACACATCTCCGAGCCCACGAGACCTAATAACCGATCTCGTATTCCGTCGTCTGCTTGAAAAAGGGGGGGGGGGGGGGGGGGGGGGGGGGGGGGGGGGGGGGGGGGGGGGGGGGGGGGGGGGGGGGGGGGGGGGGGGGGGGGGGGGGGGGGGGGGGGGGGGGGGGGGGGGG
>NZ_JAELTJ010001274.1 GCF_016428805.1 Achromobacter sp. ASV32
CCACGTCCCCATACCGGCTACCTCTCAGGCAGCGGCGGCGGCGTCGCTGGCTTCGGCGTCCTCAAGATCCGGCGCGCCCGCAACGGCGCAGCGGCGCCCACCCCGCGCCTTGGCGCGGTACAGCGCCTGTCTCTTATACACATCTCCGAGCCCACGAGACCTAATAACCGATCTCGTATGGCGTCTTCTGCGTGAAAAAGGGGGGGGGGGGGGGGGGGGGGGGGGGGGGGGGGGGGGGGGGGGGGGGGGGGGGGGGGGGGGGGGGGGGGGGGGGGGGGGGGGGGGGGGGGGGGGGGGGGGGGGGGGGG
>NZ_JAELTJ010001275.1 GCF_016428805.1 Achromobacter sp. ASV32
CCCCCCCCCCCCCCCCCCCCCCCCCCCCCCCCCCCCCCCCCCCCCCCCCCCCCCCCCCCCCCCCCCCCCCCCCCCCCCCCCCCCCCCCCCCCCCCCCCCCCCCCCCCCCTTTTCAAGCATAAGACGGAATACGAGATCGGTTATTAGGTCTCGTGGGCTCGGAGATGTGTATAAGAGACAGGGACTGCGGCGTTTCCACCCAGGGCACGCCACGGCGGTAGCCGGCCGCGCGCAACTCGCGCGACGCATCGTGTTCGGCGGCGAGCCGAAAGCCGGTACGGGGAATGTTCAGGGGCTGCAACAGCGTG
>NZ_JAELTJ010001276.1 GCF_016428805.1 Achromobacter sp. ASV32
GCGTGTCGGGGCTGCCCTACAGCATTCCCAAGGCGCTCTCGGGCGGCGTCAACCTGGGCTTCATGTTCCTGCCCTGGTATCGCGGCTGGGCGGTGGTGGTGTCGCTGGTGCTGTGCCTGGCGGTCTGAGTGCCTGTCTCTTATACACATCTCCGAGCCCACGAGACCTAATAACCGATCTCGTATGCCGTCTTGTGCTTGTAAAAGGGGGGGGGGGGGGGGGGGGGGGGGGGGGGGGGGGGGGGGGGGGGGGGGGGGGGGGGGGGGGGGGGGGGGGGGGGGGGGGGGGGGGGGGGGGGGGGGGGGGG
>NZ_JAELTJ010001277.1 GCF_016428805.1 Achromobacter sp. ASV32
CGCGTCGTGTTCAAGAACGAGCGCGGCATCGGCCCGGGCTACTACGTCACCGTGCTGGTCTGTGAGATCATTTTCGGCATCCTCGCCTCGATCATCGTGGCCTGGTTCTCGCGCCAGCGCGAATACCTGTCTCTTATACACATCTCCGAGCCCACGAGACCTAATAACCGATCTCGTATTCCGTCTTCTGCTTGTAAAGGGGGGGGGGGGGGGGGGGGGGGGGGGGGGGGGGGGGGGGGGGGGGGGGGGGGGGGGGGGGGGGGGGGGGGGGGGGGGGGGGGGGGGGGGGGGGGGGGGGGGGGGGGGG
>NZ_JAELTJ010001278.1 GCF_016428805.1 Achromobacter sp. ASV32
CCCCCCCCCCCCCCCCCCCCCCCCCCCCCCCCCCCCCCCCCCCCCCCCCCCCCCCCCCCCCCCCCCCCCCCCCCCCCCCCCCCCCCCCCCCCCCCCCCCCCCCCCCCTTTTTTCAAGCATAAGACGGAATACGAGATCGGTTATTAGGTCTCGTGGGCTCGGAGATGTGTATAAGAGACAGCAATGATACCGCGTCCCGGCTTTTTTGCCGCAACCGCCCCGAAAGCCAGCAAATTCGTCGCAAGCTTCTGTTTTTTATAGGTTTTTAACAAAAATGCCGCTGCGCTAATTTGAAGCAAACAAGCGC
>NZ_JAELTJ010001279.1 GCF_016428805.1 Achromobacter sp. ASV32
CCCCCCCCCCCCCCCCCCCCCCCCCCCCCCCCCCCCCCCCCCCCCCCCCCCCCCCCCCCCCCCCCCCCCCCCCCCCCCCCCCCCCCCCCCCCCCCCCCCCCCCCCCCCCTTTTCAAGCACAAGACGGAATACGAGATCGGTTATTAGGTCTCGTGGGCTCGGAGATGTGTATAAGAGACAGGTGGTAAATCTGCCCTGCAGCGGGCTAAGTGGTGAAATTGTCGACATCACACACCCCATTTCGCCAAGCAACTGCGTGGCGCTACCTGCGAGGCTTAGTCCCTGGTCGCCGATGTAAACTGGCCGC
>NZ_JAELTJ010000143.1 GCF_016428805.1 Achromobacter sp. ASV32
GAGGCTTAGCGGCGGACGCTGGGGAGGTGGGTGTGCTTGGCATGTTGGCCACGGTCAGCGGGGTATGGAGGAGGGTGCGGTGCCCGCTTCGTGCCGGCCGCGCGGGCGGCCTTACGAAGCTTACGCGTCGTCTTGCGCAATCGGATGCCGCTGTCGCGTGTGGGTGGCAGTGCGGGTTTTCAGGGGCGGACGCTGCTGGTTTGTGGTGGCAACGTAGGGTGAGTCTGAGGTTCATCGTCGGCGCTGTTTTCAGTGATGAAATGGTGCTCAACCGACACAGACTTTCTAGCGGCACGGTTACCGCGATGTTCCACGCTACCGTGCAGCGCCGGATGGGCGGCGCGCAAGACGGTCAGCATGCGTAAGCCGGTGCCAGCCGCGCCGCCCATCACCGCCCCTCCCCCTGACTGCGAGCCCACTAGAAAACCGGCCCCCACCCGCGCGAAGCGCACCCTCCAGCATAGTCAGCAACACAAATGCCAAACGTGGCCGCCCGCGCGGCCGCGGCTTGGCGGCCCTGCAGATTTCATTCCTTGACCACAGGTCCAGCAGCGCGACAAACCCAGAAAACCGTAGCCCGTCGCGGGGGTGGCTTGCGGAGTGGGCAACCTCGATGCGCCCGAGGGAATCTGAAGGGAAGGCCGAAGGCCTGGACGAAGATGACGAAGGGGAAGTCCGGCGCCCGCGCGCCGGACCGCAATCGTGGGCGCCCACTCCGCAAGCCACCCCCGCGACGGGCGACCTACGAAGCCCAAACGCCACAAGCCACAAGCCACAAGCCACAAGCCACAAGCCACAAGCCACAAGCCACAAGCCACAAGCCACAAGCCACAAGCCACAAGCCACAAGCACCAAGCAAGACCCGGTCAACCAGCAACCCGAAGAAAAATCACTCCGACATCGGATCCTGAAACCGCGAACACTTGATCTGCACCAGCCTCCGATCCTGCAACCGCAACGCCGTCAACGCCCCCCCCCACACGCAGCCTGTATCCAGGCAGATCACGTCCGGCCGCTGCATCAACCCCAGCGTCGACCAGTGTCCGAAAACCGTTGTGACGTTTCGTGTGGCGCGATTCGGCACGTCGAACCAGGGTACCAGCCCCGGCGGCCAGGCGCCTGGGGTTACCTTCGTTGCGAATTCCATGTGGCCGTTCGGCGTGCACAGGCGGATGCGGGTCAGCGCATTGATGATCACGCGCATTCGCTTGCCGCCCTTGTGGTCTTCCTTCCAGGTCGACGGCTCGTTGCCGTACATCTTTTGCAGCGCCTTCTGCCATTGAGGGCCGCGCAGCGCGTCCTGGACCTCGGCGGCCAGCGACAGCGTCTTGGCCACGTCCCATTTTGCCAGCGTGCCCGCGTGCACCATCAGGTGGTCGTGCTCGAAATGGGCCAGCGGGCGCGAGCGCAGCCAGTCGATCAGGTCGGCTGAGTCCGGCGCGCGCAGGATTTCGTCGAGCGTGTCCGACTTTGACGGCTTGCGCACCCCGGCGGCCGCGGCCAGCAGATGCAGGTCGTGGTTGCCCAGTACCACCGTCGCGCGGTCACCCAGATCGATAATGCGGCGCAGCGTTGCCAGCGATTGCGGGCCGCGGTTCACCAGATCCCCGGCGAACCAGAAACGCGACGTGGGGTCGCCCACCAGTTCGGGATGGGACAGCAAGCGATCCAGCGGCGAGCAGCAACCTTGCACGTCGCCGATCATCCAGATACTGCTGCTGTTCATGCGGGACTCTTGCTCCAGGGCCAACGTTGTTGGACGAGACGGGTAATGGTGTGGCGGTATTCCATGTAGCTCATGGCGCCCAGCGCCAAGGCCATGGCCCCGATATTCGGGCCCAGGGCGGTCAGCCAGGGCGGCCACTTGCCCAGCATGCCTACGTTCAGCGCCAGCTGGTTCAGCATGAAAAAGCCCACGCCCAGCAGGATGCCGATGAAGACCTTGGCGCCCACGCCGCCGCGGCGCGTCTGCATCAGCCCGATGGGGGCCGCGATGGTGATCATCACCAGCAGCGTGAACGGATATGCCAGTTTGCGCCACAACGCGACGACCTGTCGACCATATTGCAGCTGGTTGTTGCGCAAATAATCCACATAATCGAGCAACGTCACGATCGACATGCGTTCCGGCGTCAGCACCCGGGCCAGCAGGCGTTCGGCGCTGAGGGTGGTGTCGACGGTGCGCTCGGGCACCTTCACCACCGTCGCCGGGGGATTCTTCGGCGGGCGCGCATTGGCCAGGGCATCGGCGGCCTCGTCGTCCAGGCGTGTTTCGGCCACATCCTTCAGGACCAGATCGCCGTGGGCGAACAGGCCGGTGGGGGCGGTGGACAGCACCGAGAGCGTCAGGTCTTTCTTGAATTCGTACAGCGTCACGCCCGTGACCTGGCCGTCGCCCTTGAGTTCGGCGATGTTGATGATGCGGGTGCCGCCGTTGGCGGTGGGTTCCTTGAACCAGTAGCCGCTGTTCAGGCGGTCGCCGCCGGCCTTGCCGCGGAACATCAGATTGGCCTCGCCGGATTTGATCTCGGCCCAGGGGGTGACGTATTCGGACAGCAGCGCCGCGCCGATCATCAGCGGAATGGTGACGATCCAGAGCATGCGCAGCAGCCGCATGCCACTCACGCCCGACACCCGCAGGATCACCAGCTCGTTACGCTGTGCCAGGCCGGCCAGCGCCAGAATGGCGCCGATCAGCAGGCCGATGGGCAACAGGTCGTAAAGGCGGGTGGGGATGGCCAGCGCCTGCATGTACAGCAGGGCCATCATGGAGAACTTGTCGCCCACGTTGTCCAGGTCGTCCACCAGCGCGAAAAACGTGAAAAGGCCCAGCAGGGCCATAAGGACCACTGCACAAGAGCGATAGATCTCGCGGGCCAGGTAGCGACGTGCGGTACGCATGAAAAAGGGCGAAGGAGCGCTAAACGTGAAAGCTTAACAAATCCCGCCGGTCAGGGTGGGCGGGAGCCTCGGGAATCGGTCGGTTTCCGGTATCAGGGGATGTCCACCATCTGCATCCGCCGGGTCAGGGTATAGACGCGGGAGTTCAGGTAATTGGAGTTGCGGTGGCTGTCATAAAAACGTGGATTGGGCAGCATCGCTGCCAGCCGGGCCGATTGGCTGGCCCCCAGGCTGGCCGCCGGCACATTGAAATAATGCTTGGCCGCCGCCTGGGCGCCGAACACGCCCACGCCCCATTCCGCCACGTTCAGGTACAGCTCCAGAATGCGTTCCTTGGTCATGACGTGTTCGATCATGTAGGTCAGCACCAGTTCCTGGCCCTTGCGGACATAGCTGCGGGAACTGGACAGGAACAGGTTCTTGGCCAGTTGCTGGGTGATGGTGGAGCCGCCGCGCATCTTGCTGCGGCCGGCTTCTTCCTGTTTCTGGTTGTATTCCCAGGCCTTGCGGATGGCGTCCCATTCGACGCCGTCGTGCTCGGTGAAATTGGCATCTTCGGACGCCACCACCGCCAGTTTCAGGCTGCGGTTGATCTTGTCGTAGGGCACCCATTCGTATTTCAGGCGGAAATCGGGGTTGCCGTCGCGCAGCCGGGCCAGTTCCTCGCGCATCACGGCGCTGCTGCCGGGGTTCTGGTACTTGTACCAGACCACCAGTCCGAACAGCCAGAACTGGTAGAGCAGCACCGCGCACACCAGCGCCATCAGCACGCCGGTGATGATCCGGAACCAGGAGCGGCGCTTGCCGCTCTTGCCGCGGGCGGCCATGGGGTCAGGTTCCGGCCATCAGCGCCTCGCGCAGCGCTGCCAGCACGGGGGCCGGGTCGGGCCGCACGCCGTGCCAGATGAAGAAGCTTTCGGCCGCCTGGCCCACCAGCATGCCCAGGCCGTCGGCGGTCAGGGCGGCGCCATCCTGCTCGGCCTGGCGCATGAACGCCGTGGGGCGGGCGCCATACATCATGTCGTAGGCGGCCGCGCCCGGGGCATACAGGCCGGCGGGCAGGTCGGGGGCGGCGTCCTGCAGGCCGCTGGCGGTGGCGTTGACCACCAGGTTCCAGCCGCCGGGCAGGGCCGCGTCGGTCAGGCCGCCGGCGGTGACGCGGGTCTGGGGTTCCACGCCGGTCTCGCGCCAGCTTTCCGCCAGCTCCAGCGCCCGGGCGGCGGTGCGGTTGACGATGTGGATGCGGGCGCAGCCGGCCTGGGCCAGGGGCTGCAGCACCCCGCGGGCGGCGCCGCCCGCGCCCACCAGCAGCACCGACGCGCCCGTCAGGCGCACGCCCAGGCGCAGCAGGTCGGACACCAGGCCCACGCCGTCGGTATTGCAGCCATGCCAGGCGCCGCCGCGCCAGGACAGCGTGTTGACGGCCCCGGCCAGCCGGGCGCGGCTGGACAGGTGGCCCGTGGCCAGCGCGTAGGCGTCCAATTTGAAGGGCACGGTCACGTTCAGCCCCAGGCCGCCCTCGGCGGCAAAGGCCGCCACCGCCTCATTGAACCCATCCACCGGGGCCAGCAGGCGCTCATAGGTGAGCGGCTTGCCGGTCTGCTGCGAAAACAGCGTGTGGATCTGCGGCGAACGGCTGTGCGCGATGGGGTTGCCGATGACGGCGTAGCGGGCAAGAGGGGTTGCCTCGGTCATGGGGCTTCGGTTTCCAGGGTGTCGTTGACGAAATGCCAGGTGCGGGTGATGACCAGTACGTCGGTGTCGCGGGCGATGTCGGGCGGGAACGGCGGGAACGGCGCGGCCAGCTGCACGATGCGGCGGGCGGCCTGGTTCAGCACGGCATGCGGCGATGGCTGGTCGATGTCGACGCCGGCGATGCTGCCGTCGGCGCGCACCGACACGGTGATGCGCAGCGATCCGTAGATGCGGCCGCGGGCTTCTTCCGGGTAGTGCTGGGTGCCCACGGCTTCGATGCGGGTGCGCCAGGCGTCCAGGTAGGCGGCGTAGCGCGAGGCCTCGGCCGAGGGCGCCACGAACTGCTTGCGCGGTTCGGCGTTGTACTGCTGGACTTTGGCGGCCAGCGCCGCGATCTGGGCGTTCTGGATGACGCTGGCCTGGTCCTGGGTGTCCTGCCCGCGGTCGTTGCCGTCGGGCCAGGGGTTGACGGCCTGGCGCTCGGCGCCGGCCTTGTCGGCCGCGCGCAACTGGGTCATCAGGCGGGTCTGTTCGGCTTCGAGCTGGACCTGGCGGCGGCGCATGGCTTCGAGCACGATGGTCTCGGCGGATGCGCCGGTCTGGGGCAGGGGGGTGGTGGACAGGCCGCGTTCGGCATTGCCGCCGCCGCTCATCTGGTTCTGCGCCTGGGCGCGGGGGGTATCAGGGGGCGTTTCGCTGCGGGCGTTCAGCAGCACCACTTCAAGGCTGGCCGCCGGGGGGCGTGACAGGGCAGGCGCGCCGAAGCGCCACGCCAGGGCGCCGGCGTGCACCAACAGCGAAATCGCGATGCCGATGCGCAGGTAGTGCTGGGCGGGCGCGCCCAGCCACCACAGCAGACGGCTCAGCGGAGAGGGGGAATCAGCAAGGCGTTGCACGCACGCATTGTAGAGCCACTCCGCCCGCCGCCGTCAGGGGTGGCTGCCCGTGACGGTTACTTCGAGGGCCGCGGGAAGATCCAGACCTTGCTGGCCGGCAGGGCCAGGCGGCAGGGGCCCGGTTCACGGCCTTCGGGGCCATAGGCGCGCAGTGCCAGGGTGTTGGCCGGGTCCGCGTCGGGGGTGCGGAACAGGTATTCCCAGCGGTCGCCCAGGTACATGCTGGTCAGAAGCGGCATGTCCAGGTGGTTGCCGTCGGGATCGTCCGCCAGGCGGACCTGTTCGACCCGGATCACCGCGGTGGCGTCCTGACCGGCCGTCACGCCTTCGCCGGCCTTGCCCCACAGCGCCCAGCCGCGGCCTTCGATGCGGGCCTGGCCGTCGCGCACTTCGGTGACCTTGCCGTCCAGCCGGTTGTTGCTGCCCATGAACTCGGCCGTGAACAGCGTGGACGGCGAGCCGTACATCTCCTGCGGCGTGCCTTGCTGTTCGATCTTGCCGTTGTTCAGCAGCAGGATGCGGTCGGAAATGGCCATGGCCTCGCTCTGGTCATGCGTCACCATCAGGGCCGACAGCCCCAGGCGGATGATCAGTTCGCGCAGGAAGGCGCGGGCCTCCTCGCGCAGCTTGGCGTCCAGGTTGGACAGCGGCTCGTCCAGCAGGATGACGGGCGGGCTGTACACCAGCGCCCGGCCGATGGCCACGCGCTGCTGCTGGCCGCCCGACAGCGCATGCGGATGGCGGTGGCCCAGCGCGCCCAGGCCCAGCTGGTCCAGCACCGCCTGCACGCGTTCGCGCACTTCGGCGGACGGCGCCTTGCGCAGCTTCAGCGGGTAGGCCACGTTGTCGAACACGGTCTTGTGCGGCCACAGCGCATAGGACTGGAACACCAGGCCCAGATTGCGCTCTTCGGCCGGGATTTCCTTGCGGGCGCCGCCGTCGTAGACCACGCGGTCGCCGATGGTGATGCGGCCGCGCTTGGGGCCTTCCAGGCCCGCCACGGCGCGCAGCAGCGTGGTCTTGCCGCTGCCCGACGGGCCCAGCAGCGAAACCACCTCGCCCTGGCGCAGTTGCATGGACACGCCCTTGAGCACCGGGTTGTCGCCGTAATCCAGGTGCAGGTCTTCTACAGAAAGCTCAATCATGAAGTTTGACTCCGAATCGCAGGGCGATGCCCAGGCCGATCACGACCAGAACGATATTGATGAAGGAAAGCGCGGCCACGATGTCGATGGCGCCCGAGGCCCACAGTGACACCAGCATGGAGCCGATGGTCTCGGTGCCGGGCGACAACAGGTAGACGCCGGTGGAGTATTCACGCTCGAAAATCAGGAACATCAGCAGCCACGAACCGATCAGGCCGTACTTGGCCAGCGGCACGGTGACGTGGCGGGTGACCTGGCCGCGGCGCGCGCCGGCGCTGCGGGCAGCCTCTTCCAGCTCAGGCCCCACCTGCAGCAGCGTCGACGAGATCAGGCGCAGGCCGTAGGCCATCCAGACCACCGTGTAGGCCAGCCACACGCTGAAGATGGTGCTGCGCATGGCGCGCAGCCATTCGATGAAGTTCTCGCGCAGCCAGTCGGCGAACGGCAGGCCCGACAGCCAGCCGCCCAGGTCCGGGTCCAGCGCGTTGTCCAGCCACATCGGCACGAACAGGAACACCCACAGGAATGCCAGGCCCGCCAGCAGGCCGGGCACGGCGCGCGGCACCAGCACGCTGTAGTCCATGAAGCGGGTGATGTTGTCCGGCTTGCGGTGCATCGCCAGGCCCACGAACATGTAGCACATCACCGCCAGCGCCCCGCCGAACACGCCGATGGCCACCGAGTTCACGATGGCGCGCATCAGGTTCGGTTGCGCGAACACAGTGCGGAAGGCGTCCAGCGACAGCACGTCGAACAGCGACACGCCCATGCCCCAGTTGGACACGAATGCGCGCAGCAGCACGCCCATCAGCGGCACCACGATGGTGACCAGCAGCCAGAACGCCACCACGGCGCCGGCCACCCAGCGCCACTTGCCCAGCGGCAGCGGACGGGCGCGCGAGGCCTTGCCCTTGACGGTGACAAAGCGGTTGGCGGTGCGCATGAGGCGGCGCTGCAGCATGACCAGCGGGATCGTCATGCAGATCAGCACCACGGCGACGGCGGCCATCAGGTGGTACGACGGGATGCCGAGCTTGTTGGTCAGCTTGTACAGGTAGGTGGCCAGCACCAGGTTGCCTTCCGGATCACCCAGCACCAGCACCAGGCCGAACACTTCCAGGCCCAGGAAGAACAGCAGCACCGTGGCGTACAGCATGGCCGGACGCACCATCGGCAGGCTGACCGACACCATCACGCGCAGCGGCGAGGCGCCGGCCACGCGGGCCGCTTCCTCGACATCGGAACCCATGCTGCGCAGCGCCGATGAGATATACAGGTAGGCGTGCGGCACGTGCGTCAGGCCGGCGATGATCACGATGCTGGTCAGCGAATACACGTTCCAGGGCACGAACCCCAGCAGGTTCTGCGCCCAGATCGAGAAAAAGCCCACCGGGCCGGCCGCGACCACGTAGCCAAAGCCCAGCACCATCGGCGAGACGAACACGGGCACCAGGATCAGGGGCTCGATCCAGCGCCGGCCAGGCAGGTCGGTGCGGATCATCAGGAAGGCCAGCATGCCGCCCAGCGGGATGGCGATGACGGCCAGCCCGAAGGCCAGGATGAAGCCGCTTTTCAGCGCCTTGTAGAAATCAGGGTCCGCGAAGATGAAGCGGAACGCGTCCAGGCTGAAAACCTTGGACGGGGAAAAGAAGGGCGCGGACAGGAAGCTCTGGATGATGATGAACGACAGCGGCACGTAGATGGCCAAGGCTGTGATCAGCACCACCACGCCGCGCGGCAGGGACTGCCATTTTCTGCGCAATGACTGCATGGGGTAATCCTGTTGTGTCGATAGACGCGGGGGGCGCCCGCTGGCGATCACCCGCCGGCAATCGCCCGAGGGCGAAAGTCCGGCCGGCGGGCGGCCTGGCGGGGGGCGGCTGGCCGCCTTCCCGCGTGCCGGCGGCCGGGGGCGGCGCGGCCCCCGGTGACGCCGGCAGCCTTACTTGCCTGCCGCGGCGCGCCAGTCCTTGATGAATTGCAGGCGCTTGTTCTGTTCCAGGTAGTCCAGCAGCGTTTCGTTGACCGGAATCGGCTTGAGCGAGGCGCCCAGCTTCTTGGTCATGCCGTCCACATCGTTGTCGCCTTCGATGTCGTCGCGCACCGAGGCCAGATCGGCCTGGTTGGCCATGATTTCCTGGCCCTTCTGCGACAGCAGGTAGTCCATCCACAGCTTGGCCGCGTTGCGGTTCTTGGCCTTCTTGCTGATGAACGCCACGCGCGACAGCACCAGCGCGTAATCGGTCGGATAGGCCACGCCCAGCGACGGATCGGACTTGGCGCGGGTTTCGGCGTACGAGCCCAGGATGTTGTAGCCGATCAGGTTTTCACCCGACGACACGCGTTCCATCATGGTGCCGGTGGACGACTGCACGATCAGGCCGCCCTTGGCGATGTCCTTGAGCGTGTCGAAGTACTTGGGGTCATTGGCCTTGTCCTGCACGGCCAGCATGAAGCCCACGGCCGACTTCTCGATGTCGTAGGTGGTGACCTTGTTCTTGAACTTGTCCGGCTGGCTGGCGATCAGCTTGGCCAGGGCGCCGTGCGTGGTCGGCACTTCGTTGGCGGGGATCAGGCGCTTGTTGTAGATGAACACGGCCGGTTCGTAGGTCGTGCCGTAGGCCGAGTCCTTCCAGACGGCCCAGGCCGGCAGCTTGGCGATCTCGGGCGACTTGTACTGCAGCGCGTAGTCGGTGGCCAACTTCAACGCCGAGTCCATCGACGAGCTCCAGACGATGTCGCCGCTGCTGCCGCCCGCCGCCTGTTCGCTGATGTAGCGGTTGTACAGCTCGGTGCTGTTCATGTCGTTGTATTCGACCTTGACGCCCGGGTACAGCGCTTCGAAGCCCTTGATGATGGGGCCGGCGGCCTTGGTGTCGGTGGTCGAATAGATCACGACCTTGCCTTCCTTCTTGGCGCCGTCGAGGATCTTCTGGTAATCGGCCGGGTAGCCCGCGGGCACGGATTGGGCGTAGGCGCTGCCGGCGGCGATGGCGAGTGCGGCGGCGCAGGCGGCCGCCAGTCTGGACTTGGCAAGCATGGGTCTTGTCTCCGTTGGAATTGGTATCGACAGGCGCTATGGCCTGTTCGGTCGCATCTTAGGTGTCGGCGTCTGTCGCCGTCCTGTCATGGCGACAGGGGCGGGATAGGGGAAATCCCGCAGTCCTAAGGGCGTTCCGGCGTGTCGGTGACCAGGCGGATCCAGTTCTGCACAAAACGCGAATGACGGCGCTGGTCCAGCCCCACCAGCAGCGCGGGCGACAGTACCACCGGTTGCACGATGCCCTGCGAGCGCGCCAGCACCGCTTCCGAGGTCCAGCGCCCCGGCGTGTCTTCCATGATCGAGCCCAGCGCCGCGTGGCTGGACGCCACCTGCTGGCCGGCCGGCGACAGCAGCCAGTCCACCAGTGCCCGGCCCAGGTCCGGATTGGGCGCCTTGCGTGCGATCAGCACCGAACGCGCCAGCACCAGCACGTAGTCCTGCGGGAACACGATGCCGATCTTGCTGCCCGCCGCTTGCCGCGACAGCGCATAGGACCCCAGGATGTTGTAGCCCAGGTCCATCTCGTCATTCTCGATGGCGTCCAGCAGTTCGGCACTGGTGGCCGACAGCCGCACGCCGACCTGGCCGAAGGCGTTGGCCAGGCCCCAGAAATTGGACGACACCAGCTCGTCCTGTTCGGCCATCAGATAGCCCACGCTGCTGCGTGAGATGTCGTAGGTGCCGACGCGGCCATGCAGCCTGGCGTGGTCATGTTCCAGCGTGCGCAGCAGGTCCTGGCGCGAACGCGGCACGGTGGCCTCGGTGTAGCGCTTGGGGTTGTAGACGATCACGGCCGGCTCGAAGGTAAAGCCATAGACCTCGTTGCGCCACACCGCCCACGACGGCAGCTTGGCCGCATAGGGCGAGGCGTAGCGCTGCGCGTAGCCATCGTTGGCCAGGCGGATCTGCAGGTCCGAGGCCGAGCTCATCAGCACGTCCACGTCCGGCAACTGGTTGTCGATGGCGGCCTCGTACAGCTCGCGGCTGCCCATCTCGCGATACACCACGGTGACGTCCGGCCGTTGCGACTGGAAACCCAGGATCAGCGGCGCCACCACCGGCGTGTCGGTGGGCCCGGCGATGGTCAGCACGCGCGAGGACGGCTGCGGTGCCGGATAGCGGGTGACGATTTCCGGAATAGCCGCCGCGTGCACGTCGGCAGGCGGCGTCAGCCACAGCAGCGTCGCCGCGCCGATCGCGCCCAGCCAGCCGGACAGCGTGCGCCCGGCATGGCCGCTGCGCTGGCGCGCCAACGGCAGGATCACGCGCGCCATCAGGCCGCCGCCCGGGCGGTCCTGCAGCCATAGCGAGCCGCCATGCGCCACGGCGACCGAACGCACGATGGCCAGGCCCAGGCCCGAGCCCGGCTGCGATTCTCCGGTGCGGCCGCGGGTGAAGCGCTGCTGCACGGCATCTTTTTCGTCATCGGCGATGCCCGGCCCGCGGTCGGACACCGTCAGCGCCACCCGGTACCCCGCCACGGGCGTGGCCTGGATATCCACCGTGCCGTCCGGCGCATAGCGCAGCGCGTTGTCCACCAGGTTGCGCAGCATCTCCCGCAAGGCCACGCGATCGCCCGCGATACGGGCGCGCCGTACCTGCGGCGCGATTTCGATGCGCAGGCGCTGCGCTTCCAGGGGGCCGATGCGCCGGCGGGTTTCGTTGATGGTCTCGGCCACGCCCACCGGCGCGCGCGCGCCCTTGCCCAGCCGGTGCGTGATGGTCGCGTCCATCAGCAGCTGGTTGATGAGCTGGCTGGCGTGCGTGGCGTTCAGGTGGATACGGCCCAGGCGCTCGTGCAGGCGCTTGGGATCGGTTTCGTCCAGCGCCACTTCGGCCTGCGCCCGCAGCGAAGCCAGTGGCGTGCGCACCTGGTGCGCCGCGTCGGCCACCAGCGTGTTCAAGGTATCCATCAGGCCGGACAGCCGCTGCATGAAGGCATTCAGCGCCTCCACCAGCCGCCGCACCTCGGTCGGCACCGGCGTCACCAGCGGCGCCAGATCATCGGGCGCGCGCCGCCGCAACTCGCGTTCCACCACTGCCAGCGGCGCAAACGCCCGCTGTACGCCGAACCACAACAGGCCCAGCGCCACCAGCGACACCACCACCAGCGGCAGCACGCTGCGTCCCAGTATCTCGTCGGCCAGTTCTTCCCGTGATCCCAGCGTTTCCGCCACCCGCACCGTGACCCAGCCCGCGTGCTGGCTGGCCGAGACCAGCCGGCCCACGGTCGCCACGCGCACGGGTTCGTCGTGATAGGTGAGATAAGTGAATACCGGCGTGGCCGACTGCGCCAGCGGCAAGCCCGGCGCCAGATCGCCATAGCCCGTGATCAAACGGCCATTGGAGGTGCGCGCCTCGTAGAACACCCGCTCGCTGCCCGACAGCATCGCCAGCGAGGACACGGGCGGCTCAACGGTGACGCCGTTGTCCTCGATCTGTACCGACCCGGCAATGGTCAGCGCCGACGCCGCCAGCAGCCGGTCAAAGGCCTGTTCCGCCGCCCGCTGGGCATAGCCGCGTAAGAAAAACACCAGCCCCAGTAAGGCGCACGCCAGGAGCACGGCGCCCAGCGTGAAGACGCGGCGGCGGATCGAAAAGCTGTCAGGCGTGTTCATGGCTGCGGGCCTGATACCCCACGCCGCGTACGGTGACGATGTCGATCGACGCGCCCGCCAGCTTCTTGCGCAGCCGCGAAATCAGCAGCTCCAGCGCATTGAGCGAGCCATCGTCCAGATCAAACAGCTGGTTCATCAACCGCTCCTTGGCCACGGTCTGCCCCAACTTGCCCAGCAATATCTCCAGCAGCCGGAATTCGCGCCGCCCCAGTTCCAGCGGCGCGCCGGACAGCATCACGTGCCGGTTGGCCAGATCCAGGCTCAGGTTGCCATAGGTGGTGACACTGGTCGTCTGCCCCGCCGGCCGCCGCAACAGCGCGCGCAAGCGGGCTTCCAGCTCGCGCAGATCGAACGGCTTGACGAGGTAGTCGTCCGCGCCCAGGTCGAGCATGTCGATCTTGTCTTCGATTTCAGACCGGGCGGTCATCACCAGCACCGGCGCTTCCAGCCCGGCCGCCCGCAATTCACGAATCACGGTGAATCCGTCCTTGCCGGGCAGGTTGATGTCCAGCACCAACGCATCCCAAGTCTCGTCCAGCCCCCACCGCAACGCCTCCAGCCCATTGCGCACCCATTGCACGCTATGGCCGGCCGAGCGCAGTTTGCTTTCCACGGCATCGCCCAGGTCAAGGTTGTCCTCGACCAGCAAAATGCGCATGTCTGTTCTCCAATGTTGTTGTGGTTTTTGGGGGGAGTTTAACGGGAGACTGTCTGTTTTTGGGGCGCTGTTGTTCTCGGGGCCGCCCGCGGCGTTGGCGGTCTCCCGTGCGCGGGGCAACGATTGCGGTCCGGAGCCTTCGCTCCGGACTTCCCCCTCGTCATCTTCGTCCGCCTTCGGCTCCCTTCAGATTCCCTCGGGCGCATCGACGCCCCGCGCAGTGGAGACCGCCAACGCCGCGGGCTCCACTGCGGCATCTTGACCGCCGCCGGGGCGGACAGCGTGCTTGGCATTCTTGGAGAACGTCCCGGCGGCAATGGAAGATCTTGCGGGGACGCCAAAAGCGGCCGCGCGGGCGGCCTTCTTTGGCTTATGGGTGGTGGTCGATTGAAGGGGAGTCGCAAAAAAAGGGGGAGTGCGACTCGGGGTGGGGGGAAGAGAAAAACAAGCGCGGTCGGTGGCGAGTGTGAGCGATGAACCGGCGGCCCAGCAAACGAGGACGAGGGGTGCTTCAGAAAAGCGCTGTTCGGCGAAAATCCCTGTCCATCAGGAAGGCGCTATTCGGCAAGAGCCCCAGCCCTCTCAGAAAAGCGCTATTCGGCAAGTACCCCGGCCCCCACAAAGATGGGCGGCGCGCCGCCGCCCTTCAAACGCAAACCATCCGCCATCGCGCCGCCCATCACCGCCCACCCCAAAATGCGGAAGGCACCAAGCAAGCAACTGATGAAAAGCGCGCAAGCGTCATCAAGCAAACCAAGACACCGCGTAAGCCGCTGGCGGCCGCCCGCGCGGCCGTCATCGGCGGGCAGCAGCAAATTCGCCCCTGACCACGGCTCTAACAGCGCGTCAAACCAAGATGAACGTAGCCCGTCGCGGGGGTGGCTTGCGGAGTGGGCAACCTCGATGCGCCCGAGGGAATCTGAAGGGAAGGCCGAAGGCCTGGACGAAGATGACGAAGGGGAAGTCCTGTCTCTTATACACATCTCCGAGCCCACGAGACCTAATA
>NZ_JAELTJ010001280.1 GCF_016428805.1 Achromobacter sp. ASV32
CACGCCCGCCGGCGAGGTGCTGCTCAAGCACGCCAACGCCGTATTCCGCCAGCTTGAGTGCCTGAACGCCGACCTGCAGCCTTACGCCAGCGGCCTGAAAGGGCGCCTGCGCCTGCTGGCCAACACCTGTCTCTTATACACATCTCCGAGCCCACGAGACCTAATAACCGATCTCGTATTCCGTCTTCTGCTTGGAAAAGGGGGGGGGGGGGGGGGGGGGGGGGGGGGGGGGGGGGGGGGGGGGGGGGGGGGGGGGGGGGGGGGGGGGGGGGGGGGGGGGGGGGGGGGGGGGGGGGGGGGGGGGGGG
>NZ_JAELTJ010001281.1 GCF_016428805.1 Achromobacter sp. ASV32
CCCCCCCCCCCCCCCCCCCCCCCCCCCCCCCCCCCCCCCCCCCCCCCCCCCCCCCCCCCCCCCCCCCCCCCCCCCCCCCCCCCCCCCCCCCCCCCCCCCCCCCCCCCTATTTTCAAGCAGAAGACGGAATACGAGATCGGTTATTAGGTCTCGTGGGCTCGGAGATGTGTATAAGAGACAGCGTCTGGACATGGGCCTGGACGGCCAGACCAGCATGCTGGATGTGCGCAAGGTGATCGGCGCCTGACCCGGGCCGGTTTGATTATCAGCCGGCGCCACGGCGGCGGTTTCCACATTAGAGATTAGC
>NZ_JAELTJ010001282.1 GCF_016428805.1 Achromobacter sp. ASV32
TTCGTCGGGCGCCATCGGAAAGCCGAGCCGGTTGATCGGCACGCCGAAGCGGGCCGACTCGCCGGCGATGCGCAGGTCGCACTGGCTGGCGATTTCCAGCCCGCCGCCCACGCACACGCCCTCGACCCTGTCTCTTATACACATCTCCGAGCCCACGAGACCTAATAACCGATCTCGTTTGCCGTCTTCTGCGTGAAAAGGGGGGGGGGGGGGGGGGGGGGGGGGGGGGGGGGGGGGGGGGGGGGGGGGGGGGGGGGGGGGGGGGGGGGGGGGGGGGGGGGGGGGGGGGGGGGGGGGGGGGGGGGG
>NZ_JAELTJ010001283.1 GCF_016428805.1 Achromobacter sp. ASV32
CCCCCCCCCCCCCCCCCCCCCCCCCCCCCCCCCCCCCCCCCCCCCCCCCCCCCCCCCCCCCCCCCCCCCCCCCCCCCCCCCCCCCCCCCCCCCCCCCCCCCCCCCCATTTTCAAGCAGAAGACGGCAAACGAGATCGGTTATTAGGTCTCGTGGGCTCGGAGATGTGTATAAGAGACAGGCGCAAGGCCCTGCCGGCGTCAGGTCAGGAGCGGCCGCCCAGGCTGCCGCCGCCATCCACACCCAGCACCTGGCCGGTGATGAAGCCGGCATCGTCCGACAGCAGAAAGGTGATGGCCGCGGCCACT
>NZ_JAELTJ010001284.1 GCF_016428805.1 Achromobacter sp. ASV32
GCAGGATGTCGATGCCCGCGCGTTCCTTGAACAGCTCGCCCGCCAGGTGCGACGAGGTGCCGGCGCCAAAGGTGGCGAAGGTCAGCTTGCCCGGATTCTGTTTGGCGTAGGCCACGATGTCCTGGGTCTGTCTCTTATACACATCTCCGAGCCCACGAGACCTAATAACCGATCTCGTTTGCCGTCTTGTGCTTGAAAAAGGGGGGGGGGGGGGGGGGGGGGGGGGGGGGGGGGGGGGGGGGGGGGGGGGGGGGGGGGGGGGGGGGGGGGGGGGGGGGGGGGGGGGGGGGGGGGGGGGGGGGGGGG
>NZ_JAELTJ010001285.1 GCF_016428805.1 Achromobacter sp. ASV32
CCCCCCCCCCCCCCCCCCCCCCCCCCCCCCCCCCCCCCCCCCCCCCCCCCCCCCCCCCCCCCCCCCCCCCCCCCCCCCCCCCCCCCCCCCCCCCCCCCCCCCCCCCCCCCTTTCCAAGCAGAAGACGCCATACGAGATCGGTTATTAGGTCTCGTGGGCTCGGAGATGTGTATAAGAGACAGGTAGAGCGCCGATCGCGCGATCTCGGCAGGCGTGGCCAGCCGCTTGAGCGCGTGCAGGCTTTCGACGTAGCCGCGCGCTTCGGGCGTGTCCATCGACGACCGGCCCATCGGCGTGTCCGTGCCG
>NZ_JAELTJ010001286.1 GCF_016428805.1 Achromobacter sp. ASV32
GGCGCGCGGCGCCGGACAGGTCAGGCGGTCGATGCTATGGCGGCGCGCGAAGGCGGCAACGGCCTTCATGCGCAGGTTCATGCGGGTTTCGACGGCCAGCGACAGGAAGTCGCGGGCGGAATATTCGCTGTCTCTTATACACATCTCCGAGCCCACGAGACCTAATAACCGATCTCGTTTGCCGGCTTCTGCTTGAAAAGGGGGGGGGGGGGGGGGGGGGGGGGGGGGGGGGGGGGGGGGGGGGGGGGGGGGGGGGGGGGGGGGGGGGGGGGGGGGGGGGGGGGGGGGGGGGGGGGGGGGGGGGGG
>NZ_JAELTJ010001287.1 GCF_016428805.1 Achromobacter sp. ASV32
CCCCCCCCCCCCCCCCCCCCCCCCCCCCCCCCCCCCCCCCCCCCCCCCCCCCCCCCCCCCCCCCCCCCCCCCCCCCCCCCCCCCCCCCCCCCCCCCCCCCCCCCCCCTTTTCAAGCCGAAGACGGCAAACGCGATCGGTTATTAGGTCTCGTGGGCTCGGAGATGTGTATAAGAGACAGGCGGATGTCTTCCGCGATATACGCGGCCGACCCCAGCGCCAGGGCAATGGCCGCCAGCGACATCTCGGCGTTGTGCTGGTACAGCCACAGCCGGAAACCTTCCGGCAGCAGCTCCGGCATGCCGAAA
>NZ_JAELTJ010001288.1 GCF_016428805.1 Achromobacter sp. ASV32
TACACGGTGCCGCAGCAGGCCGACCGGCCGATGCCGGTTATCGCCATGCTGCACGAAGCCCGCATCGACCCGCTGTTCGAAGCCGCGGCCGAGGCCTGCGAGCAGGCCATCATCGCCGCGCTGTGGCTGTCTCTTATACACATCTCCGAGCCCACGAGACCTAATAACCGATCTCGTTTGCCGTCTTGTGCTTGAAAAGGGGGGGGGGGGGGGGGGGGGGGGGGGGGGGGGGGGGGGGGGGGGGGGGGGGGGGGGGGGGGGGGGGGGGGGGGGGGGGGGGGGGGGGGGGGGGGGGGGGGGGGGGG
>NZ_JAELTJ010000144.1 GCF_016428805.1 Achromobacter sp. ASV32
CCTTGAAGCAGCGGCGCACATAATCGCTATCGGCTGCCAGTGTTACGTACACGCCCCAACGCAGGTCGCGGAATACCGGCCGGCCGTCGCGTTCCAGCGAGGAAATCACCTCGACCTGCCCGCGGTGATGCAGAATGCCGCCGTCGTCGCGCGGACGCAGCACCCGCGCCAGATCGTCCACCCCGCAAGGCGGAAAATGCAGTCCGGACGGCGAGGGCAGCAGCCCCGTGGCGTTGGACACCGCCGCCATCTCGATGGCGCTCTTGGTGCCATCCAGGAAGCTGTTGAACATCTGCGCATTGAAGTCGCCGGCCGCCACCATTTCGGCCGTGAAGCCGTAGTACGGCCAGACCGTGTCCGGCGTGGAGGTATGGAATTCGGGCAGGTACTTGGTGCCCTTGCCCGCCGCCATGACCTCGAAGCCGCAGGCGCGCGCCCAATCGACCATTTCGCAGATCAGCGCGGGCTGGTCGCCGTAGGCCAGCGAATAGACAATGCCCGCCTCGCGCGCCCGGCGCGCCAGCAAGGGCCCGGCCAGCGCGTCGGCTTCGACGTTGACCATGATGATGTGCTTGCCGTATTCGCAGCAGGCCAGCACGTGGCCGATGCCCGCGGCCGCCTGGCCGGTGGCGTCGATGACGATATCGACATCGGGGCTGGCAATGACCGCGTACGGGTCGTCGCTGAAATAGACTTTGCCGTTCTTGAGCGCGTCATTGACGCTGGCGGCATTGAGCGCCGCCGCCGGCCACCCCACCCGCGTCAGCGCCGCGCGGGCCCGGTCGGGCATCAGGTCGGCCACCGCCACCAGGCGCATGCCCGGCGTGCGCGGCGCCTGGCTCATGAACATCGCGCCGAACTTTCCGGCGCCCAACAGCGCAACGCGCAAGGGCTTGTGGTCGGCTTCTCGCTGCTTGAGCAGACGGTGCAGATTCATGGTGCAGGCTCCTCCAGGCTATGGGGATACAGCACCACAGGATAGTCCTAAAACATGACCGCTGAACAGGGCCGCGCAACCCCTGCGGGGGGACTGCCCCGGCGCGTGTCCCGAGGCCTCATCCGGTCGTCATCCGGACTTCATTCATCCGCCGTATAGAGTTCCCCGGCCAGCACGCCGCGCCAGTTGCTCCAGTTGATGCGCGGCCGGTCGGCAACCTCCCGGTTATAGGGCGCATCGAACAGAATATGTTTCCAGCGCGGCTTGACCGCGCCCTGGATCAGCGGCTTGTCGTCGATCAGCAGATCGCCATGCACCAGCGTCTTGTCCTTGGTGAGAATCAGCCGGTGGGTGGCCTCGCGGCCCAGGTGCTTTTCCACCCACAGATACTTCTCGGCCACGCAGTTCTCGAACTGCGACAGCGGCGAGGTGCAGATGCGCACGTCCATGCCCAGCGCCAGCAGTTCCTTCACCGCCTCCAGCGCACCCGGCACCGGCGGCAGGTTGCGGATGAAGCCCGGCGCGGTATAGATCGCCTCGGCCATGCCGCGCAGTTCGGGCGCGTAGTCTTCGCGGATGTAGAACGACTTGCGATCTTCAAACGCCACCGGCGCGATATCCGGGTGGCGCGCCCGCCAGGCATCGATGAAGGCATGTTCAAAGTCGGCCAGCACGCCGTCTTGGTCGAGCAGGATGATCATGGAAATCCTAAGTCATTGCGACGCGCTCGATTGTGCCAGAGCGCTGTCCGGGCATTCAGCCGGGTTGCGGCCGGGACCCGGCGACGGCGCGGTAGCGGCTGCCGCCCTCGGCGGATTCGGAGGCCACCAGCACCATGCGGTCATAGCGCCAGGTGACGGGCGGCGGTGCGTCGGCGGGCGGGTCGTTGCGCTCGATGTTGCGCAGCAGCGTGACGTGGGGGCGGAACGGTTGGGCCGGTGGCGCAAAGCCGAACGCCGACAGCCAGAGCCACAGGCCGTCGTGACTGGCCTGGAGCGAATCCGGTGTCCGCGCCGGGCCGGCCCACAGAATGCCGGGGCGGGCGAACACGCCGTAGCGGTCGAGCGTGACGGTGCCGGGCTGCAGGCGATGGTAGGGGGTGGCGTCGATGAGTTCGTCGGCGATTTCCCTGTCCACGGCCCCCAGGAACGCCATGGTCAGGTGCAACGTCTCGGTGCGCATGGCTCGGCCCTGGACATGGGAGCGCGCCTGCGACGCCCACCCGGAGAGGGTGGCGGCCAGGGAAGGATCGGGCCAAAGGGCATAGAAAAGGCGGATGGCTGGCATGCCGGGATTGTAGGGCGCATTGCCGCGCATTCGCCGTCGCGGGGTCAGACGATTCTGAATCGCCCGTCGTGGGCAGGCCGACCTGGGGCCGGGGCCCGCGTATCGGAATTGTCTGATTCAGAAAGGAAGGCACGGTTGCTGTAATGCCTCTCGCACCGCAACACGCCGTTGGCGCTGCGGGGCGTTCATTCCTTCCTACCGAGTCAGACCCGAGCAATGCTATGAAGAAGACCTTCCTGAACGCCGCCATCATGGGCGGTTGCGCTTTCTCCGCCGCGGCATTCGCCGCCGACCCGCCCGCGGCGGCACCGACCTATTCCGCTGGCGAGGTGCGCGGCCAGCTGGCCGTCGAACTGACCATCGGCAAGGGTTGCGAAGTGATCAACGGCACCGTCAGCGGCGCCAATGCTTTCGGCACGCTGAGTTTCGGCGAAGTCTCGTCGCTGGCGAACAACGTGATTGACGCGCAGGCCAAGGGTTCCGGCGGCGCCATGGTCAAGCTCAACTGCACCAAGGATGTGGCCTATCGCGTATCGCTGGACGACGGGCGCAACGCATCGGGCGCGGGCGCCCGGCGCCTGGCGCTGGTCGGCGGCGCCAGCGATGCCTTCGTGCCCTACAACCTGTACCAGGACGCCGCCCGCAGCAAGGTCTGGGATAGCCAGAACCCGTACACCGGCACGGGCAGCGGTTCCGCCGAAGAGATGGTGGTGTATGGCCGCATTCCGACCATGCAGACGACACCCGTCTCCGGCAAGTATGCGGACGTCGTCATGCTGACCGTCAGCTGGTAAGTCGCCTTCCAGGGAGGCGGGCCCGCGCCACGGGCCCCCGATCATCATGTTCCGCCGCGCTCTACTTTCCCTCATCTGCATCTGCGCCGCCGGCTCCGCCGGTGCGCAGAGTTTCGCGTATTCCGGCAACGCCACCCTGGGGGTGCGCGTCGTCATCGCCAATCTGTGCTCCGCCGGATCGGCGGGCGCGGGCAACACCGCGATCGCGTTCGGCAAGCTCGACTTCGGTACCCATGCCAGCCTGTCGAACGCGTTGAGCGGCCGCGGCGGCACGGGCCAGGCCGGCATACGGGTGCAATGCGCCACCGGTGTGCCGTATCGCATCGTGCTGGGCGCGGGCGACAACGACGCCGGCCCGCAACGCCGGTTGAAAGGACCCACCGGCGCGTTCGTGCGCTACGGGCTGTATAGCGATGCCTCGCTCAGCCGGCCTTGGACCGAGACCGCGCCGATAGCGCGTGCCGGGACCGGTGCGGAAGAGGTGATCCCGGTCTACGCCGCGATCGAACCCCAGGCCACGCCCGCCGCCGGTGTCTATCGCGACACCGTCAAGGTGACGATCCAATGGTAAGCGCGCCGCTTCGCCGGCGCTGTGGACTGACGCTGGCCTTGCTGGCATGCGCCCTGGCGCATGCCGGGGACGTCCGTGCCGAGACCGTCACGCAGGTGTTGACCGTGCGCGCGGCGATCACGCCGGGATGCTGGTTCGGCACGAGCCGTACGCCGCTGCTGTCGCTGGGCACGATCGACTTCGGCACGGTGCCGCGCCTGGACAAGGATGTGAAGACGCGGTCTTCCGTCGGAGCCGGCAGCATCGTGATGACCTGCACGCCCGGTACGCAGTTCCGGGTGGACATCAACGACGGCAGCAACACCAGCGGGATTTTGTTCTGGTATTCCGGCCGGCAACTGAAGCACGCGGCCAGCGGCAACGTACTCAAGTACGACCTGTATCGCGACAGCGCCTACAGCCAGCGCTGGGGGGCGAACGGCGCGGGCGTGCAGATGACCGCGGCGGGCGGGGCCGTCGAACTTCCCGTCTACGCCAAGTTGCAGAGCACGACGACCCAGCCCACGCCGGGTGTCTACACCGACGACCTGATCGTCACCGTCTACTACTGAGCATGCATTTCATGAAATCCCTCGTCCGCCTGGCCGCTGCCGTGATCGCGCTGTGCCTGGCCAATGCGGCCTTCGCGGCCGCCTCCATTCTCGTCTGGCCCATCGACCCGGTCATCGAGCACGATGATTCCGGCACGGCGATCTGGCTGGAGAACAGCGGCAAGTCCGCCTCCCGTATCCAGATCCGCGCGTTGCGCTGGACCCAGGCCAACGGCGTCGATGAGCTGGTCGCCCAGGACAGTATCGTGGTCAGTCCGCCAGCGGCCGAGATCCAGCCGGGGCAACGCCAGCTGCTGCGCCTGATCCGGACCCTCGCGGTTCCGCCAGGCAAGCAGGAGGCCTATCGCGTTCTGATCGACGAGATTCCCGGCGAGAGCGGCGCGGCCCCGGCTGGCGACGGCGGCGGGCGGCCGGGCGAGGCACCCCAGGCCGCCGCCGAGGGAGGCGCCGGGCTGGCTTTCCAACTGCGTTACTCCGTGCCCCTGTTTGTCAGCGGGGAGGGCGCCTGGACGCGCGAGGATGCCCGCAAGCATCCGGACCCCAAGACCGCCGCCCGGCCGGTGCTGACCTATTCGGTGCAGAACAAGCCTGGCCAACGCTGGCTGGTCGTGCGTAACAGCGGCGTCGTTCATGCGCGCCTGTCGCAGGTCGGCTACACGCTGGCCGGGCGCGAGGTCTGGACGGTGCCGGGATTGCTCGGCTATGTCCTGCCGGGCGCGGAAATGCATTTCGAGATTCCCGCCGCCGTCCAGGCCGGCGGTGTCCTGAAGGCGCACGTCAACGGCGATCGCGAAGCCCGCGTCATCGCTCCCCGTTGAACCGGCCGTGACTGCTGTCTTCCAACGTCTCTCGTCTCGCCCGATGGCGTGCGCCGGCCGTCGCCTTGCCGCGCTGTCGCTGGCGGCCGCCGGCTGGGCCGTCCAGGCGCAAGGCGCGGCGGCTTTCTCGATGCCCGATGGCGTGCTGTATCTCGATGTCCTGGTCAACGGCAAGTCCGCGGGGCCGGTGCAGCGGGTGGATTACCGCCAGGGCCACTATTACCTGCCTGCAACCGTGATCAAGGACCTGGGCGTGAAGGTCGATGCGCGCGGGCAGGAGCCGGTGGCGGTGGACCAGATTCCCGGCGTGCGGGTACGGCTGGACAACGCGGCCCAGCAACTGGTGGTCACCGTACCGCCGGAGTGGTTGCCGCGGCAGGTCGTGGACATGGATGCGCGCGAAAAGGCGTCGTTGCCGGCCGCCAGTTCCACCGGCGCGCTGGTGAACTACGACGCCTATCTGAACAGGAACCGGCGCACTACCGCGCTGTCGGTGTGGAGCGAGCAGCGGCTGTTCAGCCCCTACGGCGCGGTGTCGTCGACCGGCGCATGGCGTGGCACCGTGCAGGGGCAGGAGGGGGCCGGCGCGCCCGGCTTCATGCGCTACGACACGCAGTGGCGCTACAACGATCCGACCACCATGAACAAGTATGTGGTGGGCGACCTTATTACCGATGCCCTGGCCGACTCCAGTTCGGTGCACATGGCGGGTCTGCAGTTCGGCCGCAATTTCGCCACGCGCCCCGACCTGGTCACCTATCCCGTGCCGCAGTTTGCCGGTCAGGCCGCGGTGCCGACAGCGGTGGATCTGTTCATCAACAACTACCGGATGGGCTCGCAGCAGGTGGGGCCGGGTCCGTTCACGTTGCAAAGCCTGCCGTACATCAACGGCGCGGGTACCGCGACGGTGGTCACGCGCGATGCGCTGGGCCGCGAAGTCAGCCAGGAAGTGTCGTTCTATGTATCGAACGACCTGCTGCGGCCAGGCCTGTCCGACTACAGCGCGTCCGTGGGATGGCTGCGCCGGCGGTACGGGGTGTCTTCCTTCGATTATGGCGACCTGGCGGCCAGCGGGGTGTTCCGGCACGGCCTGACGTCCGGCTGGACCGCGACGGGGTGGGCGCAGGGCGCGCCGGGCTTTGCCGCGGGCGGTCTCGGTTCGAATGTGCAACTGGGCGTGTTCGGCGTCTTGAGTGCCACGGCCGCGGCCAGTCATGCCGCGGCGGGCAGGATCGGACGGCCGCTGGCCGAGCAATGGCGCCCGCAGACCCCCTATGAAGCCCTGTTCCGGGGCGAGGTGGGCGGCGCGGCCACCGCGTACAACCCGGCCGCGCTCAGCGGCGGGCAATGGTCGCTCGGGTATTCCTACGCCAATCAACGCTTCAGCGTCGGCCTGCGCCATACCCGGCGCGCCGAAGGCTTCGCCAACCTGGGCCTGTATCGCAGCGCCGGCCGCTTGGCCCGCCAGGAAGACCAGGCCACCGCCAGCGTTTCCTTGGGGCGCTACGGTTCGGTAGGCATGGGCTGGTTCGACATGAATTACGGGCCCGGACAGCGCACCCGGCTGCTCAACCTGTCGTATGGCGTGGCGCTGGGACACGGCGTCAGCCTCTACACCAGCGCCAACCGCGAGATCGGTTCGCCCGGTTACAGCGCCCAGCTGTCGTTGTCCATCTCGCTGGGCGATGGCACTTCGGCCAGCGTCGGGGTCACCCGTGACCGCGAAGGGCGTCGTACCGAACAGGCCAATTACATGAAGGCCGCGCCGTTGGCCGGCGGCATCGGCTGGAGCCTGGGGGCCAGCCACAGCGCCGCCAGCAGCGTCTACAACCAGGCCGAGGTCAACTGGCGCACTCAGCGCTTCGACCTGCGCGGCGGCGTCTACGGCCCGGCGGACGACCTGTCGCAATGGGCCCAACTGGGCGGCTCGCTCATCGTCATGGATAGCGCGCTGCATCTGTCGCGCCCAGTGACGGATGCGTTCGCGCTGGTGTCCACGGATGGGTACGCCGACGTTCCCGTCAGTTTCGAGAACCAGCTCGTGGGTCGCACCAATGCCAGCGGCCATCTGCTGATTCCCTCGGTCACGTCCTGGTACGCCGCGCATTTCGAGATCGACCCGGTGAATCTGCCGGCCGACGTGAAGGTGCCGGTCGCCCGGACCCAGGCGGCCATTCGCGACGGCAGCGGGCTGCTGCTGCGCTTTCCGGTCGAGAAACTGCGAGCGGGCATATTTTCGGCGATCACGCCGGACGGACGCCCGATCGCTGCCGGCAGCCGCGTCCTGGGCGGCGGCAAGGATATCGCCTGGGTCGGCCGCGGCGGCGAGGTCTACCTGGAAACGATTCCGGCCGTCGCGGCCCTGCGTGTCATCCCCGCCGATGGCGGCCCCGCGTGCCAGGTGGCGCTCGGGTCTGTTCCGCCGCAATCCGGCATTGTCCGGCTTGGGACCCTCCCTTGCCAGTGAGCCCAGTCATCATGCGCCTGAAGATCCGATCCTTCCTGTCCTTTTTCGTCCTGATGGCCGGCCTGGTCACGGCGGCCCAGGCCGCCGACAATTGCCAGGGCGGCACCGCGCCCCCGGTCAACTTCGGCGCGTTCTATTCCTGGCAGCTGTTCAACAGCCAGAACTCGCGGCAATTCGATTCCAGCTTTGTGTGCAATTTCTTCTCGGTCATCAATCTGGGCAGCAATTCCGAGCTGAAGGTGACCGCACAGAGCGCCAACAACGGCGCCATGACCTCTCTGTTCGGGCTGGGCCGGTTGCCGTACAAGCTGTACAGCGATGCGAAAGGAACCGTCAACCTGCCGTTCGGCCAACAGGTCAACCTGCCGCAACGAGGGCTGAGCGTGCTGGGGTGGGGAGGCTCGCTGGGCGGCAGCGTGCAGCTTTTCCTGGAGACCCAGGCCAATGCCGTCCCGATTGCCATCACCTATTCCGACACCATCACGCTGAAGTGGGAGTGGGGCTATTGCTCGTTCGGCAGCTTTCTCGGATGCCCCAGTTGGTTCTGGCACAGCGGCACCTCGATCACGACCGTGCAGGTGTCGATCGACGTGCGCAAATCCTGCGCCTTCAACGGCGCGACGGCCAACCTGAACTTCGGGGCTCAGCCGTTGGTGTCGATGTTCAAGCCCGCGACCGCCCGGGTCGATCTCTACTGCACCCTGCTGACGCCATTCAAGCTATACGTCGGCGACGGCGAAAACGCCGCCAACGGCATGCGCAGGATGAAGGGGCCCGGCAATCAATACATCGAATACCAGCTCTATCAGCCCGGCACCGATACGGCAATCACCGCCGCGTCGCCGCTCAGCGGGTTCGGGCTGGGAACCATGCAGACGGTCTCCATCGAAGGGCGCGTCAATCCCGGGCAGGGCGATGTTCCCGTGGGGGACTATATCGATCATCCGATCATGGTGATCGAGTATTGAGTCTCGCATTCCGTGGGGGTGACAGGGCTGCCCCCACGGAATGCGCCTACGGATTGGCCGCGACCGTCTCGGCGCCTGGGACCGGATTGCCCCAGCCCCCACCGATGGCGCGAATCAGATCCACTGCCGACCGGGCCTGTTCGCCACTCAATTGCACCGCCACTCGCTGCTGCAACAGCACACTGCGGTCCGCCTCGATCACGTCCAGATAGCTGATCGAGCCTTCGCGGTATTGCGTATGCGACAGCTTCGCTGCCCGCGCCGACGCTTCCACCGCCGCATCCTGTGCACGGGTCTGATCCGCCAGGATGCGCAGGTTCGCCAGGTTGTCTTCGACCTCGCGGAACGCGTTCAGCACCGTCTGGCGGTACACCGCCACGTCTTCTTCATAGACCGCGCGGGCGCGGTCCAGGCCGGCCTGGCGGCGGCCGCCGTCGAAGATCGGCATCGACAGCGCGGCGCCCACCAGCGGACCCAGGAGGAACGTGCGGCTGGACCATTGGAACAGGTTGCCCAGGTCCGACGATTCGTAGCCAAACGCGCCCGTGATGTCCAGGCGGGGGAAGAACGCCGACTTTGCCGCGCCCACGCGGGCGTTGGCGGCGGCCATCGCGCGTTCGGCGGCGGCGATGTCCGGGCGGCGTTCCAGCAGCGTCGACGGCAGGCCTGCCGGAATCGACAGCGCCACCTTCTGGATCGGTTGCGGCGGCATCGTGAACTCCGACGGCGCGCGGCCCAGCAGCACGGCCAGCGCGTGTTCGGCGGCGGCGCGGCGCCGGTCGATGCCCAGCGCTTCGGATTGCGCCGACGCGAGTTCCGCCTTGGCGCGGGCCAGGTCCAGCTCGCTGATATCGCCCGCGTCGTAGCGGCGCTGGATCAGTTGCAGCGTATCCGTGCGCAGCTTCACCGTCTGGTTGTACAGCGCCGATTCCGCATCCTGTTCGCGCACCAGGAAATACGTGCTGGCCACGTCGGCCTGCAACGCCAGCAGCACCGAGCGGTACAGCGCCTCGCTTTGCTGCGCGTCGGCCGTTGCCGCGTCGGCCGTCGAGGCCACGCGGCCGAACAGGTCGGCTTCGTACGACACGGTGCCCTGGGCGCGCCAGGTCGTCGTCGGGCTCGTCGGCGTGCCATCAGGCAGGCCTTGCGACACCGCCGACGGGCGTTGGCGGCTGGGGCCGAACGCCGCATCCAGGCTCGGAAAGAAGCCGGCGCGGGCTTCGCGTTGCAGCGCGCGGGCCTGCGTCAGGCGGGCCGCGGCGGCCTGCAGGTTCTGGTTGGCCTTCTGGGCCTCTTCCTGCAACTGGTTCAGGCCTTCGTCGCCGAATACCTTCCACCAGGCGCCGCGCAGCGCGTCTTCCGACGGCTCGGCGGGCTTCCAGGTGCCCGCCTCCGACGCGGGCAGGGCGGCTTCCTTGTAGGCCGCCGGCGCGGCGGCCGCGGGCCGTTCGTAGGTCGGGCCCACCGCGCAGCCGGCCAGCACGAGCAGGGCGGCGAGCAGGGCGGAACCTCGGATCAGTCTTTTGGTCTTCATGACGATTCTCTTGGGCGCGCACCCCGCCGTTCGGGACGGGGCGCGCTGGCTATTTTTCTTGGCCGGCTCAGGCGTTGTGCTGCGTGGCGGGCGGGGCGTTCGGGTTCAGGTGCGGCACGCACACCGGCGCTTCATGCTGCGCGGCCGAGTGCAGTGTCTTGCCGCCCAGCGAACGCAGCAGCACGTAGAACACCGGCGTCAGGAACAGGCCGAACAAGGTCACGCCCAGCATCCCGAAGAACACCGCGACACCCATTGCATGGCGCATTTCAGAGCCAGCGCCCGACGACAGCACCAGCGGCACCACGCCCATGATGAACGCGATCGACGTCATCAGGATCGGGCGCAGACGCAGGCGGCTGGCCTCGATGGCGGCTTCCAGCGGCGAGCGGCCGTCGTTCATTTCCAGCTCGCGGGCGAACTCCACGATCAGGATCGCGTTCTTGGCCGACAACCCCACCAGCACCATCAAGCCGATCTGCGTGAAGATGTTGTTGTCGTTGCCCGTCAGGTACACGCCCGTCAGCGCCGCCAGAATGCTCATCGGCACGATCAGGATCACGGCCAGCGGCAGCGTCAGGCTTTCGTACAGGGCAGCCAGCACCAGGAACACCAGCAGCACGCTGATCGGGAACACCCACAGGCCGGCGTTGCCCGCCAGGATCTGCTGGTACGTCAGGTCGGTCCATTCGAACTTCACGCCGCGCGGCAGGGTTTCCGCCGCCACGCGCTCGGCCGCGGCTTGCGCCTGGTCCGACGAATAGCCGGGGGCCGGGCCGCCGTTGATGTCGGCGGCGGTGTAGCCGTTGTAGCGCACCACCATTTCCGGACCGAACGTCTGCTTGACCGTCACCAGCGACGACAGCGGCACCATGTCGCCCGCGGCATTGCGGGTCTTCAGTTGCAGGATGTCGTCGGCGTGGGCGCGGAACGGCGCGTCAGCCTGGGCCCGCACCTGGAACACGCGGCCGAAGCGGTTGAAGTCGTTGACATACATGGAGCCCAGATAGATCTGCATGGTGTCGAATACTTCGGTCACCGGCACGCCCAGTTGCTTGGCCTTGACCCGGTCCAGGTCCACGTCCAGCTGCGGCACGTTGATTTCGTAGCTGGAGAACGCGGGGCCCAGTTCAGGCGTCTGGCGAGCCTTGGCCAGGAAGGCCTGCTTGGCCTTGTCCAGCTCGGCATAGCCCAGCGCCGCGCGGTCTTCCAGTTGCAGCTTGAAGCCGCCCAGCGTGCCCAGGCCCAGCACCGGCGGGGGCGGGAACACGGCGATGAAGGCCTGCTGGATGGCGCCGAACTTCTGGTTCAGCGACGCCGCGATGGCATTGCCGGACAACGCCGCGCTCTTGCGTTCATCGAACGGCTTGAGCGCCACGAATACGATGCCCGCGCTGGAACTGTTGGTAAAGCCGTTGATCGACAGGCCCGGGAAGGCGATGGCGCTCTGCACGCCCGGTTCCTTCAGGGCGATGTCGCTCATCTGGCGGATAACCTCTTCCGTGCGGTCGAGCGAGGCGCCGTTGGGCAACTGGGTAAAACCGATCAGGTACTGCTTGTCCTGCGCCGGCACGAAACCGCCGGGCACCAGGTACGACACGCCGATCGTGGCGGCCACCAGCACGACGTACACGCCCATGGCGCCGGCCTTGCGGCGGATCACGCCCGCCACGCCCACGCCGTAGTTCTCGGAGGCGCGGCCGAACATGTTGTTGAACCAGTTGAAGAAGCGGCCGAACACGCGGTTCATGCCCCGGGTCAGCCAGTCCGGCTTGTCGTGGTGGCTCTTGAGCAGCAGGGCCGACAGGGCCGGCGACAGCGTCAGCGAGTTGAAGGCCGAGATCACCGTCGAGATGGCGATGGTCATGGCGAACTGCTTGTAGAACTGGCCGGTCAGGCCCGTCATGAACGCCAGCGGCACGAACACGGCGCACAGCGTCAGCGCGATGGCGATAATGGGGCCGCTGACCTCACGCATGGCGCGATAGGTCGCATCCCGTGGACTCAAGCCCGCCGCGATGTTGCGTTCGACGTTTTCCACCACCACGATCGCATCGTCGACCACGATCCCGATGGCCAGCACCATCCCGAACAGCGACAGGGCGTTGATCGAATAGCCGAACATCAACAGCAGCCCGAAGGTGCCGACGATGGACACCGGCACCGCCAGCAGCGGGATGATCGACGCGCGCCAGGTTTGCAGGAACAGGATCACCACCAGCACCACCAGCGCAATGGCTTCCAGCAGGGTGTGCACCACGGCTTCGATACTGGAACGCACGAACTGGGTCGGGTCGTACTCGATGCGGTATTCCACGCCCGGCGGGAAGTCCTGGGCCAGCTCGGCCATGGCGGCGCGCACCTTGGACGACACGTCCAGGGCGTTGGCGCCCGGCGACTGCATGATGCCCATGCCCACCGCCTGTTTGTTGTCCAGCAGCGAACGCAGGCCATATTCCTGCGCGTCCAGCTCGACGCGGGCCACGTCCGACAGGTGCGTCACGGCGCCGTCGGGCGAGGTCTTCAGGATGATGTCGCGGAATTCCTCTTCGGTCTGCAGGCGGCCGCGCGCATTCACGTTCAGCTGCAGCGGTACGTCGCCCTGGGTCGGGGACGCACCGATCACGCCGGCGGCGACCTGCACGTTCTGTTCGCGGATGGCGGCCACCACTTCGCTGGCCGTCAAGCCGCGCTGCGCGACCTTTTGCGGGTCGAGCCACACGCGCATGGAGTAGTTGCCCGACCCCCACACCGTCACTTCACCCACGCCCGTGATGCGGGCCAGGCGGTCCTTGACGTTCAGGATCGCGTAGTTGCGCAGGTAGGTGATGTCGTAGCGGTCATTGGGCGAGATCAGGTGCACCACCAGGGTCAGGGTGGGCGAACTCTTGGTCGTGGTCACGCCCAGGCGCTGCACGTCCGGCGGCAGGCGCGGCAGCGCCTGCGACACGCGGTTCTGCACCAGCTGCTGCGCCTTGTCCGGGTCCACGCCCAGCTTGAAGTTGACCGTCAGCGTCAGGTTGCCGTCGCTGTTGGCCTGCGACTGCATGTACAGCATGTTTTCCACGCCGTTGATGGATTCCTCCAACGGCGAGGCCACGGTTTCGGCGATGACTTTGGGGTTGGCGCCCGGATACTGCGCGCGCACCACCACCGACGGCGGCACCACTTCCGGGTATTCCGAAATGGGCAGCTGGAACATGGCCAGCAGGCCGCCCAGCAGCACCAATATGGATAGCACCCCGGCGAAGATCGGCCGGTCAATGAAGAATTTCGAGATATTCATGAACGTTCTCGTTCTGCTTGTCTTGTCGCCGGCCGCTTAGTTGGCATTGGCCGATGCGGTTTTGACCGGGTTGCGCTGGGCCGTGACCATGGGCACCACGGTCGGGTTCACGGCGTCGCCCGGGCGGACGCGCTGCAAACCGTTGACCACGATGCGGTCGCCAGGGGCCAGGCCGGCATCCACGACCCGCAGGCCTTCCTGGTTGGCGCCCAGCTTGACCTGGCGGTAGTTGGCGTGATTCTTGTCGTCCAGCACCAGCACGAAGCGCTTGTCCTGGTCGGTGCCGATGGCCTTTTCGTCGATCAGCACGGCGCTGCGCGGGTCGCTGCCGCCCAGGCGGATACGGGCGTACAGGCCGGGCAGGAGCGAGCCGTCGGCGTTGTCGAATTCGGCGCGCACGCGGATGGTGCCGGACGTGGCGTCCAGGCGGTTGTCCACCGATTGCACGAAGCCGGTGCGCGAATAGCCTTCCTCGTTGGCCAGGCCCAGCTCGACCGGCACCGAGCCGGCACGGCCGTTGCGGGCGGGGTTCACGTACTTCAGGAAGGTCTGCTCGTCGACGTCGAACGAGGCATACATCTTGGACACCGACACCAGGGTCGTCAGCGGCACCGAGGTGGCGCCGGCGGCGACCACGTTGCCCACGGTGACTTCCGCACGCGACACGCGGCCGCTGACCGGGGCTTCGATGCGGGTGTAGCCC
>NZ_JAELTJ010001289.1 GCF_016428805.1 Achromobacter sp. ASV32
GCAATCCTTGCGCACTTACGCAGGCCAGTGTCGCGCGCAGAGTGCTACAACTCCAGGCAGCTCAGGCAGAGCCAATTTCCTGATGAGCAAGAATTCGACAATCAGTACAAATGGACGCAATACAGCCTGTCTCTTATACACATCTCCGAGCCCACGAGACCTAATAACCGATCTCGTTTGCCGTCTTCTGCTTGTAAAGGGGGGGGGGGGGGGGGGGGGGGGGGGGGGGGGGGGGGGGGGGGGGGGGGGGGGGGGGGGGGGGGGGGGGGGGGGGGGGGGGGGGGGGGGGGGGGGGGGGGGGGGGG
>NZ_JAELTJ010001290.1 GCF_016428805.1 Achromobacter sp. ASV32
CATTGGTCACGTCCAGCACCACGCCACGGCCGCCGAACGGCGCCAGGGCTTCGGTGATGGAGGCCGCGCCGGACTCGGACGTGGCGGTGCCGACGACGACAGCGCCGCGCGCGGCCAGTTCGTGGGCCTGTCTCTTATACACATCTCCGAGCCCACGAGACCTAATAACCGATCTCGGATGCCGTCTTCGGCTTGAAAAAGGGGGGGGGGGGGGGGGGGGGGGGGGGGGGGGGGGGGGGGGGGGGGGGGGGGGGGGGGGGGGGGGGGGGGGGGGGGGGGGGGGGGGGGGGGGGGGGGGGGGGGGG
>NZ_JAELTJ010001291.1 GCF_016428805.1 Achromobacter sp. ASV32
CCCCCCCCCCCCCCCCCCCCCCCCCCCCCCCCCCCCCCCCCCCCCCCCCCCCCCCCCCCCCCCCCCCCCCCCCCCCCCCCCCCCCCCCCCCCCCCCCCCCCCCCTTTTTTCAAGCAGAAGACGGCATCCGAGATCGGTTATTAGGTCTCGTGGGCTCGGAGATGTGTATAAGAGACAGGCCGGTGGTTGCGCGCACCGACAAAACTGTCGATGGCATTGGCCGCCGCGCTGGCGATCAAGGGCAACATGGGCGACAGCACTTCTTCCGAGCCGACCGGCGGCGCGGCCGAGATCAATTCGTGCCC
>NZ_JAELTJ010001292.1 GCF_016428805.1 Achromobacter sp. ASV32
GGCCGGCTACAACGGCTTTGCCGCCTGGCTGTGGCTGGAAGCCAATCTGCGCGATCCGATCCTGTCCAACCTGAAGGTGCGCCAGGCCATCGCCCACGCCGTCAACAAGCAGGCGCTGGTCAAGACCTGTCTCTTATACACATCTCCGAGCCCACGAGACCTAATAACCGATCTCGTTTGCCGTCTTGTGCGTGAAAAGGGGGGGGGGGGGGGGGGGGGGGGGGGGGGGGGGGGGGGGGGGGGGGGGGGGGGGGGGGGGGGGGGGGGGGGGGGGGGGGGGGGGGGGGGGGGGGGGGGGGGGGGGG
>NZ_JAELTJ010001293.1 GCF_016428805.1 Achromobacter sp. ASV32
CCCCCCCCCCCCCCCCCCCCCCCCCCCCCCCCCCCCCCCCCCCCCCCCCCCCCCCCCCCCCCCCCCCCCCCCCCCCCCCCCCCCCCCCCCCCCCCCCCCCCCCCCCTTTTCAACCAGAAGACGGCATCCGAGATCGGTTATTAGGTCTCGTGGGCTCGGAGATGTGTATAAGAGACAGGTTTACACTCGCATCCACAATATTCAAGTCTGGATGGGGACGCCGCGGGGCGCCACCCTGTTCGAGTTACGGGAGAAAGTCGATGCGCAAGTTGTTGTTGGGAGCGGTGCTGGCTGCCGCCGTGTTC
>NZ_JAELTJ010001294.1 GCF_016428805.1 Achromobacter sp. ASV32
CCCCCCCCCCCCCCCCCCCCCCCCCCCCCCCCCCCCCCCCCCCCCCCCCCCCCCCCCCCCCCCCCCCCCCCCCCCCCCCCCCCCCCCCCCCCCCCCCCCCCCCCCATTTTCAAGCAGAAGACGGCATCCGAGATCGGTTATTAGGTCTCGTGGGCTCGGAGATGTGTATAAGAGACAGGGGTATATGAGGCCGTGGGGGGTGCCGGTTGCCCTACATTGCCGGCAAGGGCTGCGGCTGTTCGCGTGTGCAGCCGTATGGAGCCGGCGAACGCACAGGAAATATAAGAAATGCAGAAGCCTCAAGA
>NZ_JAELTJ010001295.1 GCF_016428805.1 Achromobacter sp. ASV32
CGCGGTCATCGCCGCCAAGGCCAAGACGCTGGGCAAGCCGGTGGACGAGATCGCTGCGCTGTACGAGAACCAGGCGGCGCTGGGCCGCATGGTCACGGCCCGCGACATCGCCAACATGGTGCTGTTCCTGTCTCTTATACACATCTCCGAGCCCACGAGACCTAATAACCGATCTCGTATGCCGTCTTCGGGTTGGAAAGGGGGGGGGGGGGGGGGGGGGGGGGGGGGGGGGGGGGGGGGGGGGGGGGGGGGGGGGGGGGGGGGGGGGGGGGGGGGGGGGGGGGGGGGGGGGGGGGGGGGGGGGG
>NZ_JAELTJ010001296.1 GCF_016428805.1 Achromobacter sp. ASV32
CCCCCCCCCCCCCCCCCCCCCCCCCCCCCCCCCCCCCCCCCCCCCCCCCCCCCCCCCCCCCCCCCCCCCCCCCCCCCCCCCCCCCCCCCCCCCCCCCCCCCTTTTTTAATGATCCGGCGACCACCGACATCTACACAACCGCATCGTCGTCGGCAGCGTCAGATGTGTATAAGAGACAGGTCCCGCGTTGAACGATCTCTTGGGCGGCGCCGTGGACATGACGATTACCACGCCGCCGCCGCTGCTGGGGCAGATTGCCGCCGGCAAGCTGCGCGCGCTGGCCGTCACCGGCAACTCCCGCCTGC
>NZ_JAELTJ010001297.1 GCF_016428805.1 Achromobacter sp. ASV32
GCGCGGCCCGCTGAAGATGTGCATGCCTGGCGAAGCGCCCCGCCTGCTGGCCCCGATCCTGGCGACATTCTGCGACGGGCATCCCGGTATCGAACTCGAATGCGATACCCGCCTGACGGGCCTGGACCTGTCTCTTATACACATCTCCGAGCCCACGAGACCTAATAACCGATCTCGGATGCCGTCTTGTGCGTGAAAAGGGGGGGGGGGGGGGGGGGGGGGGGGGGGGGGGGGGGGGGGGGGGGGGGGGGGGGGGGGGGGGGGGGGGGGGGGGGGGGGGGGGGGGGGGGGGGGGGGGGGGGGGG
>NZ_JAELTJ010000145.1 GCF_016428805.1 Achromobacter sp. ASV32
GGCCGAGGGCCGGGTGCTCGACGCGTCTGCCCGGCGCCTGCTGGCGGACATGGACCTAGTGATGGAAGACCTGCGCGACCACGCCGCCCGGCGGCGCGGCCGCGTGGCGCTGGCGGCGTTGCCGTCCTTGGCGGCCGGGTGGCTCCCGGGCCTTTTGGCGCGGTTTCGCGAACAGCATCCCGGCATTGTGGTGGATCTGCGCGACGCCTTGCTGGATCCGTGCCTGGACATGGTGCGTGACGGCCAGGTGGATTTCGCGGTGGCCTCGCGCCGGCCGGACATGAACGACCTGGACAGCGAGTTCCTGCATGCCGACCGCTACTTCCTGGTGTGCCGCGCCGACCATCCGCTGGCGCAGTTGCCGCGGGTGCGGCTGCGCGACGTGGCGCGGCACCCGGTGATCCAGCTGGCGCGCGGCAGCAGCGTGCGCAAGCACCTGGACGCCGCGTTCGGCGCCGAGGCGCCGCCGCCGGTATTCGAGGTCGAACACCTGGCCACCGTCACCGGTCTGGTCCGGGCGGGGCTGGGCGTGGCGGTGGTGCCGGCCATGACGCTGTTCCATTTCGGCGGCGGCGACCTGCGCATCGTGCCCCTGGCGGGCAAGGCGCTGCTGCGGCCGCTGTATCTGGTCTGGCGTCAGGGGCGCAGCCTGCCGCTGGCCGCGCAGGCGCTGTACGACCTGCTGTGGGCCAGCCGGGCGGAGATCGGCATCCGCAGTTGACGATTTCCCCGGAACGGGGGCGGGGAGAGTGGCCCGGGCCGGGCCGCCATGCGTTTTTCCGTCCTGAAGTGTGGGTAACATGGAAGGTTCCGAGGTTCCTTTCGCGACTGGTCTTTCGCAAAACCCTATTGCCGATTAAAATCCGATAGTTGTAGCAACTATCCGTCACCTGAAGGATTCCGCCCATGAGCAAGCAAATCATCCATACCGACGCCGCACCGGCCGCCGTTGGCCCTTACTCGCAAGCGGTTGCCGCTACCGGCACCAAGACTGTGTACCTGTCCGGCCAGATCGGCCTTGAGCCCGGCACGGGCGACCTGGTTTCCGAGAACTTCGATGCCCAGGTGCGCCAGGCATTCGCCAATATGGAAGCCGTGGTCACGGCGGCCGGCGGCACGCTGAACGACGTGGTCAAGCTGACGCTGTTCCTGACTGACCTGGGCAAGTTCACGGCCGCCAATGCCATCATGGCCGAACTGATTCCGCAGCCGTTCCCGGCCCGTTCGACCGTCGGCGTGGCCAGCCTGCCCAAGGGCGCTCAGTTCGAAGTCGAAGCGATCCTGGTCCTGTAACGCCCGCCCACGCGCGATTTGCCAGGGGTTTCATCCCATATGCCGGCCGCGGCCGTGGCAACCAAGCGAACCGGCGCCGATACCAAAGGCGCCGGCAAAGCCATGACGGATACGGAGCGCAAGCTCCGCAACCTGGGCCTGGTGCTGCCCGAGGACTTCGTGCTGCATCTGCCGCTGCGCTACGAGGATGAAACCCGCATCGTGCCGATCAGCGAGCTGCGGCCGGGCTTTCCCGGCCAGGTCGAAGGCGAGATCACCAAATCCGAGGTCCTGTACCGGCCTCGGCGCCAGCTTACCGCCACTCTGGTGGACGACAGCGGCGAACTGCAATTGCGCTGGCTGAATTTCTACCCCAGCCAGCAGAAACAGGTCAGCGTGGGCAAGCGGCTACGCGCCCGCGGCGAGGTCCGCGGCGGCCTGTTCGGCCGCCAGATGGTGCACCCGCGCATGACCAATGCCGATGCGCCCCTGCCCACGGCGCTCACCCCCGTTTATCCGAGCACTGAAGGCCTGCCGCAGCTGACGCTGCGGCGGGCCATCGCCCGGGCGCTGGACCGCGCCGATCTGTCCGATACTTTGCCGGCCGACGCCTTGGCGCGCTACGACCTGCCGCCGTTTGAACCCGCGATCCGCGCGCTGCATACCCCTGCGCAGGGCGAGTCCGAAGCGGCGTTGCTGGACCGGGTGCATCCGGCCTGGCGCCGTATCAAGTTCGATGAATTGCTGGCCCAGCAACTGTCGCTGGCGGCTGCGCGTGCCGCCCGGCGCGTCAAAGAGGCCGAGGCGCTGCCCGTGCGCAACGAGGCCGGCGGCCTGGTCGACCGGCTGTACCAGGCGCTGCCGTTCAAGCTGACCGGCGCGCAGCAGCGCGTGGTGGCCGAGATTTCCGCCGACCTGGCCAAGACCTACCCCATGCACCGCTTGCTGCAAGGCGACGTCGGCAGCGGCAAGACGGTGGTGGCCGCCATCGCGGCGGCGCAGGCCATCGCCGGGGGCGCGCAAGTGGCGCTCATGGCGCCCACCGAAATTCTGGCCGAGCAGCATTTCCGCAAGCTGGTGTCATGGTTGCAGCCGCTGGGCGTGAACGTGGCCTGGCTGAGCGGCAGCCTGACCGCCAAGGCGCGGCGCGAGGCCGCTGCCGCCGCGGCCGACGGCAGCGTGCAGCTGGTGGTGGGCACGCAGGCCCTGATCCAGGACCATGTCGAATTCCACCGCCTGGGGCTGTCCATCGTCGATGAGCAGCACCGCTTCGGCGTGGGCCAGCGGCTGGCGCTGACCCGCAAGGGCGAGACCGTGCGCGGCCGCATCGTGCCGCACCAGCTCAACATGAGCGCCACGCCCATCCCGCGCACGCTGGCCATGACCTTCTTCGCCGACCTGGATGTGTCGGTCATCGATGAACTGCCGCCGGGACGCACGCCGGTGCTGACCAAGCTGGTGTCCGAGGCGCGGCGCGAAGAAGTCATCGCGCACATCGCGCAGGCCGCCCGTGGCGGTCAACAGGCCTATTGGGTCTGTCCGCTGGTCGAGGAAAGCGAGGCGCTCGAACTGCAGACCGCCGTCGACACCTACGAGGGCATGCGGGTGGACCTGCCGGACCTGCGCATCGGCCTGGTGCACGGCCGTCTGCCGCAGGCCGAAAAGGCCGCCGTGATGCAGGCCTTTCGCGAAGGCCAGATCGACCTGCTGGTGGCCACCACCGTGATCGAGGTCGGGGTGGACGTGCCCAATGCGTCGCTGATGGTCATCGAGCATGCCGAGCGCTTCGGCCTGGCCCAGCTGCACCAGCTGCGCGGGCGGGTCGGGCGCGGCACGGCCGAATCGGTCTGCGTGCTGCTCTACCAGACGCCGCTGTCGCAGGTGGCTCGCGAACGCCTGCGCGCCATGTTCGAAACGTCCGATGGCTTTGAAATCGCGCGCCGCGACCTGGAGCAGCGGGGGCCGGGCGAATTCCTGGGCACGCGTCAGTCGGGGATGGCGCTCTTGCGCTTTGCCGATCTGGAAACCGACGCCGAAATTGCCGAACAGGCGCGTGATGCCGCGGTCTGGCTGCGCGCCGAACACCCCGCCGCCGTCCAGGCGCACCTGGCCCGCTGGATGCGGGGCAGGGAAGACTTCCTGCGCACCTAGCGGATGGGGCCGACCATGACCTTCCCATTTTCCAGCGCCGCCCACCGGGCCGGCGCTCAACTCACGGGGGCGTAGCCACCATGACTCTGACCGAACTCAAATACATCGTCGCGGTGGCGCGCGAGCGGCACTTCGGCCGGGCGGCCGAGGCCTGTTTCGTCAGCCAGCCCACGCTGTCGGTGGCGATCCGCAAGCTCGAGGACGAACTGGGCGTGACGCTGTTCGAACGCGGCGGCGCCGAAGTCGGCGTGACGCCCATCGGCCAGCGCATCGTGGCGCAAGCGCAGAAGGTGCTGGAAGAAAGCGCCAGCATCAAGGAGATCGCCCGTCAGGGGCATGACCCGCTGGCCGGGCCGCTGCGCGTCGGCGTGATCCACACGATCGGCCCCTATCTGCTGCCGCGCCTGGTGCCGGTGCAGATCGGCCGCACCCCGCAGATGCCGCTGCTGCTGCAGGAGAACTTCACGGTCCGCCTGGTCGAACTGCTGCGCCAGGGCGAGATCGACTGCGCCATCATGGCGCTGCCGTTGCCCGAAGCCGGGCTGGTGATGCAGCCGCTGTACGACGAGCCCTTCGTGGTGGCGGTGCCGCAGGACCACGAACTGGCGCAGCGCACGTCCATCGACGCGCAGGACCTCAAGCAGCAGACCATGCTGCTGCTGGGCAGCGGCCACTGTTTCCGCGACCAGGTGCTGGAAGTGTGTCCCGAACTGTCGCGCTTTTCGGCGGCCAGCGATGGCATCCAGCGCACGTTCGAGGGCTCTTCGCTCGAAACCATCCGCCACATGGTGGCGGCCGGCATCGGCGTGACGGTGCTGCCGGTGACCGCGGTGCCGCAACCGCCGCCGTCCAACAGCCTGTTGCGCTATCTGCCGTTCGACGGCCAGGTGCCCGAGCGCCGCGTGGTGCTGGCCTGGCGTCGCAGTTTCCCGCGGCTGGCGGCGATTGAAGCGCTGGCCCAGGCGGTGTACGAATGCGAATTGCCGGGCGTGCGGATGCTGTCCGACGAAACGGCGGCGGTACAGGATTGATTCGTGGCGTCTGACTCCGGGCGGCGTTTGCGTTCGATCAAGGCGCGGCAAGGTCGTTGACTCCCCAGGGGGGGGGCCGCGGCCGAATTGCCGCAATTGCGGTGTTATCCTCATTTTGTCTATCAACCCAACAGGGAGCTAGCAATGGCAAAGACCTCCAAGAAGACCTCCACCAGCGCACCGCGCATCAACATCGGCATCTCGGACAAGGACCGGGCCGCGGTCGCCGGCGAGCTGTCCAAGCTGCTGGCCGATTCGTACACCTTGTACCTGATGACGCACAACTTCCACTGGAACGTCACCGGGCCGATGTTCAACACGCTGCACCTGATGTTCATGACCCAGTACACCGAAGAGTGGAACGCCCTGGACAGCATCGCCGAGCGCATCCGCGCCCTGGGCCACTACGCGCCGGGCACGTACCGCGAATACGCCAAGTTGTCGTCCATCTCGGAACCCGAGTCCGTGCCCGAAGCGCTGGAAATGGTGCGCCTGTTGGTCAGCGCCAACGAGTCGGTTGCCAAGACCGCCCGCTCGGCCTTCGAAAAGGCCGATGCCGCCAACGATCAGCCCACGGCCGACCTGCTGACCCAGCGCCTGGACGTGCACGAAAAGAACGCCTGGATGCTGCGCAGCCTGCTGCAATGAACGCCACGGCGCCCTGACCGGCGTCGGCAGGAACAAGCCCCCGGCACCTTGTGGTGCCGGGGGCTTTTTTTGTGTTTCGCCATGGGCATGCACCGCCGCCGGAGAATGGTCAAGCGGTTTGGATTTTTCCTGATACAGGCCTGGGACGATATTTTGCAGTCATTCTGGCGCGATCAGTGACGTCAAGTTGCAATATCGAGAGGGGCGCCCAGGCATTTATTCATAACCCCGGATTCCATACTCATTCCTTGCGGTTTTATTAAACCAAGATAAGAAAACGACTTTAAACATTTACTAACAAAACAAACGATCTAATCTATTTCTATTTGTATGAATAAAGCGTTTGTCTGAGGGATTTCCCCCGGTTTGTTGCAATATTTCCGATTTATTTCCACAGCGATGAAAACTTTTAGAAAGAATTTCGCTGTCTCAGCCGCCTAAGATTCGTTGGCTCGCTACGCACACGTATAACGCAGTATCGAGATGTAATTAAGTTTGAGCAACGCGTCCACCCCAGGCAGGGAATAGTCATTCGATTCCAAACCGGCTGATCGGTTCCTGGGTGTCGGTTTTTTTGTACTCGACACGACGAAAACAGTGAGGTCCCCGTGGTAAAGAGAATCGCAGTATGCGGTCTGGGATATGTCGGCCTGCCCGTGGCCGTGGCATTTTCCCGGCGCTTTGATGTCGTCGGCTTTGATGTGGACAAGCGGCGAATCACGAGCCTGAAAGAGGGACAGGACTGGACGGGCGAAATCGAGCGCGAGGCCTTGCTGGCTTGCCCTATGCAGTTCACGGATCAGGTGACCGAGCTGCAAGGGTGCGACTTTTTCGTGGTCGCCGTGCCGACGCCCGTCGACCAGAAGAACAACCCGGATTTTTCCCTACTGGTGCGCGCCTGCCGTTCAATCGGCCCCGTGCTGCGTCCCGGGTGCATCGTGGTGTTCGAATCCACTGTGCACCCCGGTGCCACTGAGGAGATCTGCGGGCCGGAACTGGAAAAGGCCTCGGGCCTGCGCTGTGGGATCGACTTCAAGTTGGGCTACAGCCCGGAACGGATCAACCCGGGCGACCGCGAGCATCCGCTGGAGAAGATCGTCAAGATCGTGTCCGGCCAGGATGCGGAATCACTGGAAATCATCGCCGGCGTCTACGAACAGATCATTGATGCCGGCGTGCACCGCGCGCCCTCGATCAAGGTGGCCGAAGCGGCCAAGGTGCTCGAAAACACGCAGCGCGACATCAACATCGCCCTGATGAACGAGATGTCGAAGATCTGCGATCTGGTCGGCATCCGCACGGCCGACGTGCTGGCCGCCGCGGGCACCAAGTGGAATTTCCTCAAGTTCACGCCGGGCCTGGTCGGCGGCCACTGCATTGGCGTGGATCCCTACTACCTGACGTCCAAGGCGCAGGAGCTGGGCTACCACCCTGAAGTCATCCTGTCGGGCCGCCGGATCAATGACGGCATGGCCGGCCACGTGGCCTCGCGGGTGGTGCAGACGCTGGCCCGCAACGGCCGCCTGAACGCCGCTACCCGCGTCGGCATCCTGGGCATGACGTTCAAGGAAAACGTGCCGGACATCCGCAATTCGAAGGTCGTCGACCTGTATCGCGCCCTGGGCGACTACGGCATTGCGCCGGTGGCCTGCGACCCGATGGTCGACGTTGAACAGATGCAGCATGAATACGGCATCAGCCTCGTGGATCGCGACCAGTTCCGCGACCTGGACGTGCTGATCCTGGCGGTGCCGCACCGCGAAACCATGGAGACCATCTGGGAAGACCTGCCGCGGCTGGTCAAGACCGGTGGCATGGTCTGCGACCTGAAGTCCGTGCTGGACAGCCGCCGGCTTCAGCCCGATCTCGTGTACTGGACGCTCTGAGTCCAGCTTCCCGCAATCCATTTACACAGGAGAGGCCAGCAATGACCGCCTTTACCATCGCTCCGATTGGCACCTGCCGCATCCATACGCCGTTGCGTGATGCCGTGGGCCGCTACCCGATCAAGCAGCAGCTCGGCCGCAATTACGGTTTTGTCCATACCAGCGCCGAGGCGCTGCAGCAGGCGCGCTTCATGTTCGGCCAGGCCGAGATCCCTGCCGACGTGCAGCGTCTGATCTTCCGTCCGTCCAATGGCGAGCAGGCCCGCCGCGGCACGCACAAGCCGGCCGACCTGTACATGGTCGAACTGTCCTCGCGCAAGCTGTTGACCATCGACGGCCTGCCCATCCAGTCCAACTATCTGGTGCGCTACTTCAGCGAGTTCTTCGCCGACCGCGCACGCACCCGCATGTTCTGGTCCCAGGCCAGCGACGACCGGCTTGCCGAGCGGCGCGCATGGCTGGACAAGGACCCCGTCTTCAGGAGCCTGTCGCCAGACAACCGCGAGCTGCTCGCCCGCATCGTCAAGCGCGAGCAGCCGGACGATGAGATCGAGCAGCAGATGCATGCGCTGGTCGACCTGCTGGGCCGCGACAAGGTCGTGTTCGTCACCCACGTCAATGCCATGACGCCCGACAATGTGCCGATCGAACAGCGGGCGCAGTTGATCGCCGCGGTGGCTGCCGCGGCGCAGCGCATCGGCGTGCCTTGCTATGACCCGACGCCGCTGATGAACAAGATCGGGCAGGCCGAAGCGATGGAAGACGGCGGGCTGGACCTGACGCACTACACCCCGTTGTTCGCCGAGCGCCTGTACACCGAGTGGTACAAGGCTTTCGTGCGTCCGCGCATGAGCGCCTCGGCGCCCCAGCCCGCCGTGCCCAAGCTGGGCGCCGACGACAGCGCCGAACGCATCGAAAAGCTCTGGGATGCGGGCGAGCTGCGCGAAGCGTCGCGCCGCCTGCGCGACGTGCTGCGGCGCCATCCGGGCCTGCCCGACCACACCTTGCTGTTTGCGCGGATCCAGGAAGAGCTGGGCGACTATGAAGGCTCGCTCGCGCTGCTGGGCAGCGCGGATGGCACGCTGGCCACCGGCAGCAAGGCCGAGCAGATTCTGATGCGCAACCACTTCAAGCTGGGCCGTCATGACGTGGCGCACTCGTTGGCGGCCGGCCTGCTGGGCGACGAAATCGAGACCCCGGAAATCGTGCGCATCGCGGCCATTTCCGCCGGCCACCTGGGATTCGTGGACGAAGCCCTGGGCAATTGGAAACAGTTGTTCCGCATCTCGTCGCCGCAGGATCCCACCGCGACCGAGGCCGCCGATACCGTGCTCTCGCTGTTGCAGGCCGGCAGCGACATGGCGGCCACCTTGCGCTGGGTTCATGAGGTGCGCGAGGCCATTCCGGCACACGGCCGCAGTTTCGCGACGTTGTGGCGCGACCGGCTGATCGCCGGCGACCGCGCGGGGCTGCGCGCGTTGGCAGCCGAGTCCCCCGCGCTCAACGATGTCGAGGCGCTGGAGCTGGTCAAGGAGGCTTCGTGGCGCGGCTGCATCATGGCCGCGGCGGCGTTGGCTGTCTCGTGCAAGCTGGCCGAGACCGAACAGGAAGACATTGCCGCCTGGCTGCGCACGCAGGCCGCGACCTGGGCCGAGGAGGGCACGCAGGCGCTGGACGAAGGCCGCCTGCGCGATGCCGCCGAGCGCATCAGCGCGCACCGCCTGCTCAATCCCGATGCGCTGGCCGGCGTGCGAGCCAAGCGCGCCTTCGAGCGCGCGATGCGCCTGGGCGTGCGGGCCGCACTGGTGGCGGGCAACCACAAGGAAGTGATCGACCTGACCGACATCGCCCTCGACACCCAGGTCGAATTCCCCGAGCTGCACGCGATGCGAGGCCGCGCGGCCGACGCGCTGGGCGACAAGCAGACCGCCATGCGGCACCTGGAGCAGGCGGCCGCCAACGCGTCCGCGCCCGTCAGCACGCAACTGCACTTTGCCCGTGTCGCGTTCAACGGCGGCTGGTTCGGCGAAGCCATCGATGCCTACAAGATGGTGCTGGCCAACGCGTCGGCCGACCAGGGCGCCAAGGACGAGGCCGAGCGGCAGCTCGGCAGGCTCGGCCCGCGCGCCATCCGCGGGGCCCGGGAAATCCTGTCGGCCGGCGATGCCAAGGCGGCCTGGAACCTGCTGGAGCGCGTTGCGCAGTCTTGGCCCGGAATGACGGAAGTCGACCACGAAAAGCGCCGCATCATTGCCGTGCTGTACGCCGAAGCGCGCGGATTGGACGCGTCCAGCACCACCGAACGCCTGGCGCTGGGTGAGCGGATTCTGCAACTGGTGCCGGACGATCCCATCGGCCTGCGCCTGGCCGCGGTCGGCGCCATGCGCCTGCATCGCTTCGAACAGGCGCTGCCTTACTGGCGTGCGTTGCAGGAACGCGCCGACAACCCGGCCCAGTACGACCACTATATCCAGCGCTGCCTGGTGTGGATCGACAAGGCCAACCGCAGGAAGGCCGCATGAATCCGCCACTGATCAGCGAGCGCGAGAACGCCGATTCCGACCTGCAGCAGGTACAGGCCCGGCTGGAGGAAATCGTTGCGGCGTCGGGTCGGGTCCAGGTCGCGCAGGACAATCTGGCGGGCGCGCAAGCGCTGGCGCACGCCCACATGGCCGACCCCAAGGTCCGCTTCCTGCTGCTGCGGCTGAAAGAAGCGGCGGGCCTGAACGAGGGCATGTCTGAACAGTGGGCCACGCTCTTGCGCGAATGCCCCGATGACCTGGAAATCGTGCGTTATCGCGCGACCCGCCTGGTCAAGGAGCGCCACCTCGATGATGCGCTGGCCCTGGTGGACCGGCACTTGCCCGCGTCCTCCGAGAACCCGGCCCGGCTGTTCGCCCGCGCCAAGCTGCTGAACGATATCCGCGCGTATGAGCAGTCGGACGCCTTGTTCCGCCGGCTCATCCTGCAGCACACGGATCGCAACATTCGTGTCGAGTTCGCCAAGCGCCTGCGCAAGCGGGGCCTGCTGGCGGATGCCTTCGAGGTCATCTCGCCCGTGGCCAAGCACTTGGCGCCGGGCAGCAAGGCGGCGGAACTGGCCAACGGGCTGGCCAGCGACTACGCTTTCTATCAGCGCCTGGAGCCCGAAGCCGCGCTGGCAGGAAAGGACATCCGGATCGTGTCGATGAAGCACGCCATCCTGCATTTTCGCAACCGGCAGATTCCAGAATATTCGCCCGAGAAGCCCGTGTCAGTGGCGCTGGTGACGGGCAGCCTGGGGCCCGGCGGCGCCGAGCGGCAACTGACGCGTCTGGCCGGGGAACTGGCCCGCATGGCGGACACGCCCAGCCCGCGTCCGGTCGATGTGCCGATGAAGCCGGAGAAGGTCGAAGTGCTGGTCAAGCAGCATACCGAGCCGGCCGGCTCCACCAAGAAGCAGGGCCTGGATTTCTTCCTGTCGGTGCTGGTCAAGGCGCAGATTCCGGTCACCGAAATCAACAAGCTGCCCGCGATCTCGGTGACGCACCAGTCGCTGCCGGACGGCAGCCTGACCCGGCTGCTGGAGCAGTTGCCCCCGCCGGTCCATTACGGCGTGACGCGCCTGGCGCCCGTCTTGCGCGCAAGCACCTTCGACGTGGTGAGCCTGTGGCAGGACGGCACATGTCTGTTCGGCGCCCTGGCGGCGCTGCTGGCCGGCGCGCCGACCATCCATCTGGTGTTCCGCGGCCTGCCGCCGAACATTCGCAAAGACCGCTTCCGCGAAGAGTATCCCGAGCTGTACCAGGCCCTGGCCCAGGTGCCCGGCGTGCATTTCGTCAGCAACAGCCGCAAGGCCGCCGAGGCCTATGCGGAATGGTTGGGCATTCCCATCGTGCGCTTCCACGTGCTGTACAACGGCGTGCCCGACCTGAACACCGACGCGGCGGCGACGGATCATGAAAAGTGGCAGGCCTTCCAGCAAGCCACGGCCGACGCCACGGAAACCATCGGCGGCGTGTTCCGGCTGGAACCGGACAAACGGCCACAGCTGTGGATCAAGCTCGCGGCGCTTTACCTGAAACAGCGCCCGCAAGCGCGCTTTGTCATCGTCGGCGATGGCCGGCTGCACGACAACATCGTGGCGCTGGCCGAAGAACTGTGCGTCATGGACCGCTTGCTGCTCGTCGGCCTGTCGAATCACGTGGGCTACTGGTACTCGCAAATGGACGCCAAGGTCCTGCTGTCGCGCTACGAAGGCTTGCCCAACGTGCTGATCGAGGCGCAGTTGCTGGGCGTGCCCGTCGTGTCGACGCCGGCCGGCGGGGCCGGGGAGTGCTTCGAGGAAGACCGGACGGGCCACCTGCTGGGCGATGTCGAGCATCCCGACCTGCACGAGGCCTGCGACAAAGTCGCGTCCATCGTGGACCGGGTGCGCGCCGATGAAAGCCTGAAAGCGCAAAGCCGCCAACGGGCGCAGACGTTGTTTTCGCTGGAAGCCATGCTGGCCAAGTTCCTGAGCCTGTGCATGCCGTTCATGCCGGTGTCGGAGAACGACGAGTGCATGGAACCGCCGGCGATGCGTCTGAAGCAGGCCTGAACGCGCGTGCGCCACTCTCGTTCTGAAGAATAAAAGGAAGTTATGCAAATGAACGTCCCGGCGGCGCGCCGGCGCCCCTTTGCGGCGCCGGCGCTGCTGCTGATTACCGTACTGACACTGAGCGGCTGCCAGTTGCCGCGTTCCGGGCCGATGCTGGCCGAGATGACCGGCGCGCATGACGCCAAGGACGTCATCGTGATGCCCGCGTCGCGCGAGCTTGCGCGCGAGAGCCGGGTGCCGGAAGTTTCCGATTTCCCCGTGCGTTACCGCGACCTGACCGAGGCCGGTTTTGACCGCCTGGTGCCGGGCGACGGCATCAACGTCAAGGTCTGGGAACGCGGCGGGCTGGGCGTGTTCGCGGCGGACCCGTCCGGTGTGAGCGACCTGGGCAACCAGGAACTGGACCGCAACGGCAATGTGTCCTTTCCCATCCTGGGCAAGTTCCAGGCTGGCGGCAAGACGCTGGGCCAGCTGCATGACGCCATCGTGGCGCGCCTGAGCCGGCTGGTGGCGGGCGCCGACGTCAGCGTGACGCGCGTCACTGACGCGCGCGGGCAGATGGTGACCGTGCAGGGCAACCTGACCAAGCCGGGCATGTATCCCATCACGCAGACCGCGCAACGGCTGAGCAGTGCGCTGGCGCAGGCCGCGCCGGTGCAGACCAATCCCGAGCAGCTCGTCGTCAGCCTGCGGCGCGACAATCAGGTGGCTTCGGTGCGCCTGTCGGACATCTACCGCAACCAGAACAACGACATCCTGCTGCGTGCCGGTGACGTCATTACCGCGTACGAGTCGCGCGAGTTCCTGACGGTGCTGGGCGCGGCGGGCAACCAGGGCCGCGTGGCCATCAGCAAGCGCAACTACAGCGTGCTGGACGCGCTGGCCGATGCCAAGGGCCTGGATGACCAGACGGCGGACCCGCGCTCGGTCTTCCTGTTCACGCCCGCGCAGGCGGGGGCGGAAGGCAAGCCGGATCTGCTGCCCGTGGTGTACCAGTTCGATCTCACTCGCCCGGAACAGGTGGCGCTGGCCCGCGAATTCACCGTTCGCGAGGGGCAGGCGATCTATATCTCGGATGCGCCGTTCACGCAGGTGCAGAAGGTGCTGTCCGCCTTCCGCGTGACCATGAGCGCCGGCTTCAGCGCCACGCGAGCCATCGATTCGAATTCCGGCGGCTCTTCGACGGGCGTCAGCCAGTAGCGTGTCGATGAGTAACGAGGATCGGATCAAGGGTTGGCGCGCGCGGAAGAAAGACAGTCGTTACGCGGTGGGATCGGGCGTCGATGCCTGGCGCCTGGACCCCGCCAAGTTGTTCGAGGCCGAGGCCGAGCCGGCCGTGCTGTTCAAGCCCTTGCTGGCGCGCCTGCAGGGCGAGCCGCATGATTCCGTGGCCGCCCGGCGGGCGGTCTACGAGGCCGTGCAGGCCGAACTGGAAGCAGAGATCGAGCGCGGCAAGGTCGATGAGGCGCTGGCGGATTTTTCCCGGCGGCGCCTGCGCATCATCGTGCGCCTGCTGGAGCAGGACATCCGCGCGGGCATCGAGGTCTTTGCGCCCGGTTACATGCCCGCCCGGCTGGTGGCGGAAGACCGGCGCCTGGCCGAGGCGCATGCGCGGCGCGTGCAGCGGCGCAAACAGGATGAGGCACGCGATGCGCGGCGCCAGGCCTCGCGGGACGACGTCCCGCTGGAAATGGCGCTGCCTGCGGGCGAAGCGGGCGACCTGGCGATCCTGCAGGAGCGCCTGCGCGGCCTGCATGCCGGGCATCACCCGCGCATCATCGGCCGCGGCTGGCCGGGCGGACGCACGCTGCTGGCGCTGTTCGTCTACCAGCTGAACGTGATGCATGGCGAAAGCCGGATCGCGCTGCTATGGGCGCTGGTAGGGCCGGTGGTGCTGCTGACGTTGATTTCGTCGCTGTACATCCTGATGGGCACGCACTACATCCTGGGGATGGACGTGCAGACGTTCTCGCTGCTGGGCGCGACGACCTGGATCATGTTCCGCCAGATCATCTTCCGCAGCAGCACCGCCTATGTGTCGGCGCGCGGCCTGTTGAACTTCCAGGGTGTGTCGCCCTTGATGTGCGCGCTGGTGCAGGCGCTGCTGTACGTGTCGGTGTACCTGGTGGTGTTCGTGGTGCTGATCAGCGCCGGCCATGCGCTCGATCTCATCACGCTGCCCAAGAGCTGGCCGGGCTTCATGCTGTTCGTGGTGCTGATGGCGTGCTGCGCCGCCGCGATGGGCCTGCTG
>NZ_JAELTJ010001298.1 GCF_016428805.1 Achromobacter sp. ASV32
CCCCCCCCCCCCCCCCCCCCCCCCCCCCCCCCCCCCCCCCCCCCCCCCCCCCCCCCCCCCCCCCCCCCCCCCCCCCCCCCCCCCCCCCCCCCCCCCCCCCCCCCCCTTTCCAAGCCGAAGACGGCATCCGAGATCGGTTATTAGGTCTCGTGGGCTCGGAGATGTGTATAAGAGACAGGAACTGGCCGCTGGGCGCGGCGCTGGCCGTGGTGCTGCTGGTGGCCACCGTCGTGGTGCTGCTGTCGGCCAATCGCATCATCGAGCGCAGGTACGGCGCGGTCTTCAACCAATCGGGGGCCTGACAT
>NZ_JAELTJ010001299.1 GCF_016428805.1 Achromobacter sp. ASV32
TCGTTGTTGCGGATCTCTTCGGGTCCGCCGCAAGCGATGATCTTGCCGAAGTTCAGCACCGCGATGCGCTCGCACAGGCCCATGACGAAGCGCATATCGTGCTCGATCATGAGGATGGTGTAGCCGCTGTCTCTTATACACATCTCCGAGCCCACGAGACCTAATAACCGATCTCGTTTGCCGGCTTCTGCTTGAAAAAGGGGGGGGGGGGGGGGGGGGGGGGGGGGGGGGGGGGGGGGGGGGGGGGGGGGGGGGGGGGGGGGGGGGGGGGGGGGGGGGGGGGGGGGGGGGGGGGGGGGGGGGGG
>NZ_JAELTJ010001300.1 GCF_016428805.1 Achromobacter sp. ASV32
CCCCCCCCCCCCCCCCCCCCCCCCCCCCCCCCCCCCCCCCCCCCCCCCCCCCCCCCCCCCCCCCCCCCCCCCCCCCCCCCCCCCCCCCCCCCCCCCCCCCCCCCCCTTTCCACGCAGAAGACGGCATCCGAGATCGGTTATTAGGTCTCGTGGGCTCGGAGATGTGTATAAGAGACAGGGTTGGCGCAGGCCGACCCCGTGCCGGCATCTTCGTCCACGCCACCGCCGGCCTTGGCAAAGAAGTAGCGCGCCACCACGACGTCGCGATCGTACTGCCGGCGGCCTTCATCGAAGGCGAACAGGTA
>NZ_JAELTJ010001301.1 GCF_016428805.1 Achromobacter sp. ASV32
AACTACGCCCAGGTCGAGCAACTGGCCCGCGAGCACAAGCCCAAGCTGATCGTGGCCGGCGCATCCGCCTACGCCCTGCATATCGACTTCGAGCGCATGGCCCGCATTGCCCATGAAAACGGCGCGCCTGTCTCTTATACACATCTCCGAGCCCACGAGACCTAATAACCGATCTCGGATGCCGTCTTCTGGGTGAAAAGGGGGGGGGGGGGGGGGGGGGGGGGGGGGGGGGGGGGGGGGGGGGGGGGGGGGGGGGGGGGGGGGGGGGGGGGGGGGGGGGGGGGGGGGGGGGGGGGGGGGGGGGG
>NZ_JAELTJ010001302.1 GCF_016428805.1 Achromobacter sp. ASV32
ACTGGTGCATGGCGATGATGGCGTGTTCCGCCTGGCGCCGGTCAATGGCCAGCCCGCGCCGCCGACGCCGGCCGACCCCAGCCTGCGCGTCCTGTCGGGCGTGCTGGAAGGCAGCAACACCAATCCCTGTCTCTTATACACATCTCCGAGCCCACGAGACCTAATAACCGATCTCGTATGCCGTCTTCGGCTTGGAAAGGGGGGGGGGGGGGGGGGGGGGGGGGGGGGGGGGGGGGGGGGGGGGGGGGGGGGGGGGGGGGGGGGGGGGGGGGGGGGGGGGGGGGGGGGGGGGGGGGGGGGGGGG
>NZ_JAELTJ010001303.1 GCF_016428805.1 Achromobacter sp. ASV32
CCCCCCCCCCCCCCCCCCCCCCCCCCCCCCCCCCCCCCCCCCCCCCCCCCCCCCCCCCCCCCCCCCCCCCCCCCCCCCCCCCCCCCCCCCCCCCCCCCCCCCCCCCTTTTCAAGCCGAAGACGGCATCCGAGATCGGTTATTAGGTCTCGTGGGCTCGGAGATGTGTATAAGAGACAGACCCTGACCCGCGCCTTCCTGGCGGCGGCTGCCTTGCTGACGCTGATCCCCGCGACCCACGCCGCCGAGTTGCGCTCCGCGGACATTCATCCCGACGACTACCCCACCGTGCAAGCCGTGCGCCAG
>NZ_JAELTJ010001304.1 GCF_016428805.1 Achromobacter sp. ASV32
TCCACTTCGTGCGCAATGCCGACGGCCAATTGCTGCGCACCATCGATCTGCGCGCGGGCACGGCAGGGGCAGTCGTGCGCAGCCTGAATGCCGACGGCACGCTGCGCGCCGTGTACCGTTCACGGCCTGTCTCTTATACACATCTCCGAGCCCACGAGACCTAATAACCGATCTCGGATGCCGTCTTCTGCTTGGAAAGGGGGGGGGGGGGGGGGGGGGGGGGGGGGGGGGGGGGGGGGGGGGGGGGGGGGGGGGGGGGGGGGGGGGGGGGGGGGGGGGGGGGGGGGGGGGGGGGGGGGGGGGG
>NZ_JAELTJ010001305.1 GCF_016428805.1 Achromobacter sp. ASV32
CACCACGCTGGCCCCACTGGCCCTGCTGGACCTGCTGCAGGCGCTGGAACAGCGCCATGGCCGCGAACGCCCGTACAGGAATGCCCCACGCACGCTGGACCTGGACCTGCTGCTGCACGGCGACACCTGTCTCTTATACACATCTCCGAGCCCACGAGACCTAATAACCGATCGCGTTTGCCGTCTTCTGCGTGAAAAAGGGGGGGGGGGGGGGGGGGGGGGGGGGGGGGGGGGGGGGGGGGGGGGGGGGGGGGGGGGGGGGGGGGGGGGGGGGGGGGGGGGGGGGGGGGGGGGGGGGGGGGGG
>NZ_JAELTJ010001306.1 GCF_016428805.1 Achromobacter sp. ASV32
CCCCCCCCCCCCCCCCCCCCCCCCCCCCCCCCCCCCCCCCCCCCCCCCCCCCCCCCCCCCCCCCCCCCCCCCCCCCCCCCCCCCCCCCCCCCCCCCCCCCCCCCCCCTTTCCAAGCAGAAGACGGCAAACGAGATCGGTTATTAGGTCTCGTGGGCTCGGAGATGTGTATAAGAGACAGGCCTGAGGCTGCGTGCCGCGCCAGCGGTGCGCGAATCCGCGACGCAGCGACCGATGGCGCCGCGCCAGGGCGCCCGCGGTTCAGTGATGTTCCAGCGTGTGCGAGATCGCCGCCACCTGGCGGGC
>NZ_JAELTJ010001307.1 GCF_016428805.1 Achromobacter sp. ASV32
CATGTCCTTGAGTGCTTGGGGATGGAACAGGTCCATGCCCCAGCGCTCACCTTGCAGCGGCAGGGCATCGTCGGCAAAGTCGGACGCCCGGAAGTTGTACAGCGCCAGCAACGCGGTGACGCAGGCCCTGTCTCTTATACACATCTGACGCTGCCGACGACGATGCGGTTGTGGGGGTGTGGGGGGGGGGGGGGGGGGTGGGGGGGGGGGGGGGGGGGGGGGGGGGGGGGGGGGGGGGGGGGGGGGGGGGGGGGGGGGGGGGGGGGGGGGGGGGGGGGGGGGGGGGGGGGGGGGGGGGGGGGGG
>NZ_JAELTJ010000146.1 GCF_016428805.1 Achromobacter sp. ASV32
TTGGCCGCCGACGACAACGGCCGCCCCAGACGCAGCAGCATCTGGCATTCCGGCCCGCTCAGGATCGGATGGGCGATCGGCAACGCGACCAATTCGCCGCTGGCCAATTCATGATGCACCCCCAGGCTGGGCATCAGCGTCACGCCCGCCCCGCTCATGGCGTACTGCTTGAGCACGCGCAGCGAATTGGTGGTCAGGCTGGGCGTCAGGTGGATGCGTTCGGTGAACTCCAGCAGGTCCACCGCCTGGCGCAGCCCATAGGGCGCGGACATCAACGCGAACGGATACGGCAGGATGTCGGCGATGGTCAGCGGCGCGCGATGCCGGGCCAGCGCATGTCCCCGCGCCGCCAGCAGGCAGACGGGATGCTTGCGGCTGAGGCGGCAACGCAAGCGCGGATCCACCGGCGGGTTGTAGGCCAGGCCGATGTGCGCGGCATCGGTGGCCACCGCCTCGACCACCTCGTTCACCGACCCCACATTGACGCTGATGTTGATCTGCGGATGCTCGATGCAGAACGGCCCGACCACGTGCTCCATCAGGCTGTCGATGAAGCCCTCGCTGATCATCAGGTGCACGTTGCCGCGACGCATGCCGCGCAATTCCTGCAGCCGCGTGTTCAGGTGTTCCTGCTGCGCGCGGCAACCGCGATGGTATTCCAGCAGCATATCGGCGGCCTCGGTGGGCGTGAGCCCGCGCGAGCGCCGCTCGAACAGCGCCACGCCCAGTTCCTTTTCCAGCAGCTGGATCTGGCGGCTGATGACCGACGGCGCGGTGCCCAGCTTGTCCGCCGCCCCGCGGATCGAACCGCAGGCAACGACCTCGTTGAAGTACTTCAGGCGCGTCTGGCTGATTTCCTGCATGGTGTTTCCCCGTCTGACGCGTCGCAGGCGAGGCGGCCGGGGACGGCGCCCCCGCCGCCCTCGGCCGCGAACCGTCCTTCGCTGCGTCCTGTTCTATGTGTGGCCCTGTCGAGCAGCCGATCGGGTGGCCGAACTCGCGGCCAGCCGCGACGGCCACTGTGTTGCCTTGAAGGCAACGATAATTTATCACCCCAGTCATTGTTTAGAACATCCGGCTCTCGCAATATGGACGCCGCGCGGACCCGCCCGGGCCCGCCACACCCTATTTCAGCCGCCGCGGGCGCAGATCCGCGCGAGGAGACCCGACCATGCCCCAACAGGCCACACCAGGCGCCGATCCGCGCCTGGCCCCGCTTTACCGCAAGATCACGTGGCGCCTGCTGCCGTTCCTGCTGCTCTGTTATGTGTTCGCCTACCTGGACCGCATCAACATCGGCTTTGCCAAGCTGCAGATGCAGCAGGACATCGGCATCTCGGATGCCGTCTACGGCCTGGGCGCCGGGATCTTCTTCCTGGGCTACGTCATGTTCGAGGTGCCCAGCAACCTGCTGCTGACCCGCATCGGCGCGCGCCGCACCATCAGCCGCATCATGGTGCTGTGGGGCCTGACGTCGGCCTCGATGCTGTTCGTGCAGGGCGAATGGAGCTTCTACGTCCTGCGCTTCATGCTGGGCGTGTTCGAGGCCGGCTTCGCGCCCGGCATGATCTTCTACCTGACCTACTGGTATTCGCAGTCGCGCATGGCCGGCGTGATGGCCGTGGTGATGCTGGCCGGCCCCATCGGCGGCATCGTCGGCGGGCCGGTATCGGCCTGGATCATGACGGCGTTTTCCGGCGCGCACGGACTGGATGGCTGGCAATGGATGTTCCTGCTCGAAGGCCTGCCCTGCGTGCTGCTGGGCGTCATCGCCTTTCGCTTCCTGGACGACAAGCCGGCCGACGCCCGCTGGCTCAGCGCCGACGAAAAGGCCCTGCTCGCGGCCGACCTGGAAAGCCGCGGCGCGAAGAAGAAGCATGCCTTTGCCCAGGTGCTGCGCGACCCGGCCATCTACGGCATGGCGCTGACCTACTTCTGCCTGATCTGCGGCATTTACGCCGTGAGCTTCTGGCTGCCCACCCTGCTCAAGCTGGCGGGGGTGCAGGACACCATGGAGATCGGCCTGTATTCGGCGATTCCGTATGTGGCCGCGGCCATCTTCATGCTGGCATTCGCGCGCAGTTCGGACCGCCGCCGCGAGCGCCGCTGGCACACGCTGGCGCCCGCGCTGCTGGCGGGCATTGCTCTGTGCGTGGCCACTGCCGCGCCGACGCAATTCGCGCTATCCCTGACGGCCATCACGCTGGCCACGGGGTTCATGTGGGCGGCATACACGGTATTCTGGGCCATCCCGTCGCAGTACCTGCAAGGCGAGGCCGCGGCCGGCGGCATCGCGTTGATCAACAGCATCGGCCTGCTGGGCGGCTTTCTCAGCCCATCCATCATCGGCTGGTCCAAACAGGCCACCGGCAGCCTGGCCGGCGGCCTGTACGTGATCTCCGCGTTGCTGGTGGCCGGCGCCCTGCTGCTGCTCGTGAACCGCCCTCCACAATCCGCGCCCGCGCGCGCCTGACGAATCTAGGAATCGATCATGCATATCCTGGTGGCTGGCTTCCAGCATGAAACCAATACTTTCGCGCCTTCCAAGGCCGCCTACGAGAACTTCGTGCGTGGCGAGGGCTTTCCGGCCATGGTGCGCGGGCAAGACGTGCTGGCGCTGCGCGAGGTCAACATCCCTGCGGGCGGCTTCATCAACGCCGCGCTGGCCGACGGCCACAGCGTCAGCACGGTGATCTGGGCCGGCGCCAGCCCGTCGGCCCACGTCACCCGCGACGCTTACGAGCGCATCGCCGGCGAGATCGTCGACGCCGCGCGCGCCGGCGGCTACGACGCCATCTATCTGGACCTGCATGGCGCCATGGTGGCCGAGCACCTGGACGACGGCGAAGGCGAGCTGCTGGCGCGCGTGCGCGCCGTGGCGGGCCCGGGCCTGCCGGTGGTGGCCAGTCTGGACCTGCACGCCAACGTCACTGCGCAGATGCTGCAAGAGGCCGATGGCCTGGCGGCATTTCGCACCTATCCCCACGTGGACATGGCCGACACCGGCAAACATGCCGCGCGCCTGCTGGCCGCGCGTATCGCGGCAGGCAGCAAGTGGGTACGGGCCGAGCGCCGCCTGCCCTTCCTGATCCCCATCAACGGCATGTGCACGCTGCTGCAGCCATCGCAGGGCGTGTATGAGGAACTGGCGCGCCTGGAGCAGACGCCGGGCGTGGCATCGATTTCGTTCGCACCGGGCTTTCCGGCGGCGGACTTTCCGGAATGCGGGCCCGTGGTCTGGGCCTATGGCACCGACGCCGCCGCGGTCGAAGGCGTGACCGAAGCGCTGTACCAGCGCGTGCTGGAACTGGAACCGCAGTGGTCGCCGGACTTTCTGGCCCCCGCCGACGCCGTCAAGCGGGCGCAGGCGCTGGCGGCCGGCGCGTCCCGGCCCGTGGTCATCGCCGACACTCAGGACAACCCGGGCGCGGGCGGCGATGCCAACACCACCGGCATGCTGCGCGCGCTGGTGGACGCGGATGCGCAGAACGCCGCGCTGGGGCTGCTCTACGACCCTGAAGCCGTGCGCCAGGCCACCGCCGCGGGCGTGGGCAACACCGTCCGGCTGCGCCTGGGCGGCCAGTCCGGCGTGGCGGGCGATGCGCCCTTCGAAGGCGAATTCGTGGTCGAAACGCTATCGCCCGGCAAGCTGCGCTTTGACGGCCCGATGATGCATGGCATGGACGTCGACCTGGAAGCGGTGGCCGGCCTGCGGCTGGGTGGCGTGCGCGTAGTGGTCAGCGCCACCAAGACGCAGATGCTGGATCGCAACCTGTTCCGCGTGGGCGGCGTGCAGCCCGAGGAAATGGCCATCCTGGTGGTGAAGAGTTCGGTGCACTTTCGCGCCGACTTCCAGCCGATCGCGCACGAAGTGCTGGTGGCCAAGGCGCCGGGGCCGATGCAGGCCGACCCCGCCGACCTGCCCTGGACGCGGCTGCAGCCGGGCATCCGCGTCAAGCCGCTGGGACCGGCGTTTACCGGGTAAGCGAGCGGGCGCGGCAAGCGGCATGGCTGCCCGCCGCGCCGCGCATTGCCCGAGTTACTTGAGCTTGCCTTGCGGGCTGACGAAGTCTTCCAGCGTCAGCCCTTTTTCTTTCAGGATGGCCTCCAGCAACGGCTGCAGGCGGCCCAGGCTTTCCTGGACGGTTTCGCGCACGGTGTCCACCACCACCTGGGTGCTGCGTTCGATTTCGATGTTGACCGAATCGCCCACCTGCTTGTCTTCGAACACCGTCATGCGGCGGGTTTCGGGAATCAGCCAGACCTCGAACCAGCCTTCGGCGCGGTTCACTTCCGACACGGTCAGGCTGGCGCCGTTGATGGCGATGTAGCCCTTGGCGAAGACGTACTTGCGGAACGCCTCGGGGATGGAAAAACGCATCAGGCGATTGGTGTCCGAAGACTTCACCATCACGACTTCGGACGTGAAATCCACATGGCCCGACAGCGGGTGGCCGCCGATCTCGGCGCCGTCTTTCGCGGCGCGTTCGACGTTGGCGCGATCGCCTTCCCGGTAGCTGCCCAGCGTGGTGATGGCCAGGCTTTGCAGCATGACGTCGAAGGTGGCCTGATTGGCGTCGAGGATTTCCGTGACGGTCAGGCAGACGCCGTCCGTCGAGACGCTGGCGCCAATGGCCAGGTCCTTGCAAAACCCATCGGGAAACGCCAGCGTAAACGTGCGCAGGCCGTCGCGGTCGGCGATTTTCGCGATCTTCGCGGTGCCTTGAACAATACCGGTGAACATGCTGATCCTGGATACGGGGCGCAGCGCCCCTGGCAAAGCATCAAAGTTAACCGATATTTTGCCACCGGGCGCCTGCTCGCGACGGCGCGTGGCGCCCGGCCGCCGCCGGATCAGTGGCGGATGGCGATGGTCTTCAGGGTGGTGAAGCCATACAGCGCCTCGAAGCCCTTTTCACGGCCGTAGCCCGATTGGCGCGAACCGCCGAAAGGCAATTCCACGCCGCCGCCGGCGCCGTAGTTGTTGACGAACACCTGGCCGGCGCGCAGTTTGCGCGCCAGCCGCAGCTGACGGGCGCCGTCGCGGGTCCAGACGCCCGCCACCAGGCCGTAGAGCGTGCCGTTGGCGATTTCCAGGGCTTGTTCCTCGGTGTCGAACACCATCGCGGCCAGGACGGGGCCAAAGACCTCTTCCTGCGCCAGGCGGCTGTTGGGCGGCACGTCGCGGAACAGCACCGGCGTCTGGTAGAACCCGGTATCGGGCGCGCCGTCCTTGAGCTTGCCGCGCGCGGCGACTTTCAGGCCTTCGGCTTCGGCCTCGGCCAAAAAGCCGCGCACGCGGTCGTGCTGGCGAGCGCTGATCAGCGGCCCGACGTCCAGGTCCTGCGCGGCCGGGCCGGTCACCGTGGCCGAGAACGCGTCGGCCAGACGCGCCAGCACTTTTTCGTAGACGCCGCGCTGGATCAGCACGCGGCTGCCAGCCGAGCAGGTCTGCCCGGCGTTCTGGATGATGGCGGCCAGCAGCACCGGCATGGCGGCGTCCAGGTCTGCGTCGTCGAACACGATCTGCGGCGACTTGCCGCCCAGTTCCAGCGTGACCGGGACGTGGTTGTCGGCCGCGGCGTGCGCCACCAGCTTGCCCGTCTGCGGCGAACCGGTGAACGAAATGTGGTCGATGCCCGGATGCGCCGACAGCGCCGCGCCGGCCTCGTGGCCATAACCCGTGCAGATGTTCAGCGCGCCCGGCGGCAGCCCGACTTCGGCGGCAATCTCGGCAACCTTGAGCAGCGACAGGCAGGCGTCTTCGGCCGGCTTGACGACGCAGGCGTTGCCCGCGGCCAGCGCCGCGCCCACGCTGCGGCCGAAGATCTGCAGCGGGTAGTTCCAGGGCACGATATGGCCCGTCACGCCGTGCGCCTCGCGCACGGTCAGCACGGTAAAGCCCGGGGTGTAGGGAATGGTCTCGCCGTGCAGCTTGTCCACCGCGCCGGCGTAGAACTCGAAATAGCGGGCCACGGCAGCCGCGTCGGCGCGCGCCTGCTTGATCGGCTTGCCGGCGTCGGCCGACTCCAGTTGCGCCAGCTCTTCCTGGCGTTCCAGCAGCGCAAAGGCAATGCGCATCAACAGGCGGCTGCGCGCGGCGGGCGCCATCTGGCCCCACTCGCCCTCGAAGGCCTGGCGCGCGGCCTGCACCGCGCGGTCCACGTCCGCCTCGCCCGAGCGCGCGATGGCGTCGAAGGGCTTGCCATCGGAAGGGTTCAGGACGGCAATGGTTTCACCGGTGGCGGCGGCCACCCATTGATTGGCGATAAAGTTCTTCTGAGTCACGATGTGCGCGGTAAAGTGTAAGGTTCAAAGCAAGGTACGGGAGCCCTCCCCAACTTGTCAATTGAATTGACACCTTTCGTCCCAAGCTTCAGGATATTTCGGGCCACCCTGGGGAAATCCCTAGTTATTCGGCTCCCTTGCGATATCCCTGCTGCCCGACCGATTTGTCATGATGAATAACAAACCTGCCGGCCAGACCGGCGGAGCCTAGCGATGAGCAATGTGCGTGACCCGCAGCTGGACAAGCTGCTGCTCGCGGCCAGCCGGCCGCGACCCGAACTGGATGTGCTGGCGGAAGTGGCGTCGGGCCTGGGCTATGTGCGCGCCGAGCGCTTCGCCGAGCGCGTCTACGAAAGCCTGTTCTACGCCATCGCCACCGGCAAGATCGCGCCCGGCGCCAAGCTGCCGACCGAGCTGGAACTGGCCGCATTGTTCGAGGTGTCGCGCCCCGTCGTGCGCCAGGCGCTGGACCGGCTGCGCGAAGACCAGCTGGTCGAGTCGATCCGCGGGTCCGGCAGCTATGTGCGCGCCAAGCCCGACCTGATGGGCGGCATCCCCGCCGTGGACCCGGCCCGGCGGGTCGGCCACATCCTGGAAGGACTGGAACTGCGCCGGATCATCGAACCCGAATGCGCCTACCTGGCCGCCCTGCGCCGCACCGACGAAGACCTGCATGAAATGGACCGCATGCTGACGGGCTACGAAGCCGCCGACGCTGCCGGCGCCATCGCCCACCACTACGACTACGGTTTTCACCGTGCCATTGCCACGGCCACCGGCAACCAGCGCTTCGTGCAGGTGCTCAAGTCGCTGGAATACGACGTCAGCCACGCGGTCAACGTGATGCGCCACCTGGTCCACAGCGAACCCTGGAAACGCACCCGCGCCGCCATCGACGAACACCGCCAGATCTACCGCCTGATCCAGCAACAGGACGCCGACGGCGCCCGCCACATCATGCTCGCCCACATCGAAAAGGCCCGCAGCCGTATGCTCAATAGCGGCTCGGAACACTGAACCTGCGCCACCGCCTTGCCCGCACGCCGCCCCGCCGGGCCTCCGGCGGACGGCGCCGATCCCGAACGAATCCGCGCGTCTTGACGCGCCACGCGCCCCATGCAACGTCCCGTCTTGAACCTGAACCAGCAACTCGTCATCGTCACCGGCGCCAGCCGCGGCCTCGGCGCGGCCATCGCCCGCGCTTTCCTGCGTGAAGGCGCCTGCGTCGTCGTCAACTATCTGCACAGCGAGGCCCAGGCCCGCGAACTGGCCGCCAGCGCCCCGGACCGCGCGCTGGCCGTGCAGGCCGATGTGCGCGACGCCGATGCGGTGGCCGCCATGGTGGCTCGCGCCAGCCAGCACTTTGGCCGGCCCGTCAGCACGGTGGTCAACAATGCCCTGCCCGCCTTCCAGTTCAATGGCGATGCCCGTCCGCACGCCGACATCCTGAACTGGGCGCAGATGCAGGCGCAGCTCGAAGGCAGCGTGCGCGCCGCCCTGAACACCACCCAGGCCGTGCTGCCGCTGATGCGCGCCGCCGGCGGCGGCCGCATCATCAACGTGGGCACCAACCTGGTCCAGAACCCGGTGGTGCCCTACCACGACTACACCGCCGCCAAGGCCGCCCTGCTCGCCTTCACGCGCACCCTGTCGCACGAGCTGGGCGCGGACGGCATCACCGTCAACATGGTGTCCGGCGGCCTCTTGCGCACCACCGACGCGTCGGCCGCCACGCCGGACGCCGTGTTCGACATGATCGCCGCCGGCACGCCGCTACGCGAAGTGACCACGCCGGACCAGTTCGCCGACGCGGTGCTGTTCTTCGCCAGCCCGTGGTCGCGCGCGGTGACGGGGCAGAACCTGATCGTGGATGGTGGCTTGGTGAAAGGATAAAGCCGCCCGGCGCGGGCGCGGTATCATCTGGCCCTATCCCTGGCGTCAGCCAACCGCGCCCCGGATGCATAGCCAGATGCGTAGCTAGACCGGGATTCTGGAAGGCAGTGCCGCTGAAAGCCGCATCAATGAACGGTCTACGAACATCATGAAATTAGCCACCTGGAACGTCAACTCCCTGAATGTGCGCCTGCCCCAGGTGCTGGACTGGCTGGCCGCCAATCCCGTCGACGTGCTGTGCATCCAGGAACTGAAGCTCACCGACGACAAGTTCCCGCAAGCGGCCTTCCAGGAAGCCGGCTACCACGCCGTCTGGGCGGGCCAGAAGACGTATAACGGCGTGGCTATCGTGTCGCGCATGCCGGGCACGTCCATGGTCCGCAACATTCCGGGCTACGAAGACCCCCAGCAACGCGTGCTGGCGCTGACCTTCCCCAGCCCCGAGGGCGAGGTGCGCGTGGTCTGCGCGTACTGCCCCAACGGCCAGACGGTGGGCTCGGACAAGTATGCCTACAAGCTGGAATGGTTCGCGGCCATGCACGCCTGGCTGGCCGAAGAGATCAAGCAGTACCCCCGCCTGGCGGTGCTGGGCGACTACAACGTCGCCCCGGCCGACGAAGACGTGCATAACCCCGAAAAATGGGAAGGCCAGGTGCTGGTGTCCGAGCCCGAACGCCAGGCGCTGAATCAGCTGATCGACCTGGGGCTGGCCGATTCCTTCCGCCTGTTCGAGCAGCCCGAGAAGTCGTTTTCCTGGTGGGACTACCGCCAGTTCGCCTTCCGCCGCAACGCCGGCCTGCGGATCGACCACATCCTGCTGTCGGCCCCGCTGGTCAAGCGCTGCACGGCCTGCGTCATCGACAAGGAACCGCGCCGCAACGAGCAGCCGTCCGACCACGCGCCGGTCGTGGCGACGCTGGCCTTTGATTGATCAAAAACCGAAGAAAATATCGCGGGTCGCCCGCTTGCGCGCCCCGTGAACATTCCTGTATAGTTTTGGTCTTGCTTGATTGGGGCGGTAGCTCAGCTGGGAGAGCGTCGCGTTCGCAATGCGAAGGTCGGGAGTTCGATCCTCCTCCGCTCCACCAAATTCCAGACAGAAAAGCCTTGGACCTGCGTCCAGGGCTTTTTTGTTTTTGGCGCAATCGGCGTGAAATCCCGCGGCAGTGGGCGCAAGCGCGCCGGGGCCCGCATTACCGCAGCAGGTTATGCAGCCTGGCGGCCGGCATGGGCGGCGCGATGCCCGGGCGGGAGGACGGTTGCGGCGGCGCCGCGCCAGGCCGGGCAGACGGCTGACGCCTGAGCCTGGTTGCGACGATGTCGTAGAAGACCGCGCCCGGATGATGCATCAGCACGCCGCCGGCGACCGCGGCCACGGCGGCAACGGTGCAAGCCAATATCCAAGTGCTCATGATGGTTCTCCGTGCAAGGACGTGGTCGCGCAGCATCGACGCCACCCCCATGCCCGCAGTCTATCAATGGCCGCCAGGCCGTGGTCGCGCCGCACGGCCGATGGAAACGCGGCGTAACAGCATTCACACATTTATCCCGGCCCGGCCCCGGCGATCCCCCGCGCGGCCAGCCCCATCCGCGCTAGGTCAAGTCCTGCGCCACGCCCCACTTCAGCCGCAACGCCTTGATTTCCCAGACGCGCTGCGCACTGCGCTCGGCCACGCAGCGGTCGTGGGTCTCGGGTTCGGCCATCTCCGGGGCGCCGCACACGCTTTGGGTTTTCTTGAGCCATTCGCGTTGCGCCTGGCGCAGCGCGTCGGCGTCGTCGGCGCGCATCGCAGGGGCCGCCAGGGTGTGGCGGTAGATCTGGTTCAGGCGATCGTCGTAGTACTGCCGCAGAAAGGCATAAGGGCGATTCGGATCCAGCTCGCCGGGCAGGCGGCTCAGATCGAAGAATTCGTCCTGGTTGCCGTTATAGAAGCCGTTGTAGCCGACCTTGGCCTGGAAGAAGCGGCCGCCGGCGTCGGCGGCGGACGCATTGCCCACCGGCGACGTGCGCCAGCGCAGCAACAGGTAATCGGTATTGCCCAATTGAGCCACCACCTCGGAGCGCAGATTGGAGATCTGCTGGTGGCTGTCGCGCAGCTCGACCGCGTAGCAAGGGCCCTCGGTATTGATGTCCTGCGGCACGGGGCCGGTGCAGGCGCCGGATTGGACGGGGCTTTCGGCGGACTGCTCTTCGTTGCGGTCAATCGCGATGACGCCCAGCAGGGCCGCGGCCTGGTCGCCATTGCGTGCCATGTCGAGCAGGTCGACCACCAGGATGGCTTCGGCGCGGGCCGGAGCAGCCAAGGCGGATAGCGACAGGGCCGCGGCGGCCGCCATGGCGCGCAAGAACGGGCGACGGCGCGCATACGCCGCAAGGGTATTCAGGCAATGGTCGGCGGTGGCCGGGAAAATAGGCATGTTGGATGACTGGCTTTGCGTCCGGGCGCTTATCTTATCCCAGGCATCACGCGGCCTGGCCGGTCTCTCCGAACTGCGCTACAACCCCATCATCCACGCGTCGTTTCACGCCTTGCCACCGGACCCACAAGCCCATGCCCACCCCCGCCGCGCCCGCCGATGAACGCCTGCCCCTGCTGCTGAGCCTGAACGGCGGTTATGTCGACACCCTGGGATTCATTGCGCTGCACGGCCTGTTTTCCGCGCACGTGACCGGCAACTTCGTGACCATCGGCTATGCGCTGGGCAACGGCGCGGCAGGCGCGTGGACCAAGCTGGCGGCGTTGCCGGTGTTCTGCCTGGGCGTGTTCCTGGCGCGGCTTTACGGCCAGTCGCGGCGCGACGCGGGCCGGCCGGTGTTCATGCGGCTCCTGACGGTCAAGACGCTGCTGTTGTGCGTAGCGGCGGCAATCGCCCTGACGTGGGGGCCGTTTCCGGTCGGCGACACCTGGGGGCTGTTCGCCACCGGCATGACGCTGGTGCTGGCGATGTCGATCCAGAATGCGGTGCACCGCGTGCATCTGGGCGCCGCGCCGCCCTCAACCCTGATGACCGGCACCACCACGCAGATCATGCTGGACCTGGCGGACGCCGCGCGCGGCGAGCGCAGCGAGGCCGGCAGGCAGCGCATGGCACGCATGAGCCGCGCGGTGCTGGCGTTTGCGGTGGGTTGCGGCGCAGCCGCGCTGCTGCACGCGAGCATCGGACTATGGGCCTTCGTGCTGCCGCCGGTGATTTCGCTGGCCGGCCAGGGATTGGCCCGGCATTACCCTGGCTGACCCCATCCGCAAGCGGACCCGCCCGGGCAGACTGCCCAAGGGCCTGCTCACACTGGAAGGCGCTTCTTTAGTGCGAACAGGTCCTAGCCCAGCTGACGGACCTGCTCCGTGCCCCGGGAAGCGGCTCCGGACTTGGCCGGCGGGCGATTCGCATCGGGCGCGGACGCTGCCGACTGACCGCGCCGCAGACGCCGGGCGATGGCGTCATAGAGCCACACGCCCGGCGCACGCACCGCCAGGCATGCCAGCAGCGCCAGCAGCAAGATCAGCAAGATGGCACGGCCCGAGATCATGGATTCCCCTCAGCCTGCCCGGCGCGCAGGTGGCGACGGATCGAGCGCGAGAACCCGATCGAGTCTTCGCCCAGGATCGGCGGAATGCCGACGAAGCCGCGCTCGCGCAGGGTCTGCAGCGGCAGGCTGGTGTCCAGCCCGCCCTGGTCGTACAGGTATTCGGGCAGATAGCCCGACAGCAGGATGCGGTAGTCCAGCGGCAAGCCCGGCACGATAGCCCGCACCATGCGGTAGACCAGCGTGGTGCAGTTGGCGGTGACGGTGTGATAGAAGCGCGGCGTGTCGGCCAGCTCGTTGGCGGTGCGCATGTACGACAGGAACAGCTCGCGCATCTCCGGCAGCGGCATCCTGACCGGGTAGATATAGACGTTTTCCGCGCGTGGGCCGGCGCGCACATAGAGCACGTCACGCTCGTCGGCAGCCACCACGCTGAGTTCGAACTGCTTGAAGAACCCGCCCAATTCCGAGAATTGCTCGCCCCGCTCTTTGCGGATTTCGACCGAGAACACGACGTGGCGGCCGTCGGCAAAGCCGAACGATACCAGCGTGTGGGCGATGGCCGGGCCGTCCCAATAGGACAGCACCATGTCCACCGACTGCAAGGCATCCAGGTCGTAGACACGGGTTTCCCACCGGGGCGTGTAGTCGGTATCCGAGCGCCATTTGAAGTCGCGCACGTTATCCAGCGTGACGATATGGCCGGCCACGCTGCCGCGCAGCGTCTTGGAGACATCGTCGGCCCAGACCCGGTCGTTGGACGGCGCGATGCCTTGCCACCAGGCCGCCAGCAGCACCAGCGCCACCAGATAGGCCCACAGCGCGGGCCGGCGCCGCAGCGGGCCAACGCCGTGCCACAGGCGCAGCAGCGCATACAGGCCCAGCGCGGCCCACAACAGCATCAGGACGATCCTGCCCCACAGGGCCGCCGGCCCCTGGTACCACAGCGCCAGGCAGGCCCAGCCCAGGGCAAACACAATCAGCAGGCTCAGCGCGATCCGGCCCAGCGCCCGCAGGCAGCGCCTGGCCAGGCTCGGCCGCGCAGCGTCAGGAGCCGGCGCCATGTTGACTCACGATTTCCAGAACGCCGTTGATGACAAACTGCACCGCCATGCACACCAGCAAAAAGCCCATGACGCGGGAAATGGCTTCCACGCCGGTATTGCCGATCAAGGCGACGATGCGCCCGGCCGAGCGCAGGCAGACCCAGAACAGCAGGCCCAGCAGGACGAACACGATAATGGGCGTGACCGCGATGGTCCAGGCCGGATAATGCCCGGCGGTTTCGCCGCCCACCGTGGAGGCGGCGCTGATGATCATGGCGATGGTGCCCGGGCCGGCGGTGCCGGGCAGCGCCAGCGGCACGAAGGCAATGTTGGGCACCTGCCGGTGCACCGCGACATCGGCCGCCACATCGGCCTCGCGTTCATCCGTGGCCGTGGACGATGGGAACAGCATGCTGAAGCCGATGCTGGCCACGATCAGGCCGCCCGCAATGCGCAGCCCGGGAATGGAGATGCCGAACGTGGCCATGATCCAGGCGCCGGCGTAGTAAGTGACCAGCATGATGCCCACCACATAGCAGGCGGCCTGCCGGATCTGGCGTTCGCGCTCTTTGTAGGGAATGTGCTGGCCCAGGGACAGCAGCAGGGTCATCGAGGTCAGCGGGTTGGCCAGCGGCAGCATCAGCGCCAGGCCCAAGCTGACCAGCTTGCCCAATTCAAGCAAATCATCAATCATCGCGGCGGGGAAAAATGGCGGACCTGGACGGGCGCGCAATGTTCCGCCCACTTCAATTGCGCTAGCGGCCTAGGGCCTGTTCACACTAGAAGGCGCCTCTCAGCGTTGCGAATGCTCGCCGGGGGGCGGCCACGACTGCGCTTCGCGCCTTGATAGCCACTCATTTGGGTACTCATGCGAGGCGCCTTCTAGTGTG
>NZ_JAELTJ010001308.1 GCF_016428805.1 Achromobacter sp. ASV32
TGAAGATCCGTCCGCCGTTGCCGTTTTCCCTGGCCGACGCCGACCTGCTGGTCGCGGCGCTGGACGAGACGCTGGCCGCGCTGTAGCGCGGCGGCAATGCAAACGGGCCGCGGGCGGCATGCCCTGTCTCTTATACACATCTCCGAGCCCACGAGACCTAATAACCGATCTCGGATGCCGTCTTGTGCTTGAAAAAGGGGGGGGGGGGGGGGGGGGGGGGGGGGGGGGGGGGGGGGGGGGGGGGGGGGGGGGGGGGGGGGGGGGGGGGGGGGGGGGGGGGGGGGGGGGGGGGGGGGGGGGG
>NZ_JAELTJ010001309.1 GCF_016428805.1 Achromobacter sp. ASV32
GCGCACGATCAGCTTGGCGATCATGGGGTCGTAGAACGGCGTGATGGTGTCGCCGGTGCGCACCCCGCCATCGACGCGGATATCGCCGTTGGCGAACGCCGTGTGGGCCGGCAGGCCCAGGTAGGCCCTGTCTCTTATACACATCTCCGAGCCCACGAGACCTAATAACCGATCTCGTATGCCGTCTTCGGCTTGAAAAGGGGGGGGGGGGGGGGGGGGGGGGGGGGGGGGGGGGGGGGGGGGGGGGGGGGGGGGGGGGGGGGGGGGGGGGGGGGGGGGGGGGGGGGGGGGGGGGGGGGGGG
>NZ_JAELTJ010001310.1 GCF_016428805.1 Achromobacter sp. ASV32
CCCCCCCCCCCCCCCCCCCCCCCCCCCCCCCCCCCCCCCCCCCCCCCCCCCCCCCCCCCCCCCCCCCCCCCCCCCCCCCCCCCCCCCCCCCCCCCCCCCCCCTTTTTCAAGCACAAGACGGCATACGAGATCGGTTATTAGGTCTCGTGGGCTCGGAGATGTGTATAAGAGACAGGGCCTGGACGGCGTGCAGAACAAGATTCACCCCGGCGACCCCGCCGACAAGAATCTGTACGACCTGCCGCCGGAAGAAGACGCCAAGATCCCGACCGTGTGCTCCTCGCTGGAGCAAGCGCTGGAAG
>NZ_JAELTJ010001311.1 GCF_016428805.1 Achromobacter sp. ASV32
CCCCCCCCCCCCCCCCCCCCCCCCCCCCCCCCCCCCCCCCCCCCCCCCCCCCCCCCCCCCCCCCCCCCCCCCCCCCCCCCCCCCCCCCCCCCCCCCCCCCCCCTTTTCAAGCAGACGACGGCATACGAGATCGGTTATTAGGTCTCGTGGGCTCGGAGATGTGTATAAGAGACAGGCCCAGGGGCGTGCCGGCCTTGACCGCTGCGCGCAGCATGTCGCCGGTGGAAATCTGGGGAATGCCGAAGTGCTGGGTGAGAAACGCGGCCTGAGTGCCTTTGCCGGCGCCGGGAGGTCCGAGCAAG
>NZ_JAELTJ010001312.1 GCF_016428805.1 Achromobacter sp. ASV32
ATATGGCCGCTACGACAACCAGATCAGCAGCGAACTGGGATCGGTCGACTACCGTTCGAACGTGTGGAGCGCCTCGCTGGAAGCCGGCTACGCGTTCAAGCCGTTCACCGACGGCTCCCCCCTGGGCCTGTCTCTTATACACATCTCCGAGCCCACGAGACCTAATAACCGATCTCGTATGCCGGCTTCTGCTTGAAAAAGGGGGGGGGGGGGGGGGGGGGGGGGGGGGGGGGGGGGGGGGGGGGGGGGGGGGGGGGGGGGGGGGGGGGGGGGGGGGGGGGGGGGGGGGGGGGGGGGGGGGG
>NZ_JAELTJ010001313.1 GCF_016428805.1 Achromobacter sp. ASV32
CATCGCGACCAGGATCGGCACGCCCACCAGCCAGATGCGCGGCGAAAGCACGGCGGTGATGCGCCCGCCGTCGAACGGCGACAGCGGGATCAGATTGAACAGATTGATGAAAAAGCCCGCGTACGACCTGTCTCTTATACACATCTCCGAGCCCACGAGACCTAATAACCGATCTCGTATGCCGGCTTCTGCTTGAAAAGGGGGGGGGGGGGGGGGGGGGGGGGGGGGGGGGGGGGGGGGGGGGGGGGGGGGGGGGGGGGGGGGGGGGGGGGGGGGGGGGGGGGGGGGGGGGGGGGGGGGGG
>NZ_JAELTJ010001314.1 GCF_016428805.1 Achromobacter sp. ASV32
GTATTCCGGCGCCTGCGCGATGCCGGCTGCTCCCTCAAGCTGCTGGCCGGCAACGACCAGGAGGCCGAGCGCGCCCGCTTGCTGGTGGCGGGCATGGAGGACGTCGAGGTCATGCCCCGTATGGACCCTGTCTCTTATACACATCTCCGAGCCCACGAGACCTAATAACCGATCTCGGATGCCGTCTTCTGCTTGAAAAGGGGGGGGGGGGGGGGGGGGGGGGGGGGGGGGGGGGGGGGGGGGGGGGGGGGGGGGGGGGGGGGGGGGGGGGGGGGGGGGGGGGGGGGGGGGGGGGGGGGGGG
>NZ_JAELTJ010000147.1 GCF_016428805.1 Achromobacter sp. ASV32
GGCCAGGTCGCACGGAATCTCGACGCGGTAGCGGCGTTCGTCGGCGGTGGCGGCCGGCAGATTGGCCGCTACCACCGGTTGCAGCGGGCGCGCGCCGGCGGCGATGTCGAAGTCGGTCTGCGGCATCTTGCCCTGGGCGTTCCAGGGCAACTGGCGCATCAGGCGCCAGCTGCGCGGAATGGCCAGCGACTCCAGGCCCGCCGCCAGATGCTGGCGCAGCCCGTCGACCACGGCGGCGCGGCCCTGGTTGCGCAGCGCGTGCAGGCCGCTGGCCGACAAGGCCACCAGCGCCGTCAGGCGCGTGGCGCCGGCCTTGCGGCCCACGCGGGCCTCGGCGACAAAGGCGTGGCGCGCCAGCGCCTGTTCGATCATGGGCAGGGCGATGCGCTTTTCTTCGAGCTTGACGATGCGGTCCAGGCGTCCCAGCAGTTGGAAGCCGCCCGGTGTGAGGTCGGCGCCGTCAGCCGTTTGTGCGTCGGCGGCCTCGACCCAGGGCGAGGCCACGCGCAGCGCGCCTTGCGCGTCCAGGCTGACCGACACGCCAGGCAGGGGCTGCCACGGGCCGGCGCCGCTGCGCCAGGCCACGGCGCCGGTTTCGGAGCTGCCGTAGATCTCGGTGGGGCGCAGGCCCAGGTGCTGGCCGATGGCGTCCGAGACCTCGGGCGGCAACGCGCCGCCCGATGAATAGATGCGGCCCAGGCGGCCGCGCAACCGGGCCCAGTCCAGCCGGTCGCCCAGGCGGCGCAGCAGCGCGGGGCTGGCGATCCAGGTGAACGCGGGGTGACGCAGGCTGGCCTGTTGCAGTTCTTCAGGATAGTGCCGCTGGCGGCGGTCGATCAGGCGGCCGCCAGCCAGCGGCCACAGCACCCGGAAGGGCAGGCCGTACATGTGCTGGGCGGACACGCTGCCCAGCACCGGGCCGGTGGCGTCGGGCCATTGGCGTTGCAGAGCGTCGACTTCACGCGCCAGTTGGCCCCAGCTTTTCTCGATGTGCTTGGGCGTGCCGCTGGAGCCCGACGTGCACAGTACCAGCGGCTGCGCCGGGTCCAGCGCGATGGGCGCCAGCGCCGGCGCATCGTGCAGCATGTCCAGGCGCCAGCAGCGGCCTGCCGTGGGGGGCAGATCGGTATCGGTCAGCCAGGCATCGACGGTGGTGTCCAGCAGGGCGCAGGTTTCCGGCCGCGCGTCGCCGGGCAAGACGGCGGTGACGCCCGCGCGCCAGCAGGCAAACAAGGCGGTGGCCAGGACCGCCGCGTCGTCGAACCAGAGCGCGGCGCGGCGCGTGCCGCGCGCCTTGAGCGACCCCGCCACGGCCAGGCATTGTGCGGCGAAAGCGGCCCGCGTCACGGGCGGTTCATCGGCCACCGGCGCGTGGCCGGCCGGCAGCAACAGATGCGTCAGGGGAATCCAGGTCACCGCTCAGGCCCCCTTTGCCGCGGCGGGCCGCAGCAGCCATTCGCCACCCATCAGAAGGCCCATCAGCGCGTAGCTGATCGCGCCGTTGTAGGCGGTCCACCAGCTCCAGGGGCCCCAGGCCGCCAATGCCGCGGCGATGGTGCCGTTGACCGCGAAAAAGCCGCACCAGACGCGCGTGACGTTGCGTGTGTAGCGCACGCCGGCAGCGGGCAGGTCGGGGTGGCGCAGGCGCGCCAGGCGTTCGATCACGGGGCGGCCCTGGCGCAGACTGGCGCCGAAGATGACCAGCAACATGGCGTTGATCATTACGGGGTACCAGCGCAGCCAGTCTTGCGAATTGGACACGGCCAGCCCCAGGCAGAACACGACCGCGGCCAGGGGCAGCAGGCGTCCGCCCGGCGCGTCGGCGCCGCGGCTCAGGCCGCGCGCCAGCCACAGCAAGGCCAGCGGCAGCGCCAGCCAGGCCGCGCTGACCCGTCCCAGCGTCGCATGCACGACGAAGGGGTAGGCCAGGCCGGCCACGACCAGGGCGGGCGCCAGGCCACGCCTCATGCGGCGGTGTCCTGCTTGTTGCACATGGCCTGCACCACGTCTTCGACCGTGCGTACGCTGCGGAAGTCGTTGGCGTCGAGCTTGCGGCCGGTCTGGCGGCGCACGTGATCGATCAGGTCGATGGCGTCGATGCTGTCGATTTCCAGGTCGGTGTACAGGTTTGCCTGCGGTGTAATGCGCTCGGGGTCGATTTCGAACAATTCGCTCAGCGCGTCGCGCAGCGTGTTGAAGATTTCGTCGCGGGTCTGCATAGTCAACTCCATTGCCTTCAGTTGCGGCGCTGGGCCGCGACGAATTCGGCCAGGTTGGCAATGCTGGCGAAGTGCTCGCGCATGTTGCGCGTTTCGGGGTCGATGGCGATGCCATAGCGCTTTTGCAGCGCCAGGCCCAGTTCCAGCGCATCCACCGAGTCCAGGCCCAGGCCGTCGCCAAACAGGCTGGCTTCGCGGTCGATGTCGTCGGGGGCGATGTCTTCCAGGCCCAGGGATTCGATGACGAGCGTCTTGAGCTCGGTTTCCAGTTGATTCATCCAGCGGGACTCCACTTGCGGCGCCTTTGGCGCTAGTTCGTTATCAGGCTCGTTCGTTGTCAGGCTTGCCGGCGCCTGCTTCGGCGGCGGCCCCGGGGCGGGGCGCCGCAGCGCCGCAAGGCGTGTCACGCGTCAGTTGGGCTTCGAAATACGCGTGCAGGTAATCATTCATCTTGCGGCCGGCAATGGGCAGCGGGTGCGCATTGGACCATGTTGCGGGATCGATGTCGTCGCCGACCTGAATGACATAGCGCATCCGGCACGGCGGAATGCGGTACCAGGGCTCGCCTTTGGTCAGGCTGCGCGGGTTCATGCGGATGACCACCGGCGTCACCACGCGCGCGCCGCGCAGGGCGATGGCGCAGGCGCCGCGGTGGAACTGCGGCAGGCGGTCGGGCGGCGTGCGGGTGCCTTCGGGAAAGACGATCAGCGTTTCGCCATTGCGCAGCACCTCGGCGGCGCGGTCGAACATGTCGAAGCTTTCGTCATTGGTGATGTAGCCGGCGTTGCTGATGGGGCCGCGCGTGAACGGGTTGGTGGCCAGGCCATGCTTGACGATGCAGTTGGCGTTCTTGACGTGGCCCACCAGGAACACGACGTCGAGCAGCGAGGGGTGGTTGGCCAGGATCATCTGCCCCGGCTTGCCCAGGCGGTCGGCGCCTTTGAATTCCACGGTCAGGATGCCCACCCGCACCATGAAGCGGATGAAGAAGCGGAAGGTGCGGTTCAGCGCCCAGCGCGCGCGGCGCTGGCGATCGGCCGCATTGCCGGGAATCAGACGCTGCGGCGGAAACACCACCAGGCGCAGCAGCAGCCCGCCCAGGCCGAACAGGGTGAAAGCCAGGCCGGTGGCGATAAGGCGCCAAAGCCAGAAATCCTGGCGGGGCAGGGCCGGGGCGGGCGTCATGGGGGAGGGCGTCATGCCGAGCGGGTCCAGAGCCAGTGGCGGGCGCGGTTCGCGTGCCGCCAGGTAGGGGTTTGCAGCGCCAGGTGGCGCAGCAGGTTCAGGGTGTTGGGCCAGGGTTGCGGCGCGCCGGCAGCGGCGGGCCGGGGCGCATCGGCGCCAGGCGCCGTTTCCAGCCGCCAATCGGCGCCGGCGCGCAGGCGGAAGGCCGCGGCGTACGAAAAGGGCACGTCGTCGATCCAGGGCGAGTACGGCGCGGGCGGCCGTTCTTCGGCCAATACCACCAGCACGTCCGTGTGGCCGCCGGCCAGCAGCAGCCCGGCTTCCAGGAAGGCGTGCTCCAATCCGTCGTCTTCGACTGACAGCGCGACGGATTCGGTGGTTTCGCGGCGTATGATCGACCACTGTCCGGCAATGGCGTTGTGCACCGACAGGCCGAACGCGGTGGGCGACAGCGGTTCGTTTGCGGCAAGCGATTGCAGCAGTCCGAAATTGCGGGTGGTTTCGCCGTGGCGCGAGGCAAACACCAGTGGCATGGGCGGTTGACCGTCAGCGATCGGCCAGGCGCATTCAAACACCGCGCGTGCCATCGGGCTGAGGCGGCGGCGTTGCATCGGCGGCAAGAATTCGAGGCGGGGCGGGCAGACTTCTCCAACGGGACAATAAGGATGTTCAGCCCAATGCTTCCAGCTGCTCGCGTCTTCAATACCCGATGTCCAACCCTGCCACTGCGCGATTGAGAAGGTCAGCATAAGCGCGCGATCTTACTATGATCGCAAACAAGTTAATTGTTTTCAGGCGTTACTAGGACGCTTTTAACGTCAGGCATTTTACATTTTGTTTTATCAATTTGTTACCCATTAGCGTGCTTTCTCCGGAACTTTCATTGTGGTGGGCTTGCCAAAGCGCCGCTGATCGATACCAGCCGCAGGCGTTATCCCCCGAGGACGCCCGCAGGGCGCCGGCGCTACGTTCCGCCAAGGCCCAACGGGACTGGCGCGTCAGCCGTGCCTTGCTGCAAGACGTGCGCGCCGCCCGCGCCGACCCCCATGCGCTATCCCTGAGCCACAGTGGCGGCCATGCGCTGTGCGCACAGGCGTCGGCTGGCTGGGCCGTGGGCGCCGACCTGGAGCGGATGCGGCCGCGTGACACGCAGGCCCTGGCCGCCTGGGTCTGCAGCGAGGCCGAGCAGGCCTGGTTGTCGCAAGCCGATGCCTCCTTGCGGCACACGCGGTTCTACCTGCTGTGGACATTGAAAGAAGCCTTCATCAAGGCCGCCGGCCTGGATTTTCCGGCGGACATGGCCTCGGTCGGCCTGGCGCCGCAGTCTGCGGGCACACTGGAGTTGCGGCCGCCACCGGGCCCGTGGCAGGCCGCCTGCTGGCAGAGCGTCGACGGGTGGGCGGCCGCGGCCGCCTGGCGCGCCCCGGCGGAGGTACCGGTCCGCATCAGGTGGCGCGCGGCGGCCGGCTGCGAGGTGCCGGCTTGGCGGATGCTGGGGCAGTGGCAGGTCAGCGCCGGCTGACCGGCGGCCGGTGGTTTTGGCGCGCCGCATTTAAACATGTATTATTAATACATCTTTAAAACCGGATGCCGCGGCGACCCGCCAGTGCCATCCGCCGCCCAAGGAGCAGTCGATGTTGAGTCCCCAAATCCGCACCCTGGTCAAGGCCACGGCCCCGGTCCTGAAAGTCCATGGCGTGGCGCTGACCCGTCATTTCTACGCCCGCATGTTCGCGGGCAATCCGGAACTCAAGCATGTCTTCAACCAGGGCCATCAGGCGGGTGGCGAGCAGCAGCAGGCGCTGGCCGGCGCGGTGGCGGCCTACGCCGAGCACATCGACGACCCGTCGGTGCTGGCGCCCGTGGTGACGCGCATCGTTCACAAGCACGTCAGCCTGGGCATCCGGCCCGAGCACTACCCGATCGTGGGCCGCCACCTGCTCGCTTCGATCCGCGAAGTGCTGGGCGAGGCCGCCACCGATGAACTGGTGGATGCCTGGGCCGCCGCCTACGGCCAACTGGCCGACATGCTGATCGCCGAAGAGGCGCGGCTGTACGCCGAATCGGCCGCCAAGCCGGGCGGCTGGACGGGCTGGCGCGCCTTCCGCGTGGTCGGCAAGCAGCCGGAAAGCGCCGACATCACCTCGTTCTACCTCGTGCCGGCCGATGGCGGCACGGTGCCGGCATACCGGCCAGGCCAATACGTGTCGGTGCGCCTCTACGTACCGGAACTGGGCCTGATGCAGCCGCGCCAGTACAGCCTGTCGGACGCGCCCGGGCAAGACCGCCTGCGCATTTCCGTCAAGCGCGAGGCCGCGGGCGCGCAGACGCCCGCCGGCCGGGTGTCCAACGCGTTGCACGACCGCCTGCAGGAAGGCGGCGTGCTGGACGTGGCGCCGCCACAGGGCGATTTCCACCTGCGCGAAGACAGCGCCGCGCCGGTGGTGCTGCTGAGCGGCGGCGTGGGCCTGACCCCCATGGTGTCGATCCTGAACCACCTGGTGGCCACCGACGATCCGCGCCAGATCCGCTTCGTGCATGGTTGTCGCAATGGCGCGGCGCACGCCATGAAAGACCACGTCAACGCGGTTGCCCAGGCGCGCGGCAATGTGACCAAAGCCGTGTTCTACGAAGAGGTCGCCAGCGGCGACCGCCCCGGACAGGATTTCGACTACGCCGGCCGGGTCGACCTGCGCGTCATCCGCGACCAGGCCATCGTGCCCGGCGCCGATTACTACCTGTGCGGACCGGCCGGCTTCATGCGGGCCCAGCGCCAGACCCTGCTGGAGCTGGGCGTGGGGGCCGACCGGATCCATGCCGAGGCCTTCGGCAGCGGCGGCGCGCCGGCCTGACCGGTGTATCCTGGCGGCCATGCAACTGACCCGATTCACCGACTTCGGCCTGCGCGTCCTGATGTACCTGACGCAATGCCGCGACCGGCCCGCGCCGGTCACCATTCCGGAGATCGCCGCGCGCTTTGACCTGTCGCGCAATCACCTGGTCAAGGTGGTGCACTTCATGTCGCAGCGCGGCTGGGTCAGCACGTCGCGCGGCAAGGGCGGCGGCCTGACCCTGGCGCACCCGCCCAGCGGCTACCGGCTGGGCGACCTGGTGCGCGAACTGGAGCAGCAGAGCCCCCTGATCGACTGCCGCGAGCCGCCCTGTGCGCTGGACGGCGCCTGCCGCCTGGCGGGCGTGCTGGCCCAGACCCTGCAGGCCTTCTACGAGGCGCTCAACGGCTACACGCTGGCCGATCTGGTGCGCGACCCCACGGCCGCGGCCATCATCAAGCTGCACCGGGCCGCGTAGGGCCGGTTGCTATCAAAAAGGACCAGGCACCGGTCTGCCCGAAGGGGGAGCGCCGGCATGAACGCCGCTGCGTGTTGCGAATGTTCATAGGGGCCGCCGGTCGCGCGTCAGGCGCAGGCCGACCGCCTTCCTGGCCGCGGCCATGAGTCCGGGTTATGGCTGCCTTGGCCTTGGTGATTTGCTACCACTCGTCGCACCCGCCAGAATAGAACGGTTGCCAATCAATCATTTGGATGCAGGTATGCGCGTTTGCGTGATCGGAGCCGGAGTCGTGGGTGTCACCTCGGCCTATTTCCTTGCGCGCCAGGGGCATGAGGTGGTGCTGGTGGACGCCAACGCGCATCCGGCCGAGGTATCCAGTTACGCCAATGGCGGTCAGCTCAGTTACAGCTACGTGGCGCCGCTGGCCGGCCCGGGCGTGTTGCCCAGCGTGCCCGGCTGGCTGCTGCGTGAGGACTCGCCGCTGCGGTTCCGGCCACGGCTGGACCCGCATCAGTGGCGCTGGTGCCTGCGGTTCGCGCTGGCCTGCCGGGCGTCGGTGGCGCGCGAGTCCACGGCCCAGTTGCTGGCGCTGTCCTACCTCAGTCGCGACGCCATGCATGCGCTGCTGCAACAGGAAGACCTGGAATTCGGCCACCTCAAGAACGGCAAGCTCATCGCCTATCGCAGCCCGGCGTTGCTGGACAAGGCGCGCGCCCTGGTCAATTACCAGGCCGCTCATGGCTCGGATCAGCAGGTACTGGACGCCGCGCAGACCCTGGCGCGCGAGCCGGCGCTGGCCGGCATGGGCGCCAGCCTGGCGGGCGCCATCTATACCCCCAGCGAAGAGGCAGGCGATTGCCGCCAGTTCACGCAGGCGCTGTTTGACCGGCTGCGCCAACTGCCCAACGTGCAATGCGCCATGTCCAACCCGGTGTCGGGCCTGCAACGCGAAGGCCGCCGCATCGTGGCGGTGCATAGCCGCGATGGCGATATCGGCGCCGATGCCGTGGTGCTGGCCACCGGCATCGGCACGCGCGCCTTGCTGCGGCCGCTGGGGCACGACGTGCCGCTCTATCCGCTTAAGGGCTATAGCCTGACCGTGCCGCTGGCGGCCGACGACACGGTCGCGCCGCGTATCAGCGTCACCGACTACGAACGCCGCATCGTGTACGCGCGGGTGGGCGGCGTGCTGCGCATCGCCGCCATGGTCGATATCGGCAGTGCCAACGCCGACATCGACCCGGCGCGCATCGCGCTGCTCAAGCGCCAGGTGGCCGAGGCCTTTCCGGCGCTGGACCTGGGTCAGGCCATTCCCTGGGCCGGCCTGCGCCCGGCCACGCCCACGGGCAAGCCGCTGATCGGCCCCAGCCCGGCCGCGAACAACCTGTGGCTGAACATCGGCCAGGGCGCGCTGGGTTTCACCCTGGCCTGCGGCAGCGCCGCGCTGCTGACGGCGCAGATGGCGGGGCTGGAGACGCCCCTGGACGCCGCGCCTTTCCGGCCCTGACGCCCGGGGTGGGATCCGGTGGCCGCGGGGCGTCAGGCGGGCGCGCCGGTTCCGGGCCCCGTACCGGTGCGGACGAGATAGCGAAATGTCCATTTCCAGATAGTCTCTGCCTGTTCATCGGCAGACGGGCGTTCGCGCGCTCAATAGGATAGCGGTCATCCGCCAGTGCGGCACGGGATGCCGCGGCGGACTTGCCGATTCCTATCCTGCGAGTGAACCCATCATGTCCTACCTGTTTCCGTTGTTCGCCATCCTGTTCTGGGCGGGCAATGTCATCGTGTCCAAGATGGCGGCCAGCGCCATCTCGCCGACCGCCATCACCTTTTACCGGCTGATCCTGGCGCTGGCGATCATGGGTCTGTTCACGGCCGTGCCGGCCTGGCGCAACCGCAAGACCATCCTGCGCCACTGGCCCAAGCTGGCGCTGTACGGGGCGCTGTCGTCGGCGCTGTTCCAGGCGCTGTCGTACCGCGCCGCCGAAACCACCACCGCCACCAACATGGCGATCCTGACCGCGCTGATTCCGCTGCTCAGCATGTTGCTCAGCGTGGTCATCCTGCGTGATCCGCTAACGCTGGGCATGGCGGCCGGCGGCGCGCTGTCGTTCCTGGGCCTGTTGTATCTGGTCGGGCAGGGCGACATGCTCAGCGTGTTCCAGCATGGCATTCACGTGGGCGACGGCCTGATGCTGCTGGCGGCGTTTTCCTATGCGTTGTATGGCGTGCTGCTGCGCCACTGGAAGGTGCCGGTACCGGCCTGGCAGTCCACCTTCGTGCAGTCGATCTTCGCGCTGCTGTACATGCTGCCGCTGTACCTGCGGGTGCCCGCCGCGCAGGCCGCGCTGGACATGAAGACGATTCCGCTGATCCTGTACGCCGGCATTTTCTCGTCGGTGCTGCTGTCGTTCCTGTGGATCGAGGGCGTGCATCGCCTGGGGCCGAACCGTTGCAGCATCTTCATCAACCTGCTGCCGCTCTTTACCGCGCTGGCCGCCTTCGTGCTGCTGCGCGAGCAACTGCATGGCTACCATCTGCTGGGCGGGGCCGTGACGCTGGCCGGCGTGTTGCTGGCCCAGACGGTGCAGCGGCCCTTGTTCGGCCGCGGCCGGGCCGAGGCGCTGGCCGCGGGCAAGGCGTGACGGGTTGGGCTGGCGGCACTGCGCCCGCGCGGTCATGCAAAGGTCCGGTTCGGCAGGGGGCGTAGCGGTTGCCCGCCGGGCCGGCTTGACCCGCCGCGGCGGGATTCACTCCTGTTCAAGACAGGCCCGCCGCGGCCTTGCATAGTGGCGCTCTTTGAACGGAGAGCCCATGAGCCTTTTCCAGAAAACCGCCATCGCGCTGGCGCGCAGCCCGGGCATTGGCCGATCCATGCGCGCCTTGGCCGCGCGCACCTCGCTGGCGCGGCGTTTCGTGGGCGGCGCCGATATCGCCGGCGCGGTGCGCACCGCGGCCCGGCTGCGCGAGGTCCACGGCATCCGCGCGTCGCTGTTCTACCTGGGCGAGTACGTGGCCGACCCGGCTGCCATCGCGCACAACACGAACCAGGCCATGCAGGCCTGCGCCGCCCTGGGCGAGGCGGGACTGGACGTGCACGTTTCCATCGACCCCACCGCCATCGGCTACATGCGCAGCGATGAATTGGGCCGCGAGAACGCGATCCGTATCGCGCGGGCCGCGCAGCGGGCGGCCGGCGCGGGCCGCGACTGGGTGGTGCTGGACATGGAGGACTCGGGCATCCGCGACCGCACCTGCGCGCTGCACCGCGAATTGCTGCAAGCCGGCCTGCCGGCGGGCCTGACATTGCAGGCCCGCCGCCGCCGCACGCCCGAAGACCTGACCTGGGCGATCAGCCAGCGTACGTCGCTGCGGCTGGTGAAGGGCGCCTTTCCCGAGCGCGCGCTGGACCACCAGGGACGCGCCCGCATCGACCAGGCCTATCTGGATGCTGCCGCCATCATGCTGTCGCCGGCGGCGCGCCAAGCCGGCTTCCTGCCGGTGTTCGGCACCCATGACGACCGGCTGGCCGGCGCCATCATGGCGCTGGCGCGCGAGCGCGGCTGGGCGCCGGATGCCTTTGAATTCGAGATGCTCTACGGCGTGCGGCCGGACTGGCAACTGGCGCTGCGCCGGTTGGGCTATAACGTCAGGGTCTATCTGCCGTTCGGCGCCGACTGGTGGCCCTACGCCATCCGCCGGGTGGGAGAAAATCCCCGCAACGCCTGGCTGCTGGCTCGCTCGCTGGCCGCGGACGGTGCGTATTTCGGGTAGGGGCTGGCGGTCGACCGCGGCTCGGCGCCCGGTCTTTTCCTGCTGGCGGTCTTTCCATGGCGGTTTCCCAACATATCTGGCATTGCGGCGCCGGCCTGCCTGGCGACGTGCTGATCGCCGACCTGCGCGCCTACCGCTATGAGGCGCATTTCCACGACGCCTGGTCCATCGGCGCCATTGCCCGGGGCCGCTGCGCCTTCACCGTGCGCGGCCAGCCGCTGGAAGCGGGCGAGGGCGACCTGGTGGTGATCGCGCCGGGGCAGGTGCATACCGGCGGCACCTCGGCCGGGTTGCTGGCCTACCGCATGGCGTACATCGAGCCGGCCTGGTTCCAGGAGCATGCGCTGGCGCTGCGCGAGGGTGGCCTGACGCTGCCGCGACCCGTGATTCACGACCCCGCGTTATGCGGGCAGTGGCTGGCGGCGCTGACGCCGGACGAGACAGACGACGCCCTGCGCCGCGCACGGCTGTCAGCGGCGTTGTTCGGTCTGCTGGCCGCGCACGGGCGGGCGGTTGATGCCAGTGCCGGCGAGGGCGGCACGGCTGCCGGTTCCGGGGCGGCCCCAGGGGGCGGGCCAGAGGGCCCCGATGTCTGCGCGCTGTTGTTCGAGCGCATGCGCGCCGATCCGGCGTGCGCGCCCGACCTGGAGGCATTGGCACGGGCCGAGGGCAAGCACCGCAGCACGCTGGTCAAGCAGTTCGCGCGCCGCTATGGTCTGCCGCCGCAGGCCTGGTTGCGCAACTGGCGGGTGGCGCGCGCCCGCGCGCTGCTGCGCGGGGGCCTGCCGCTGGCCGACGCGGCCGCGGCCGTGGGCTTTGCCGACCAGGCGCACCTGACCCGGGTATTCAAGCAGGTATACGGCAGTCCGCCGGGGGCGTTGCGCAAATCGGCGGCGCGGGCGGTGTGGCTATAGACATTCCTGTAAGTCATGCGATTGGCAACGAATAATCGTTTGATGCCGGGTTTTACGCCGGCTTTAATCGAGATATTCAAGGTGATTTCATGCCTTATCGATTGCTGAAAGGGAATGTGAAAATGGAAGCTCGACGGATCACGCTGCGCGCGGCGGACGGTATGGCGCTGGGCGGGTTTGAGTGGCGGCTTGCCGGGGCGGGGGCCGCCGGCGCGGCGGCCCGCCCGGTGGTGATCATCAATGCCGCGACGTCCGTGCGCTGCCGCTACTACGCGCGCTTCGCCGCCTATCTGCATCAGCACGGCTTCGATGTGGTGACCTACGACTATCGCGGCATCGGCGAATCGCGGCCGGCGTCCTTGCGCGGCTTTCCGGCCTCGTGGATGGATTGGGGCGAGCGGGATTTCGAGGGCGCGCTGCAGTATGTGGCCACGCATTTTCCCGGTCAGCCGGTGGACGTGGTGGCGCACAGCATCGGCGGTTTCGTCACTGGCCTGGCGCCGTCGGCGCGGCACGTGCGCCGCATCTTTACCATGGGCGCACAGTACGCCTACTGGCGCGATTACGCGGCGGGCAAGCGCCTGCGCATGCTGGCCAAGTGGCATCTGGCCATGCCGCTGCTGGCCGCCTGCCTGGGCTACTTTCCAGGACGCCGGCTGGGCTGGCTGGAAGATACGCCGCAGGGCGTCGTGCGGGATTGGAGCTTCATGGGGCCGCGCTTCGAGGCGCGCAGCGCGCCGGCCGACGCCGCCCGCCGCCAGGCCGCCATGGCGGCGGTGACGGCGCCGATCCTGGCGCTCAGCGTCACGGACGACGAATTCGGCACCGAGGCCGCCATCGGCCGCCTGCTGGCGTATTTCACGGGCAGCGCGCGCACGCATCTGCGGTTGGCGCCCGCCTCGCTGGGGCTGGAAGGCATCGGCCATTTCGCGTTTTTCCACGAACGCTTTCGCGACGCGCTGTGGCCGATCGCCCTGGGCTGGCTCAGCCGCGGGGAGCGGCGGGTGGCGGGGGTGACGCCCATACGTTGTGACTGCGCGGCGTCTCTAGCAAGTAGTCCGAGTATTTCCGCGTAAAGAATTCGGCGCCCAGTGTTTCGGCGGCCAGCAGGGGCTTGCGCGGATCCGCCGCGATTTCGCCGCGGCGGTTGCCGGCGCCATGCACGTAGCCGACGAAATCGGCATGGGTGTAGCGGGCGAATTCCTGCAGCTGATGCACCACCCCCAGCACCGCGCCGGGGTAGGTCTCTTCCGAGGCCACGGCCAAGCCCAGGCGCTTGCCGGCCATGGCTGCCTTGACGCGTTCCGGCTCGGGGCCCGAGCCAGCGTAGTGGCTGAACGAGCGGTCGAAGAAGGCCTTGGTCTGCGCCGACATGCCGTACCAATAGAGCGGTGTGCAGAACAGCACGCCCTCGGCCGGCAGGAAGTGCTCCAGGAACAGTTCGGCATAGCCGTCATCAGGGGCGGGCGCATGGCGCAGGTCCGGCAGGAAATGCTTGATGTGGTCGTCCAGCACCCGTAGCGTGGCTGCTGTGCCGGCCGCCTGGGCGCCGCGCTGGGCCGCGACGCCCAGGGCCATGCTGTTGCCGTCGCGGCGGGGGCTGCCTACCAGGATGAGCAGCTTTGGTGGGTTATTTGAATTCATGTAAAAGACCTCTGAGGATGGAAGGGGCCGGAAGGCAAAGCGCTCCGGTATGTACATGAATTTACGAAGCGGCTGACTGGGCGACAAACGAGAATTTCTTGGCTAAGATGAATTCAGTTCATCTACAAGGCCTGCCATGTTCGCCGCTTTGCCCGTAACGTCCTTGCGCGCGTTTGAAGCCGCCGCGCGGTTGCGCAGCTTCAAGTTGGCCGCGGCCGAGCTGTCCGTCACGCCCACGGCCGTGTCGCACCAGATCAAGGCGCTGGAGCGCCATGCGGGCGTGGCGCTGTTCGACCGGGTGCCGCAGGGCGTGCGCCTGACCGACAGCGGCGCGCGCCTGTTCGCCAGCACGCACGGGGCCTTCCTGGATATCGCGCAGACGCTCGACGCCCTGCGTCCCGCCAGCGCGGCGGGCGCGCTGACGC
>NZ_JAELTJ010001315.1 GCF_016428805.1 Achromobacter sp. ASV32
CCCCCCCCCCCCCCCCCCCCCCCCCCCCCCCCCCCCCCCCCCCCCCCCCCCCCCCCCCCCCCCCCCCCCCCCCCCCCCCCCCCCCCCCCCCCCCCCCCCCCCCTTTTCACGCCGAAGACGGCATACGAGATCGGTTATTAGGTCTCGTGGGCTCGGAGATGTGTATAAGAGACAGGCGCTGGCCGACGCGGACAAGGGCGACATCGAAGCCTGGTTCGCCTTCCGCCACGAGGAAACCCGCGCCACCACCGCCAACCGGCGGCTGGCCGCGCTGCGGCGCTTCTATGCCTGGGCCCTGCGTG
>NZ_JAELTJ010001316.1 GCF_016428805.1 Achromobacter sp. ASV32
GCCCTGGCGGCGCTGCCCCCCGTCACCCTCGACGACGCCATGCAGGGCCAGGCCGGCGAACGCTGGCGCCCGCTTTGGCTGGGCCGGCACGACGGCCAGGCCGCCGGCATGATCACACTGCTGGGCCCTGTCTCTTATACACATCTCCGAGCCCACGAGACCTAATAACCGATCTCGTTTGCCGTCTTCTGCTTGAAAAGGGGGGGGGGGGGGGGGGGGGGGGGGGGGGGGGGGGGGGGGGGGGGGGGGGGGGGGGGGGGGGGGGGGGGGGGGGGGGGGGGGGGGGGGGGGGGGGGGGGGGG
>NZ_JAELTJ010001317.1 GCF_016428805.1 Achromobacter sp. ASV32
TGGGCAGTGTGCAGGGCTCGGGCGATGATCACCCTGCCCGTCTCCAGGGGTTCGCGCAGCGCTTCGAGCGTGCGCCGGCTGAATTCGGGCAGTTCGTCCAGGAACAGCACGCCGTGATGCGCCAGGCCTGTCTCTTATACACATCTCCGAGCCCACGAGACCTAATAACCGATCTCGTATGCCGTCGTCTGCGTGAAAAAGGGGGGGGGGGGGGGGGGGGGGGGGGGGGGGGGGGGGGGGGGGGGGGGGGGGGGGGGGGGGGGGGGGGGGGGGGGGGGGGGGGGGGGGGGGGGGGGGGGGGG
>NZ_JAELTJ010001318.1 GCF_016428805.1 Achromobacter sp. ASV32
GCGCGAAAAGGGCCGCCTGCGCCGCTACGCCCACCTGGGCACGGGCAACTATCATCCGCGCACTGCGCGCCTGTACACCGATTTCGGGTTGCTGACCGCCGACCCCAAGCTGTGCGAGGACATGGACCTGTCTCTTATACACATCTCCGAGCCCACGAGACCTAATAACCGATCGCGTATGCCGTCTTCTGCTTGAAAAAAGGGGGGGGGGGGGGGGGGGGGGGGGGGGGGGGGGGGGGGGGGGGGGGGGGGGGGGGGGGGGGGGGGGGGGGGGGGGGGGGGGGGGGGGGGGGGGGGGGGGG
>NZ_JAELTJ010001319.1 GCF_016428805.1 Achromobacter sp. ASV32
GACCACGCCGATGGCGCCCAGCACTCGCACGTCGCGCACCCAATCCAGCTCGCGGCACGGCGCCAGGCCCGTGGCCAGGGCCGCCGAGATCGCCTGCGCCTGGGCCAGCCGCGGCTCGGTCTCGAACCTGTCTCTTATACACATCTCCGAGCCCACGAGACCTAATAACCGATCGCGTATGCCGTCTTCTGCTTGAAAATGGGGGGGGGGGGGGGGGGGGGGGGGGGGGGGGGGGGGGGGGGGGGGGGGGGGGGGGGGGGGGGGGGGGGGGGGGGGGGGGGGGGGGGGGGGGGGGGGGGGGG
>NZ_JAELTJ010001320.1 GCF_016428805.1 Achromobacter sp. ASV32
GCCGTCTGGGCGCCCGTGATCAGGCGCCCATGTCTTGCCCCGTTTGCTGACATAAAGCTGAACGAATAGAATCCTGCTGTCCGGTCCGTTGCCGGAGACGTTAGCAAGGTGGTGCAAGGTGCATGACCTGTCTCTTATACACATCTCCGAGCCCACGAGACCTAATAACCGATCGCGTATGCCGTCTTCTGCTTGGAAAGGGGGGGGGGGGGGGGGGGGGGGGGGGGGGGGGGGGGGGGGGGGGGGGGGGGGGGGGGGGGGGGGGGGGGGGGGGGGGGGGGGGGGGGGGGGGGGGGGGGGGG
>NZ_JAELTJ010001321.1 GCF_016428805.1 Achromobacter sp. ASV32
CGTACCACCGGCAAAACGCCCGCCCAGATGATGGCAGCCGAAGCCAAGCGGATCGACGCCGCCCTGCCCGCCGGCGCGCTGCGCCTGGCGCTGGACGAACGCGGACGCGACCTGACCACCATGGCCCCTGTCTCTTATACACATCTCCGAGCCCACGAGACCTAATAACCGATCGCGTATGCCGTCTTGTGCTTGAAAAAGGGGGGGGGGGGGGGGGGGGGGGGGGGGGGGGGGGGGGGGGGGGGGGGGGGGGGGGGGGGGGGGGGGGGGGGGGGGGGGGGGGGGGGGGGGGGGGGGGGGGG
>NZ_JAELTJ010001322.1 GCF_016428805.1 Achromobacter sp. ASV32
GCTGACCAACGTCATCCGCCACGCCGGGGCGTCGCGCGCCGACCTGACCCTGACGTATTCCGCCCGCGACCTGCGCCTGACGATCAGCGACGATGGCCGCGGCTTCGACTACGCCGATGTGCAGCGCCTGTCTCTTATACACATCTCCGAGCCCACGAGACCTAATAACCGATCTCGTTTGCCGTCTTCTGCTTGAAAAAGGGGGGGGGGGGGGGGGGGGGGGGGGGGGGGGGGGGGGGGGGGGGGGGGGGGGGGGGGGGGGGGGGGGGGGGGGGGGGGGGGGGGGGGGGGGGGGGGGGGGG
>NZ_JAELTJ010000148.1 GCF_016428805.1 Achromobacter sp. ASV32
GCCTGGGCGCGGACGGCTACGAAGCGGCACTGCGTTACGCAGTGCGGCACTGATCTCGCATCAACTCACCGCTTTTACATCTTATATGGCGCGAACCCGAACACCGGGACGTTGCCGACACTATCTCGGGAAGCAGCTTCTATGGACCTCCGAAAACTCAAAACCCTGATCGACCTGGTGGCTGAATCGGGCATCGCCGAGCTGGAAATCACCGAAGGCGAAGGCAAGGTTCGCATCGTCAAGTTCTCGCAGACCTTGCAGCCGGTGGCCTATCACCAGCCCGAAGCCGGCGTGCACGCCGCCGCGCCGGCCGCGCCCGCAGCCCCCGCCGCGCCCGTGGCGGAAGCTGCGCCGGTGGTGCAGGGCCATGTGGTCAAGGCGCCCATGGTCGGCACCTTCTACCGCTCGCCGAATCCGGGCGCCGCACCGTTCATCGACGTCGGCTCGACCGTCAAGGAAGGCGACCCGCTCTGCATCATTGAAGCCATGAAGCTGCTCAATGAAATCGAAGCCGACAAGTCCGGCGTCATCAAAGAAATCCTGGTCGAAAACGGTGAGCCCGTCGAGTACGGTCAACCCCTGTTCGTCATTGGCTGATAGCTGAAAATGTTCGAAAAAATCCTGATCGCCAATCGGGGCGAAATCGCCCTGCGCATTCAGCGCGCTTGCCGCGAGCTGGGCATCAAAACCGTGGTGGTGCACTCCGAGGCCGACCGCGACGCCAAGTACGTGCGCCTGGCCGATGAATCCGTGTGCATCGGGCCTGCGCCGTCGCGTGACAGCTACTTGAACATGCCCGCCATCATTTCGGCGGCCGAAGTCACGGATTCCGAGGCAATCCACCCGGGTTACGGGTTCTTGTCCGAAAATGCCGACTTCGCCGATCGCGTCGAAAAGAGCGGCTTCGTGTTCATCGGCCCGCGTCCCGACACCATTCGCCTGATGGGCGACAAGGTCAGCGCCAAGCGCGCCATGATCGAAGCCGGCGTGCCGGTGGTGCCCGGTTCCGAGGGCGCGTTGCCCGACGATCCGCAGGAAATCATCCGTACGGCGCGCGAGGTCGGTTATCCGGTCATCATCAAGGCCGCGGGCGGCGGCGGTGGCCGCGGCATGCGCGTGGTGTACACCGAGGCCGCGCTGCTGAACGCCGTCACCATGACGCGTTCGGAAGCGGGCGCCGCGTTCAACAACCCGGAAGTCTATATGGAGAAGTTCCTCGAGAACCCTCGCCATGTGGAAATCCAGGTGCTGGCCGATGGCGGACGCAACGCCGTGTGGCTGGGCGAACGCGACTGCTCCATGCAGCGCCGTCACCAGAAGGTCATCGAAGAAGCGCCGGCGCCGGGCATCGCCCGCCGCCTGATCGAGCGCATCGGCGACCGCTGCGCCGACGCCTGCCGCAAGATGGGCTACCGTGGCGCCGGCACGTTCGAATTCCTGTATGAAAACGGCGAGTTCTATTTCATTGAAATGAACACCCGCATCCAGGTCGAGCACCCGGTCACCGAACTGATCACCGGCGTCGACCTGGTGCAGCAGCAGATCCTGATCGCCGCGGGCGAGAAGTTCACGCTGCGCCAGCGCGACATCACCTTCAAGGGCCATGCCATCGAGTGCCGCATCAACGCCGAAGATCCCTTCCGCTTTGTGCCCAGCCCCGGCCGCATCACCAATTGGCACACCCCGGGCGGCCCCGGCGTGCGCATCGATTCGCACGCGTTCAACGGCTATTTCGTGCCGCCGAACTATGATTCGATGATCGCCAAGGTCATTACCTACGGCGATACGCGTGACCAGGCGCTGGCCCGCATGCGCACCGCGCTGTCGGAAATGGTGGTGGAAGGCATTTCCACCAACATCCCGCTGCACCGCGAACTGCTGCAGGATGCCCGCTTCATCGAAGGCGGCACCAGCATCCACTACTTGGAAAACAAGCTGGCCCAGCGTCCCTGACCAGCGATCAAGAAGGGGGCCTCTGGCCCCTTTTTTTACTGCCTTAACCGGCTGACCGGGCCGCGGCTTTTGCCGCGGCCCGTTGGCCAGATGGAAGAATCATCATGCGTGAACTCGTGCTCCATTGCCAGGAGGCGCAAGCCGAGGCCCTGTCCGATGCCTTGCTGGAAGCGGGCGTGCTGTCGGTGTCCGTCGAGGACGCCGACTTCGGCACCGACGACGAGCGGCCCCTGTTTGGCGAGCCGGGCACCGAGCCCGACGTGCAGGCCTGGGAACGCAACCGCGTCGTCGCCCTGTTGCCCGATGGAGCCGATCCCGCGCAGATCATGGAAGAAGCCGCTGCCAGTGGAGAAGTGGACCCGGCCGTTTTCACCGGCTGGAGCCTGCGTGATGTGCCGGATGCCGACTGGGTGCGCCTGACGCAATCGCAGTTCGGCCCCATTCACATCGCCGAGCGCCTCTGGATCGTGCCCAGCTGGCACCGTGACAGTCCGGATGTCCCCGGGCTGGAAACGCCCCAGGCCGAAGACGGCGCCATCCACATCGAACTCGATCCCGGCCTGGCCTTCGGTACCGGCAGCCATCCGACCACCCACCTGTGCCTGGCCTGGCTCGAAGCCGAGCTGCCCCGCGGCGCGACCGTGCTGGACTACGGCTGCGGCTCGGGCATTCTGGCCATTGCCGCGCGCAAGCTCGGCGCCGGCCCCACCCAGGCGGTGGACATCGACGCCCAGGCCGTGCAAAGCACCGTCTTCAACGCCGAAGTGAACCACGTCGAGCTGCAAGCCATGCTGCCCGACGGTCTGGCCGACGGCACTTTCCAGGTGGTCGTGGCCAACATCCTGTCCAATCCGCTCAAGGTGCTGGCGCCCATGCTGGCCGGCCGCGTTGCCGCGGGTGGTCACCTGGTGCTGTCCGGCGTGCTGGAGCGCCAGGCTGAAGAGGTGGTCGCCGCCTATGCGCCCTGGATCGCCATGTCGGTCTGGCGTGCCCGCGATGGCTGGGTCTGCCTGCACGGCCAAAAGGCCTGAACCGGGTTGCCGCTGGATCGCGCCATGGCCCTGACCACCCGTTGCCCGCAATGCGGTACGTCGTTCAAGGTGGTTCCCGACCAGCTTCGGGTCCGCAACGGCCTGGTGCGCTGCGGCGCCTGCGCCACCGTGTTCGACGGCCGTGCCTGCCTGCTGCCCGAACCGGGTGCGGCACCGGCCATGCCAGCGCCCATGCGCTCGCCGGCCGCGCCGCCTGTCGTGCCGCAAGTCACCCCGGCGTCGACGATCGCCGCGCCGGTCCTGGCGCCGCCCGCCGCGCCGCCGCATCAGCCGCGCGCCGACGATACCCCGCCGCTGGTGCAACGCCCTTCGGCCGAACCGGCCCGGACGGTCGCGCCTTGGGATGATCTGCCGGTGCAGACGCCGCCGCGACCCGAGCCCGCGGTGACGCCGGCCGCCGCAGCGCCCGTGGCGCCGCCGCCCGCCGTCCTGCGCGGCCGTGACGATATCCGTCGCCGCATCGAGCCCGACGCCGCGCTGGCGGAAGCGGGCGATGACGACGAAGACGAAAACGAAGACCTGGACCGCGACGACGAGCCGGTCGAGCCGCCCACGCCACGCTGGCCGCAACCGCCCGCGCCATCCTATCGCGACGAACCCATCGTGGCGCGGCGCGATCCCGCGCCCGCCGCGCACTGGGACACGCCACGCGGCAGTGTGCCCGCCGAACCGGTATTCGTGGTGCGGGACGAGCCTGAGGATCGACGCCACGTTGACGACCAGGACCAGGACTGGGGCGAACATTCGGACGAGCACCGCGATCGCAACGACGACCCGGGCGATGATCATGATGCCGGCCGCGAGCCGATCCTTGGCGACGCCCGTACGCGTTACTCCAGCGCCACCGACGTCGGCCGCGCGCCGCCCGATTTCCTGGACCAGGACCGCCAGGCGCGCCGCGGTCTCATGCGCAAGCTCTGGGGCTACGCCTGCCTGCTCGGCCTGATCGCGCTCGGCCTGCAATTGCTGTACGTGTATCGCGTCGACATCGCCAACGCCGTGCCGGTGTTGCGGCCGGCGCTCGAGGCCACCTGCAAGCCGTTGGGATGCACCGTCGGCTACGCACGCCGCCTGGAGCGCATCGCCATTTCATCGTCTTCCCTGCAGCCGCCGACGGGCGCGGCCGCCATCGATGACGGCCGCACGCGCCTGGTGCTGAACCTGGTGCTGCGCAACCGCTACGACAAGCCGCAACATTGGCCCGCCCTGGTGCTGGACCTGACGGACCTGTCCGACACCGTGGTCGTGCGGCGCGTGCTGATGCCCGAGAATTACCTGACGCCCGAGCAGTTGCGCGGCCCCTTCGGGCCGGCAGGCGAACTCAAGATTTCCGTGCCGATTGAGGTGACTGGCGTTCAAGTCAACGGCTACCAACTCGACAAATTCTTTCCCTGAAGGATGACACTCATGGCGACCCCTGTTCTCGTTTGCGGTTCGATGGCGTTCGACACCATCGCGGTGTTCGAAGGCCGCTTCAAAGAGCACATTCTGGCCGACCGCATTCAATCGCTTAGCGTGTCGTTCCTGGTGCCCAGCATGCGCAAGGAATACGGCGGCTGCTCGGGCAACATCGCCTACAACATGAACCTGCTGGGCGGCAAACCCGTGCCGGTGGCCACCGTGGGCGAAGACGCGGGCGAATACATGGAGCGCCTGTCGGGCCTGGGTATCGACGTGAGCCGCGTCAAAGTCGTGCCGGGCACCTTTACCGCACAGTGCTTCATCACCACCGACCTGGACGACAACCAGATCACCGCCTTCCATCCGGGCGCCATGTCGTTCTCGGCCAGCAATGACTTGAGTGATGCCGACGCTGCCTGGGGCATCGTGGCCCCGGACGCCAAGGAAGGCATGTTTGCGCACGCCGAACGCCTGCACAAGCGCGGCATTCCGTTCATTTTCGACCTGGGCCAGGCCATGCCGCTGTTCGACGGCGCTGACCTGGAACGCATGCTGGGCCTGGCCCAGGCGTTGACGGTGAACGACTACGAGGCCGGTGTGGTCGAGCAGCGCACGGGCCGCGGCGTGGCCGAGATCGCCGCCAAGCTGCAGGCCGTGGTCGTCACCCGCGGCGCCGAAGGCGCCACGCTGCTGACCGGCGGCAAGTCCATCCAGATCGAACCGGTGCGCGCCACGCAAGTGGTCGACCCCACGGGTTGTGGCGATGCGCAGCGCGGCGGCTTGCTGTATGGCCTGACCAGCGGCTGGAGCTGGGAAGACAGCTGCCGTCTGGGCAACGTCATGGGTGCCATCAAGATCGCTTCGCGCGGTCCGCAGAACCATGCGCCTTCGCGCGCCGAGATCGACGCGGTGCTGCACGCCACTTACGGCATCCACCTGCCTGTCTGAGCACGGCAAGGGCAAGCAGGGGCACCTCGGGAACCTGGGCGCACCCGCGTGGTCGAATAGCGGTCAAGTCAACCGGCCGCGGCGGCGTTTTTCGCGCCGCGGCCGCTTTCGCAAGTCGCTTTTCCGCTCGTCGCGGTGCGTTTCAGTGTGTTGCACGTTAGGCTGTCGCCCTATTCGGGCGGAGTATGATCAGTTCGTCGGCAGTGCCCGAACGAGGAGTCCAAATGAACCAAAGCAAAACCCTTTCCCTGTTGACGCCGCGTACTGGCCGGTGGCTGGCCGTGGCTGCCGTCGTGACCTCGATGGCTGTCTTGGGCGGTTGCGCCAATCCCAGCGCCTCCAGCGGCGTTTATAGCTACGACCAAGCCCAGCGCGAGCAGATCGTTCGTACGGGTACGGTCACGGGCGTACGCCCGATCGTCATCCAGAACGACAAGTCCAGCGGCGTCGGCATGCTGGCAGGCGGTGCACTGGGTGGCGTGGCCGGTAACGCGGTCGGCGGCGGCACGGGCCGCACGATCGCCACCGTCGGCGGCGCCATTCTGGGCGCGCTGGCGGGCAATGCGGTGGAAAACCGCGTCGGCAAGAATTCCGGCTACGAAATCACGGTGCGCCTGGACAACGGCGAAACCCGCGTCGTGGCGCAGGAAGCCGATGTGCCGATCAGCGTCGGCCAACGCGTGCAGGTCATCAGCGGTGCCGGCCCGACCCGCGTCACCCCGATGTAAGTCTTGCCCACTGGCAGCAAAAAGCCCGCGCAAGCGGGCTTTTTGTTTTTCGGCCAAGCGCCGCGGCAGGGGCGTGTAGCGAGCCGGACAAGGTAAGAATCTGTCGCTCCGCTGCAACGTAGCGCCCCGGTATTTACCCGCAAGCGTTACGTTTACGAGCCTTTTATAGCGAATTGGTCTGTAAGTTTCATGGCGATTCGACGGTCGAAGTGCCATGATTGCACCCGTGACCGATCTCGACGCGCGACTTTCGTGTAACCAAGTGCATCGGCCGATCGTTCCGAGTGGCGGTAAAAGTCAGTCGATTTTCAACCGTTTTTTTGTATACTCGCCGTCCTATATCTCGGGGCGGGGAATATTTTGCCGACGAGGCAATGTAACGCCGCACCATTTATGCATACCGAGCAAGAACTCCACACCAAGATCGGCGAGATCGTCGAGTCGATCGTCATGAAGAAAGTCACTCCCGATACGCAACTGATTGCCACCGGCCTGGTCGATTCGCTCGCCGCCGTGGATATCACGCTGGCGGTCGAGGCGGAGTACGGCTGCAGCATTCCGGCTCCCGAGATCGCGGAGCACCTGCAGTCGGTCCGCACGCTCGCCGGCTATGTCGCTGCCAATCTTTCGTAATACCCGCCTGTTGTCCCACGTCGCGGCCGCCACTACGGCGGTGGCGCTGGCGTTTGGGGCCTATTGCGGCGCGGATGACCTGCTGACCCGCATCGTCCACCCTGTTGCGACGGTGGCGGCGGACAAGAGCAACTATCTGCCAAATCTGGGACCTGACTGGGGCACCCAGCACGTCAACCTGACCCGCCTGGGCAATGCGCTCAGTGACGGGACGCTGGTGGTGCTGGGGTCGTCCGAGTTGTCCAGCCACGACCTGCGTTTCGTGCCTTACCGCTTCTTCCCCGAAGAACTGAAGGTGCCGACGCTGGCCTACGGCCATGCCATGTTCCAGTCCTACGGCATCGTCAGCGTGCTGGAATCGGTGGCGGATTCGCTCACGCCCAACACGCGTCTGGTGATCATGGTGTCGCCGGCATGGTTCGCCTCGGGCGGCCAATTGCCGCGCAGCGCGTTCGCCGAGCACGTGACCGGGCCGGTCTGGGATCGGCTCTGGGACAAGCCCAGCACGCGCGAGCAGATGCAGACCTGGATCAGCGACAACGCCAATTGGGGCCTGTTGTGGCTGATCGCCAATGGTCAGGTCGCCGAGCTGAAGGACAAGCTGGCGTTGTGGTGGCACGCGCGCAAGGAACCCGCGCCCGACCGCCCGCGCAGCAAGCTGTCCGTGCCGGCGCACCGGTTCGTCTCGTGGCCGTCTTCGGCACGCCTGAGCGCCGGCCAGTGGTCTCGCCTGACCCATGAAGCCCGTGAGGTCGAGCACGCACTGGGCAGCAATAATCCCTATGACGTGCGCGACGACTACTACAAGCAGTACCTGGCGTCGCTGTACTCGCCAGCACGCAACGAATTCGCCGACGTCGACCCGATCACCCGCACCGAGCTGGGCGATCTGTCGCGGGTCATGGCCTTGCTGCAAAAGCGCAAGGTCAAGGCGTACTTCGTGATCCAGCCGTTCAATCCCAAGCTCATCCTGGACGTCGAACGTTTCGATCCGGTGGTGGCGGCCATTACCGGCATGTGCACGCGTTATCAGATGGGCTGCCTGGACATGTACAGCATCCCCTTTGAACCGGGCATGGTGCGCGACGACATGCATTTGGCCGAGCTCGGCTGGGCGCTGGCTGACCAAGGTATTGCGGAGTACTTTTCCCGATGACTCTTTTTCGTAAAGCCGATCCGGCCGCCGGCGACGGCGCCCAGGACAAGGACGCCCGCAAGGCGGGTATCGCATGGGGCCGGCGTTTCCTGTGGCACCTGTGCCTGTATATCGGGGTGATCCTGGTGTTCGTGCTGCAAGCGCAGCCCACCACGGGTAGCGGCGGACCTATCAAGGTCGAATTCCAGTACCAACAGTTCTGACCGCAGCATGGAATTGTTCGCAAGTTTGAGCTTTTTCGGCGGCGCCCTGTTCGGCGGATTGGGCCTGTTGGCCTATCGTTCCTTCGGCATGCCCCTGCGCATCGGCTATCGCCACATCATCGGCGTGATCTGCCTGGGCGTCTGGATGGCGGTGTTCTGGGCACGTCCCTATCAGCCGCTGGCCCTGCTGGCCATTTCAGGCACCGCGCTGTGGGCCATGCGGCGCCAATACATTCCCACGTGGCTGGCCGTCATCATCACCATGACGCCCCTGCTGCTGGTCAAGACCGGCGCATCGCACCTGGGCGCCATGCTGGGCTTGTCGTTCGCCACGTTCCGCGCGATCGACGTGCTGCTGTTCGCGCAACGCAACGAGCGCATCTCGCCGCTGGACTACTTCATCTACCTGTTCTTCCCCCTGACTCTGCTGGCCGGCCCGATGTACCGTTGGCGCAATTTCCAGGCGGACCTCAAGCGCGGCTACGAAGGCGTCAATCTCACGACCTGGCTGACGGGGCTGGAACTGATCATGCTGGGCGTGATCCAGAAATTCGGCCTGGCCGAGTTGATCTGGCGCTATGGTCTGTCGACCCTGGACGCGCACGACTATTCGTTCACCGGCGTGGCGCTGAATGCCTCGCTCTACAGCGCCTATCTGTTCTTCGATTTCGCCGGCTATTCCACCATGGCCATCGGTATCGGCATGTTGTTCGGCTTCACGCTGCCCATCAACTTCCGCAACCCGCTGGCCACGCTCAATCCGCAGGATTTCTGGCGCCGTTGGCACATCAGCCTGTCCGAGTGGCTGCGCGACGTCGTGTTCATGCCGATCTACAAAGCCCTGAGCAAGACGCCGTTCTTCGCGCGCCACCGCATGGCGGCGCAGAACATCGGCATCTTCGCCACGCTGTTGGCCATGGGCGTGTGGAACGGGCTGTCGGTGCACTACATCGTCAGCGGCCTGATGTTCGGTGCGTACTCGGTGGGACACAACCTGCTGATCAACGCGGCCCGCACGCGGCCGGCCCTGCAGGCCACGCTGGCGCATCCCGTGATGCGTTTTCTTGGCCGCGTCCTCACCCTGATCCTGGCTGCCCTGGCGCTTTACGTGTTCAGCGGCCGCAGCCCCATCTGACGCCGGGAGTTTCGGCATGCGTTTCGATCTTTCGACCTTCCAGTTCGTTGATTCCGCGCGCGCGCCCGACGCGCTCGCGGTGGTCGCCGCCGACCGCAGCCTGACGTGGGCGCAGTTGCGCGACGAAGCCGTGGCCTGGGCCGGGCAGGCGCGCGAGCACGGCGCGGCGCCGGACGTGCCGGTGGCCATCTACGGGCACAAAGAGGCCTCGTTCTTCGTGGCTATGGTGGGCGCCTTGCTGATCGGCGCGCCATTCGTGCCGGTCGACACCATCTATCCGCCCGAGCGCCTGCGCCGTATCGTCGAAATCGTGCGCGCTGCCGCCGTCTACGACGCCGCCGCCCAGGGCTTCGAACCCGGCGACGGTGCCGAGCTGGCCGAGCGCGGCCTGGCCTATGTCATGTTCACGTCCGGCAGCACGGGCGACCCGAAGGGCGTTCAGATCGGCCGCGAAAGCGTGGGCCTGCTGGGCGACTGGATGCTGGGTAGCTTCGGCCTGGGCGATGCGCCCGTGTTCATGAACCAGGCGCCGTTCAGCTTCGATCTGTCGATGTACGAAGTCTTTGCCACGCTGGCCGCTGGCGGTACCTGCGTGCTGAATTCGCGCGAGCAGATCGGCGCGGCGGCCACCTGGATGGCGCGGCTGGCCGACAATGGCATCTCGGTATGGGTTTCCACCCCGTCGTTCGCCCATCAGCAATTGGCGAACCGCGATTTTTCGCCCGCCACCTTGCCGACGCTGCGCACCTTCCTGTTCTGCGGCGAGCCCTTGCCCGCGGCGCTGGCCAAGAAGCTGCGTCAGCGCTTCCCGGACGCCGTGATCCTGAACACCTATGGCCCGACCGAGGCCACCGTGGCCACCACCTGGATCGAAATCACGGACGCCGTGCTGGCGGCCCACGATCCGCTGCCGGTGGGCTATGCCAAGCCCGATTGCGAACTGCGCGTACAGGACGGCGAGATCTGTATCGTGGGCGAGCACGTCATGCGCGGCTACCTGAACCGTCCGGATCTGAACGAAGCCAAGCTGTTCGTGACCGAAGACGGTCGCCGCGGATTCCGCACGGGTGACCTCGGCCAGATGGAGGCCGACGGGCTGCTGTTCTGCCGAGGCCGCATGGATGACCAGATCAAGCTGAACGGCTACCGCATCGAGTTGGCTGAGATCGACGAAGCCCTGCACGGTCTGCCGGGTGTGCAAGGCGGCGCCTGCGCGGTGCTGCGGCGGCCGGACGGCACGGCGGTTCGCCTGATCGGCTTCGTGGCCGGCGGGGCGACGGGCGAGGCGGATGCGCGCTTTCTGCAGCCGGATGCCTTGTCGGGCTGGAAAGACCGCCTGGCCCTGCGCTTGCCTCCTTATATGGTGCCGTCCGAACTGGTTGCCTGCCCGGCGCTGCCGATGTCGAACAATCACAAGATCGATCGCAAGAAGCTGCTCGACATCTACGCCGCGATCCCCGCATGAAGAAAAAGTGAGGGGCAGGGTGCAGTCCTTGTCCCGCGCGAAACCAAAACAAACGGCCCAGGCGAATCGCCTGGGCCGTTTTGTATGTTGTTGCCGGCTGGCGGCTTGCCCGTGTCGGCTTAACCGGCGGGCGTCAGACGCCCACCACGTTGTAGCTCAGGCGGGCCAGCACCATCAGCACGATCTGCGCCACGATCAGCAGCACCAGCGGCGAGAAGTCGATCGAGGTGCGCGGCAGCAGACGGCGGACCGGGTCCAGCAGCGGGGCGGTCAGCGCTTGCAGCAGCGGCATCATGGGCGCCATCGGGTTGACCCAGGACAGCACGGCCTGGATCAGGGTCAGCCACACGACCAGGTTCAGCGCCCATTTGGCCGCCATGAACACCGCGCCCAGCAGGAACTTGGGCAGCAGCACGGCCGGCAGCAGGGCCCCCAGCGCGACCATCCAGATCAGCACCAGGTAGGCCAGCGCCGCCAGCCAGGCCGCCACGATACTGGTCCAGTCGATCTTGTTGCCGGCGGGGATGATCTTGCGCAGCGGCAGCACCAGCCAATTGGTGGCTTGGTAAATGACGCGCGCCAGCGGATTGAAGGGGTGCAGCCGTATCGCGTGCATCCAGGCGCGGGCGATCAGGGCCGCGCCGAACAGCGTGAATGCGATTTCGAGCAGGAAGCGAAGGATTTCACCGAGCATGGACGCTATCTACCAAATAAAGACAGCTTTTATTGTCTCACGCCAATGGCGCTGCGGTAGTGTCCAGATGGCAGGATCGCCTCTCGTCGTGCAGCGAAAGGGGGGGGCGTCGGACAATAAAAAACCGCCTGGCCAGAGCCAGGCGGCTTGAGGTACTGCTACCGATGTGGGCCGGTCCGATTACGGACGGCCACCCGTCGGGAACGGCCACGACGCGGCGGGGTTCAGCGCGGTCTTCGCGCCCGGCGCAGCAGCCGTGGACGGCGGCGTAGCGGGCTTCTTCGGAGCGGCTTTCTTCGCAGCGGGCTTCTTGGCAGCGGCGGGCTTCTTGGCAGCAGCCGGCTTTGCAGCGGCAGGCTTCTTGGCAGCCGGCGCTTTCTTGGCGACGACTTTCTTGGCAACCGCCTTCTTGGCGGGGGCCTTCTTGGCAACCGCCTTCTTGGCGACAGCCTTCTTGGCTACCGCTTTCTTGGCGACGACCTTCTTGGCTACCGCTTTCTTGGCGACGGCCTTCTTGGCGACGGCTTTCTTGGCAACCGCCTTCTTGGCGACGGCCTTCTTAGCCACGGCCTTCTTGGCTACCGGCTTCTTGGCCGCGACTTTCTTGGCGACGGCCTTCTTGGCTACCGCTTTCTTTGCGACCTTCTTGGCTGCCGGCTTCTTGGCGGCAACCTTCTTCACTGCCGGTTTCTTGGCGGCGACTTTCTTGACTGCTACCTTCTTGACGGCAGCTTTCTTGGCCGGAGCGGCCTTCTTCGCTACTGCCTTCTTGGCGGCGGGCTTCTTCACCGCTTTCTTTACGGCTTTCTTGGCTGTTGCCATGGTCATGCTCCTTAGGTTCAGGGGTCCCAGAACTTAAACCCGTGCCCCGACTCGCCAACAAGGCGAACCGTGCCCGGGCTATTCATCGGCGCATGCCGCTGTTCTGTGCGAGCAACAGCTACTACGGTTTGCGCTAATGAATTCGGCACAGCCATTTGATATGGCCCCCGCTCCTTTGGCGCGAGCCATTTCAAATGGCGCCGGTGGGCAGTCTGATCACAGACCGCCTACCGCTTGTTCTACGTGTTCGAAAACACCCTGACCTGGGAGATCGCCGTCAGGCTTGGCGCGAACGCGACGCTCTTTGCAAGAGCGTGCCCGCGCCGGGCCCGACAGGCGAACTACGTTACTCCCAGCTCAGCGTGCCACCGGTTTGGTATTCGATCACGCGAGTTTCAAAAAAGTTGCGTTCCTTCTTAAGATCGATCATTTCCGCCATCCACGGGAAGGGATTTTCTTCCTGCGGATACAGCGGCTCGATACCGATTTGCTGGCAACGACGGTTGGCGATGAAGCGCAGATAGGATTTGAACATGGGTGCGTTCAAGCCCAACACGCCGCGCGGCATCGTGTCTTCGGCGTAAGCGTATTCGAGTTCGACCGCTTTGCGGAAGAGTTCTCGTATTTCTTCGCGGAATTCCGGCGTCCAGAGGTGCGGATTTTCGAGTTTGACGGTGTTGATGAGGTCGATGCCGAAGTTGCAGTGCATGGATTCATCGCGCAGGATGTACATGTACTGCTCGGCGGCGCCGGTCATCTTGTTCTGGCGGCCCAGCGCCAGGATCTGCGTAAAGCCAACGTAGAAGAACAGGCCTTCCATCAGGCAAGCGAAGACGATCAGCGACTTGAGCAGCGTCTGGTCGGCTTCGGGCGTGCCCGTTTTGAAGTTGGGGTCCGCGATCGCGTCGATGAACGGGATCAGGAACTCGTCCTTGGCACGGATGGACGGCACTTCGTTGTAAGCGTTGAAGATCTCCGCTTCGTCCAGGTCCAGGCTTTCGACGATGTATTGATAGGCGTGCGTGTGGATGGCTTCTTCGAAGGCCTGGCGCAGCAGGAACTGGCGGCATTCAGGCGCCGTGATGTGGCGGTAGGTGCCCAGCACGATGTTGTTCGCGGCCAGCGAGTCGGCCGTGACGAAGAAACCCAGGTTGCGCTTGACGATGCGGCGCTCGTCCTCG
>NZ_JAELTJ010001323.1 GCF_016428805.1 Achromobacter sp. ASV32
CACTTCGGTGCCGGCCGGGTGGCGCTTGCGCAGCGCCTCGGCCGACTCGCGGATCTCGCGTTCGCCGGGCAGGAATACCAGCACGTCGCCCGGACCGTGCCGGGCGCATTCGTCCACGGCGTCGACGCTGTCTCTTATACACATCTCCGAGCCCACGAGACCTAATAACCGATCTCGGATGCCGTCTTCTGCTTGAAAAAGGGGGGGGGGGGGGGGGGGGGGGGGGGGGGGGGGGGGGGGGGGGGGGGGGGGGGGGGGGGGGGGGGGGGGGGGGGGGGGGGGGGGGGGGGGGGGGGGGGGGG
>NZ_JAELTJ010001324.1 GCF_016428805.1 Achromobacter sp. ASV32
AGCCGGATCCATGCGGACCGGCCCGCCGCGCTGGCGAACCCAACCTGCGTCCCAGGCTTGACGCAACCGACCTGATCCCATCATGACTCTCTCTTTGACACCCGACGCCCAGATCATCGTGGTGGGCCTGTCTCTTATACACATCTCCGAGCCCACGAGACCTAATAACCGATCGCGTATGCCGTCTTCGGCTTGAAAAAGGGGGGGGGGGGGGGGGGGGGGGGGGGGGGGGGGGGGGGGGGGGGGGGGGGGGGGGGGGGGGGGGGGGGGGGGGGGGGGGGGGGGGGGGGGGGGGGGGGGGG
>NZ_JAELTJ010001325.1 GCF_016428805.1 Achromobacter sp. ASV32
GGCGTGCGCCAGCAGCGATTCCAGGCGGGCGGCCTGCTCGTCGGCCGGCAACGCCAGCAATTCGGCGGCCAGCTCGCTGCGCATGGACCAGACCATGGACACCTGCGGGCCGTCGGCCGTATCGGGCCTGTCTCTTATACACATCTCCGAGCCCACGAGACCTAATAACCGATCTCGTATGCCGTCTTCGGCGTGAAAAAGGGGGGGGGGGGGGGGGGGGGGGGGGGGGGGGGGGGGGGGGGGGGGGGGGGGGGGGGGGGGGGGGGGGGGGGGGGGGGGGGGGGGGGGGGGGGGGGGGGGGG
>NZ_JAELTJ010001326.1 GCF_016428805.1 Achromobacter sp. ASV32
CCCCCCCCCCCCCCCCCCCCCCCCCCCCCCCCCCCCCCCCCCCCCCCCCCCCCCCCCCCCCCCCCCCCCCCCCCCCCCCCCCCCCCCCCCCCCCCCCCCCCCCTTTTCACGCCGAAGACGGCATACGCGATCGGTTATTAGGTCTCGTGGGCTCGGAGATGTGTATAAGAGACAGGGGCCAGCGATTGCAGGCCTTCGCGTCCGTCGGTCTCGGGTTCGCATTCACCACGCAGCACGCGGATGACGTTGTCGTAGTACAGCGGATGGCCAAAACCGTAGACCGAGGTGGTTTCGTAGTTGGC
>NZ_JAELTJ010001327.1 GCF_016428805.1 Achromobacter sp. ASV32
CCCCCCCCCCCCCCCCCCCCCCCCCCCCCCCCCCCCCCCCCCCCCCCCCCCCCCCCCCCCCCCCCCCCCCCCCCCCCCCCCCCCCCCCCCCCCCCCCCCCCCCTTTTCACCCAGAAGACGGCATACGAGATCGGTTATTAGGTCTCGTGGGCTCGGAGATGTGTATAAGAGACAGGCCCGACCGCGTGCGCGGCGCATTGCAGGGATTTTTCCGGGCGCACGAAGTCTGGCTGGCCCGGGTGCTGGCTCAAGGCGCCGAAGAAGGCACGCTGAAATTCTCGGGCAGCGCCGAATCGGCGGGC
>NZ_JAELTJ010001328.1 GCF_016428805.1 Achromobacter sp. ASV32
CAGCGCGATGGTGACCAGTTCTTTTTCGTTGCGGCCCACGGGCAGGCGATCTTGCCGCGTCAGCCAGCGCATCGGGTCCTTGATGAGGACGTCGTAGGTTTTCTGGTCGCGCGGCTCGAACATGTACCTGTCTCTTATACACATCTCCGAGCCCACGAGACCTAATAACCGATCTCGTATGCCGTCTTATGCTTGAAAAGGGGGGGGGGGGGGGGGGGGGGGGGGGGGGGGGGGGGGGGGGGGGGGGGGGGGGGGGGGGGGGGGGGGGGGGGGGGGGGGGGGGGGGGGGGGGGGGGGGGGGG
>NZ_JAELTJ010001329.1 GCF_016428805.1 Achromobacter sp. ASV32
CGCGGCCACTTCGCCGGCGATCGCGGCGATGGTCGGGTCGGCCGCCGCGACGCGCGCGGCTTCGGAATTGCTGGCCGCCGCCACGCGTTCCAGGTCGGGGTAATTGCGCGTCAGCCAACCCTGGCACCTGTCTCTTATACACATCTCCGAGCCCACGAGACCTAATAACCGATCTCGTATGCCGTCTTCGGCTTGAAAAAAGGGGGGGGGGGGGGGGGGGGGGGGGGGGGGGGGGGGGGGGGGGGGGGGGGGGGGGGGGGGGGGGGGGGGGGGGGGGGGGGGGGGGGGGGGGGGGGGGGGGG
>NZ_JAELTJ010001330.1 GCF_016428805.1 Achromobacter sp. ASV32
ATCGAAGGCGACATCGGCAATGCGCAGGACCGCCTGGAATCACTGGCCGAGCCGCTGAAGGAAGAAAAGCCGCTCAAACAGGCCACGCTGGAACGGGTGCTGAATCTGATGCGGACAGTGCCGGGGGCTGTCTCTTATACACATCTCCGAGCCCACGAGACCTAATAACCGATCGCGTATGCCGTCTTGTGCGTGAAAAGGGGGGGGGGGGGGGGGGGGGGGGGGGGGGGGGGGGGGGGGGGGGGGGGGGGGGGGGGGGGGGGGGGGGGGGGGGGGGGGGGGGGGGGGGGGGGGGGGGGGGG
>NZ_JAELTJ010001331.1 GCF_016428805.1 Achromobacter sp. ASV32
GGGCACGGTCAAACCATAGCCGCCGAGGCGGTCCATCTGGCTCTGGCCGCGTGAATTCCAACCCGCTGCCAACAACGCCTTTTTTTCCGCCACCAGCCAGTACTGGTTCGGGCGGGGTGTCCAGGTCCTGTCTCTTATACACATCTCCGAGCCCACGAGACCTAATAACCGATCGCGTATGCCGTCTTCTGGTTGAAAAGGGGGGGGGGGGGGGGGGGGGGGGGGGGGGGGGGGGGGGGGGGGGGGGGGGGGGGGGGGGGGGGGGGGGGGGGGGGGGGGGGGGGGGGGGGGGGGGGGGGGGG
>NZ_JAELTJ010000149.1 GCF_016428805.1 Achromobacter sp. ASV32
GGCATGAGTCCGCCCGAATGGCTGCAAAGCCTGGGCTTTCTGTCCGAACGGGCGTTGTTGCCGCATGGCACCTACGTGTCCGGCTCGCGCCAGATCCACCGGCCCGGCCGCGATCTGGAAATCATCCGTGACGCGGGCGCCGCCATCGTGCATTGCCCACTGGTGTCGGCCCGCCATGGCGCCACGTTGGAATCCTTCGCCCGCTACCGCAAGCTGGGCGTGAAGATCGGCATGGGCACCGATACCTGGCCGCCGGACATGGTGCTGAACATGCAGGTGGGCCTGATGCTGTGCCGCGTGATGGAGCAGTCCACCGAGGCGGTGCGCTCTGAAGACTATTACGACGCCGCCACGGTCGGCGGCGCCGACGCGTTGGGCCGGCCCGACCTGGGCCGCCTGGCGGTGGGCGCCAAGGCCGATATTGTGGTGTTCGATTTTTCCCACGACCGCAATGGCCAGCTGATCGATCCCATCCAGACGCTGATGGTGGGGGGCAGTGGCCGCGATGTGTCGCAGGTGGTCATCGACGGCCGCTTCGTCATGGTCGACGGCCACATTCCCGGCTTTGACGCGCGCCTGGCGCAAGCCCAGGCCCAGGACCAGTTCGACGGCCTGGTGGCCCGCTATCCCGACCGCACCTGGGGCCACCCCGCGGTCGGCGAGATTTTCTCTTCCAGTTATCCGCGGCCCCCAAGGAGCCCGTCATGACGACCGTTCCCAGCCCCGCTGCCCCGACGCTGTCGGTGCGCGGCCTGTCGGTGGAGTTTCCCACCCGCCACGGCACCCTGGTCGCCACGCGCGACATCTCGTTCGACATCGCGCCCGGTGAAATCCTGGGCATGGTGGGCGAATCGGGCGCCGGTAAATCGCTGACCGGCATGGCGGTCATTGGTCTGCTGGAGCCACCCGGCCGCCTGGGCGGCGGCGAGATCCTCCTGGCCGGCAAGCGCATCGACAACCTGCCGCCCAAGGCCCGCCAGCGGTTGCGCGGCAAGGAGATCGGCGCGATCTTCCAGGACCCGCTGACCAGCCTGCACCCGCTCTTCACGGTGGGCGATCAATTGGTCGAAACAATCCGCCACCACGACCGGAGCTCGCCCGCCGCGGCCCGGCAGCGGGCGCTGGAACTGCTGCTGGCGGTGGGCATTCCGGCCGCTGACCGCCGCATCGACCATTACCCGCATCAGTTTTCCGGCGGCATGCGCCAACGGGTGGTGATTGCGCTGGCGCTGGCGGCCCGGCCGCGCCTGATCATCGCGGACGAGCCGACGACGGCGCTGGACGTGTCGGTGCAGGCGCAGATCACGGCGCTGCTGCGTCGCCTGTGCCGCGAACAGGGCACGTCGGTGCTGCTGGTAACGCACGACATGGGCGTGATCGCGGAAACCGCGGACCGGGTGGCGGTGATGTACGCGGGCCGCATCGTGGAGATCGGCCCGGTGCTGGAGGTGCTGCGGCGCCCCGGCCATCCGTACACGCAGGGCCTGATGAATGCCATTCCGGGCCTGCGCCACCGCGCCGCCCGGCTGAACCAGATCGACGGCGCGATGCCGCGGCTGCACGCGATGCCGGACGGCTGCGCGTTCCATCCGCGCTGCGCCCTGGCCGGCCCGCGTTGCGGCCAGGCCCGTCCCGCGCTGGCGGCCTCGCCGTCCGGCGCCACGGTCAGCGCCTGCTGGCTGCACCAAGGAGGCGTCGCTCATGCCGCATGACCAGGATTATCTATTGCGGGCCGACGACCTGGCCTGCTGGTTCGACGTATCGCCCCCCTGGCTGGAACGCACGCTGTCGCGCCAGCCGACGCAGACGCTGAAGGCGGTGGACGGCGTGTGGCTGGCGGTGCCGCGCGGCAGCACGCTGAGCATCGTGGGCGAGTCGGGCTGCGGCAAGTCGACGCTGGCCAAGTTGTTGGTGGGCCTGGTGGCCCCGACACGCGGCACGCTGCGCTATGGCCGTAACCGCAAGGGCGGCACGCTGCACCCGCAGATGATTTTCCAGGACCCGTACGCAAGCCTGAACCCGCGCTGGCGGGTGGGCAATATCGTGGCGGAACCGATTATCACGCTGGGCCTGCGCGCCAGCCCGGCGGACACGCGCCGCCGCGTGGACGAGCTGCTGGAACTGGTCGGTCTGTCGGCCAGCGACGCCAGCCGCTTTCCGCACGAGTTCTCGGGCGGCCAACGCCAACGTATTTCGATTGCGCGGGCGCTGGCGACCGAAGCCGAGTTCCTGGTCTGCGACGAGCCGACCTCGGCGCTGGATGTGTCGGTGCAGGCGCAGATCCTGAACCTGATGGGCGACCTGCAGAAAGAGTTCGGCCTGACCTACGTCTTCATCAGCCACAACCTGTCAGTGGTACGCCACGTGTCGGACCGGGTGGCGGTGATGTACCTGGGGCGGATCGTGGAGCAGGCGGCGGCCGACGAACTGTTCGAGTCGCCCAAGCATCCGTATACGAAGATGCTGCTGGATACGATTCCGGATCTGGACGATCCGCGGCGGGATCGGGAGCCGATGGCAGGTGAGGTACCTAATCCGATCATGCCGCCGGCGGGGTGCACGTTTCATACGCGGTGCGGGATGGTGCAGGAGCGGTGCCGAGTTGTGGTGCCGGAGGTGGCTGTCGTTGGGGGGCGGGAGGTGCGGTGTCATTTGGTTGCGGCGGGGGTTTGAGGGGAGGCATCTGTTTGTGAACGGTGTTGATGAGGCGGGTGGTTCTCCGTAGGTCGCCCCTGGCGGCGGTGGCTTGCGGAGTGGGCGCCCACGATTGCGGTCCGGCGCGCGGGCGCCGGACTTCCCCTTTGTCATCTTCGTCCAGGCCTTCGGCCTTCCCTTCAGATTCCCTCGGGCGCATCGAGGTTGCCCACTCCGCAAGCCACCGCCGCCAGGGGCTACGGGTTTCGAGAATTGCCGCGCTGCCAGACCTGTGGTCAGGGCATGAAACCTACGGGGCCGCCAAGCCGCGGCCGCGCGGGCGGCCACGTTTGGCATTTGTGTTGTTGATTTTGGTGCGGGTGCGCTGCGCGCTGGCGGGGGCGGGTTTTCTATTGGGTCCGCAGTCAGGGAGAGGGGCGGTGATGGGCGGCGCGGCTGGCACCGGCTTGCGCATGCTGACCGTTTCGCGCGCCGCCCATCGGGCGTGGGGGGATTTGGGGGGGACGGGGCGGTCGTCCGCGCCGGTAGAGAGGCTTGGTTGATTGGGTGCTCAAAATACATGTGTGGTTTATAAAACTACATATGTATATATAGAGCAAGGGTGTAGTGCATGACGCCGATGATGTATATACAGAGCCGAGTATGTAGCGCGTGACGCCGATGCCACGTTTGCGGCGGCAACTCTCGGCTGAACCTGGCGCGCCCATCGATCACACGGATCCTCCGGCGGCGCGGCTACCGTGGATTCCAACAAACGCTCCAGCGCCCGATGGGCGGCGCGCGAGACGGTCAACAAGAGCAAGCCGGCCTTCGCCGCGCCGCCCATCACCGCCCCTCCCACTTGATGTGCACGCCCTCAGAAAGCCAACCTCCGACAGCGCGGAGCGTCATCGGCACATGCCCCGAAAACGCAATGCCAAACGTGGCCGCCCGCGCGGCCGCGGCTTGGCGGCCCTGTAGATTTCATTCCCCGAACACGGGTCCAGCAGCGCGACAAATCTCGAAAACCGTAGCCCCTGGCGGCGGTGGCTTGCGGAGTGGGCAACCTCGATGCGCCCGAGGGAATCTGAAGGCAGGCGCCGAAGGCGACAACGAAGATGACAAAGGGGGGGCCCGCCTAGGAAGTCCGGCGCCCGCGCGCCGGACCGCAATCGTGGGCGCCCACTCCGCAAGCCACCGCCGCCAGGGGCGACCTACGAAGAACCGTCGACGAGCGGCCGACGAAGCCCCATCCGACGCCAGCCCCTATTTGGAATAAACCAAATCCCGCAACCCCAACGACAACCCCGGCCAATAAGTAATCACAAGCAGGCAAACCATCACCACCCCCACGAATGGCACCAACGGCTTGATCAACCTCTCCAACGGCAACTTCGCCACCGCGCACGCCGCAAAGAGATTCACCCCGAATGGGGGAGTGATCATGCCGAGTGCCAGGTTCACCACCATGATGATGCCGAAGTGCACCGGGTCCACCCCGAACTTCAGGGCCACCGGCAGCAACAGCGGGGCCAGCACCACGATCGAGGCCGACGTTTCGATGAACATGCCGATCACGAACAGCGCGGCGTTGATGCCCATCAGGAACGTGAACTGCGTGTCGAACAATTGCGAAAGCCAGACGCCCAGCGCGTCCGGGATGCCCGCCCGGTTCAGCAGGAAGCTGAACACGCCCGCGTTGGCGATCACGAACATGATCACCGCCGTCGATACCACCGATTTGTGCAGCGTGCCGGACAACTGTTTGAAGCTCAGGCGGCGGTAGATGAATTTTCCCACCACCGCCGCATACACCACCGCCACCACCGAGGCTTCCGTCGGCGTGAAGATCCCGCCGTAGATGCCGCCCAGGATGATCACCGGCATCATCAGCGCCAGCCAGGCGCGCTTGAAGGCCGGCCACAGCGGCAGGCGGCCTTCGCCGTCGCGCTTGCCCAGATTGTTGCGTTTGGCGTAGAGCCAGACATAGAACATCAGCGCTACCCCGATCAGGATGCCGGGCATCACACCGGCAATGAACAGCTCGCCGGTCGACGTGTCGGTCGAGACCGCGAACAGGATCATCGGGATCGACGGCGGAATGATCACGCCCAGTTCGGCCGCGCTGGCTTGCAGCGACGCCGCGAAGGGGGCAGGGTAGCCGTGGCGGATCATCGCCGGGATCAGGATCGCGCCCACCGCGAAGGTCGTGGCCACGCTGGAGCCGGCCACGGCGGCGAAGATCATGCAGGTCAGCACGCAGGTGCAGGCCAGGCCGCCCTGGATACCGCCGACCACGCTCTTGGCGAACTCCACCATGCGTTCGGAAATACCGCCGGCTTCCATCAGGTTGCCGGCCAGGATGAAGAAGGGGATCGCGACCAGGGGGTACTTGTCCAGGGCGGCGTACAACTGCTGGGCCACCACCAGCCACGGCAGGTTGGCGGCGCCGACGCCGGCCAGGCTGGCCAGGCCGATCGACACGGCGACCGGCACGGACAGCCCGAAGAAAATCAGCATCGAGACAATCATTAATTGGGACATGGCAATATCGTCTGCTTGGATTCGGGGCGGGGGCTCAACCTTGCGCGTCGTTGCGCACGGGGACGTCGTCTTCCTCGCCCGCGCACCAGCGGGCCAGCACGGCGATGGCGGCGAGCGTGGCGCCGACCGGAATGGCCGAGTAGATCCAGGAAATCGAGATATCCAGGCTGGGCACGTTCTGGAAGCGCACGCGGTAGGTCATCTGGCCGCCGATCCAGGCGATGAAGCCCAGGAAGCCGGCGCAGATCAGGCCGATGACGGCTTCGAGCGCGCGGCGGCGCATGCCGCCCAACAGGTTGCGCAGCAGTTCGACGCTGATCATGGCGCCGTGGCGAAAGGCCAGCGCCACGCCCAACAGCACCGTCCAGATCAGCAGGGCGCGGGTCAGCACCTCGCTCCAGTCGGCGGGGGAATGCAGCACGAAGCGCGCGATGACCTGGTAGAAGGCGGCAGCCGCGGCGGCGACCAGCAGGAGTTGGGCGATGACCGACACCAGCTTGAAAAGGATGCGGTCAAAGGCGCAGAGCAATCGCATAGGAATTTCCGGTAGCGGATAACAAGGGGCAGGGCAGGGACTGAGGGGGCAAATGAGCAAGCTCGGCGGGGCGTTGCGGCAAAGTGCGAAGCCGGGCGTCTGGACCGGGCGCTTGGCCAGGCATGAGGCCTGGCGTCGAGCCAGCGATCGCACGACACTGCGCATCGATCGGGGCGAAACGCCGCAACCCCATCAAGCCGCCGCACGGCGTGGAATCGCTGTCGTGGCGGAACCCGGTTCCGCCACGGCAGCGGCTCGCGTCAGCCGACTTACTGGGTGTCGCGGATCGCGTCGATCAGCTTCTTGTCGAACTTCTTGTAGTACTCGGGGTAGGCGGGTTCGACGGCGGCGGCGAAGGCGGCGCGGTCGACTTCCGAGACCTGCATGCCTTCCTTCTTGAGCTGCTCGACGCCGGTCTTCTCGATGTTGTCCACATAGGCCCGCATGGCTTGGGCGGATTCCTTGCCGGCCTTGTCGAACTTGGCCTTGTCGTCTGCCGAGAGGCCGTCGTAGACGTTAGCCGACATCAGCACCAGGGCCGGGCCGTAGACGTGGCCGGTCAGCGACAGGTACTTCTGCATCTGCGACAGCTTGGCCGACGTGATGACCGACAGGGGGTTTTCCTGGCCGTCGATGGTGCCCTGTTGCAGGGCCGTGGCCACTTCGGGCCAGGCCATGGGGGTCGGCAGGATGCCGATCTGGCGGAAGGCCGTGATGTGGATCGGGTTCTCGGTGGTGCGGATCTTCAGGCCCTTGGCATCCGCCGGGGTCTTGACCGGGCGTACGTTGTTGGTCAGGTGGCGGAAGCCCTGTTCGCCCCAGGCCAGCGCGATGATGCCGCGGCTGGGGAACTTTGCCAGCATATCCTGTCCGATCTTGCTGTCCAGCACTTTACGGGCGTGGGGCAGGTCGCGCAGCAGGAAGGGAATGTCGAAGACGCCGGTCTCGGGCACGAAGTTCAGGGTGGCGCCGGTCGAAACGATGGCCAGGTCGATGGTGCCGATCTGCAGGCCTTCGATCACTTCGCGTTCGCCGCCCAGCGCGCTGTTGGCGAATTGCTGTACTTTGTATTTGCCGCCGCTGGACGCTTCGATGGATTTGGCCAGGGCGTCGGCGCCGGCGCCATAGTGCGACGACGTGGACAGGGCATAGGCCATCTTCAGTTGGGTCTGGGCCGAGGCGGCCAGGGGGGCGGCAGCCGCGCAGGCGGCAAGAATCGTGGCCGCGAGCCAGGATTTACGCATTGTCTTCTCCAGGGATTTGGGTATTTTTTGCAGCTTGATGTGCGGCACCGTGAGGCGCTTCGCGCATGATAGCGGGATTCGGCCCCCATTCCGGCCGTTGGTTAACATTGGCAGATGATGGATTTCCCTGATGTCTCGCGGGCCCGGCGCCCCGGTTTCTGGACCACCCTGGCGCTGGGCGCCCGCATGATGATGCGCGATGCGCGGGCCGGCGAGCTGCGGCTGCTGGTGCTGGCCCTGGTGGTGGCGGTGGCCGCCGTGACCAGCGTCGGCTTCCTGGCCGACCGCGTCGGCCGCGCACTGGAGCGCGACGCTGGCCAGATGCTGGGCGCCGACCTGGTGCTGGATGCCGACGAGCCGGTGCCGCAGGCCTTCATGGACCAGGCCCGCGAACGCGGCTTGCAGGTCTCCAGCACCTGGCAGTTCCCCTCCATGGTCAGCGCCGGTGACGGCGCGCAACTGGCCGCGCTCAAGGCCGTCGAGCCGGGTTATCCGCTGCGTGGCGCCCTGCGGGTGACCGACGCGCCGTTCAGTCCCGACGCGCCCACCCGCGACATCCCGCCCGAGGGCGCGGTCTGGGTGGACGCCCAGCTGCTGGCGCTGCTGAGCCTGAAGGTAGGCGATACCCTGAACGTGGGCGACGCCCATCTGCGCATCGACCGGGTGATCACGTACGAGCCGGACCGCGGCATGCAGTTCGTGAATGTGGCGCCGCGGGTGTTGCTGCGCGCCAGCGACCTGCCGGCCACGGGGCTCATTGCGCCGGGCAGCCGTATCGGCTATGCGCTGCTGGCCGCCGGCCAGCCCGACGCGGTGGCGGGTTATTCCGCCTGGCTGAACCAGAACCTGAAGCGGGGCCAGAAGGTCGCCACGCTGGAATCGGGCCGCCCCGAAGTGCGACGGACGCTGGACCGGGCGCAACGCTTCCTGTCGCTGGTGGCGTTGCTGGCGGTGTTGATTTCCGCGGTGGCGGTGGCGCTGGCGGCAGGCCGTTACATGACGCGGCACCGCGATGGCATCGCCGTCATGCGTTGCCTGGGGGCGGTGCAGTCGCAGGTGGCGCGCATGCTGACGCTGGAGTTCGCGCTGGTGGGCCTGTTCGCGTCGGCGGCGGGCTGCCTGCTGGGCTACGCGGTGCACCAGGTGCTGGTGATGGTACTGGCCTCGCTGATCGACACGGCCTTGCCGGCGCCGTCGGCCATTCCCGCCTTGCAAGGGCTGTTGACCGGTTTGCTGCTGTTGCTGGGCTTTGCGCTGCCCGCCCTGGCGCAACTGCGCCATGTGCCGCCGGCCCGGGTGCTGCGGCGCGACGCCGATAGCCTTAGCGCCCGTAGCGCGACCGGCTATGTCGTGGGGGCGGTGGGCTTTGCGCTATTGATCTGGTGGTTCGCCGGCGATGCCAAGCTGGGCGGCGTGGTGGCGGGCGGCTTCCTGGGCGCCTTTGCCGTGTTCGCGCTGGTCGCCTGGTTGTGCATCCTGGGCTTGGCGCGGCTGCGCGGCCTGGCCGCCGGCCTGCCGGCGCTGCGCTTTGCACTGGCCGGGGTGGTGCGGCGGCGCGCCGCCACCATCACGCAGGTCTGCGCGCTGGCGGTGGGGCTGATGGCCTTGCTGCTGCTGGCGATGACGCGCACCGACCTGATCCAGGGCTGGCAGCGCACGCTGCCGCCGGATGCGCCCAACCGGTTCCTGATCAATGTGCAGCCGGATCAGCGCCAGGCCGTGACCGACGCGCTGACCCGCGAGGGGCTGGGCGGCATTGTGCTGTCGCCGATGGTCCGCGGCCGCCTGATCGCCGTCAATGGCAAGCCGGTGGGCCCGGACGATTACGAAGAGCCGCGCGCCAAGCGCCTGGTGGACCGCGAATTCAACCTGTCGTATGGCCAGGACATGCCCTCGTCCAACCGGATCGAGCAGGGCCGCTGGCTGGCGCCGGGGGCGGCCGAGGTGTCGCTGGAATCGGGCCTGGCCAAGACCCTGGGCATCAAGCTGGGCGACAAGATGACCTTCGACGTGGCCGGCCAGCAGGTGGAAGTGGCCGTGTCCAGCACCCGGCGGGTGGATTGGGATACGATGCGCGTGAATTTTTTCGCCATCCTGACGCCCGCGTCCCTGGCCGACATGCCGCAGAGCTGGATCACGTCCTTTTACCTGCCGCCCGACAAGGCGCAGGTGTTGCCCGCGCTGGTGCGACAGTTCCCCAACCTGACGGTGTTCGACGTGGGCGCGATCCTGCAACAGCTGCAGTCGGTGCTCAACGAGGTCGGCCGGGCGGTGCAGTTGCTGTTCCTGTTCACGCTGGCCGCCGGCGTGCTGGTGCTATCGGCCGCGCTCACGGCCACCCGCGATGAGCGCATGCGCGAGGCCGCGGTGCTGCGCGCCCTCGGGGCCACCCGCCGCCAACTGGCGCGTTCGCAGCGCATCGAACTGTGGGCCGTGGGCGGGCTGGCCGGCCTGCTGGCGGCGGCCGGCGCCACCGCGATCGCTTGGGCTTTATCAACCCAGGTGTTCGATTTCACCATTACCCTCAGCCTCTGGCCCTGGCTGGCCGGCGTGGGGGCGGGTATGCTCGGCGCCTGGGCCGGTGGCGCGCTGGCGCTGCGCGGCGTGCTGCGCACCCCGCCCCTGGTTACCCTGAGAGAAACCTGATGAGTTCCCGCGTGCAGATCATTACCGAACCCGTGGATATTTCCCGCAGCATTTTCGACCTTCTGGGCGGTGAGCCCGGCGTGCGCGCCCTGGTCGACCGTTTCTACGACCTGATGGACATCGAACCCGACCTGAAGGCGCTGCGCGCCGCCCACGGCCCCAGCCTGGACGAGGCGCGCGACAAGCTGTTCTGGTTCCTGTGCGGCTACTTCGGCGGTCCTGATCACTATATACAGCGCTTCGGTCATCCGCGGCTGCGGGCTCGCCACCTGCCGTTCTCGATCGGCATCGTCGAGCGCGACCAATGGGTCGCGTGCATGGGCCGGGCCATGCAGGACGAAGGCATCGAACCCGCCCTGGTCGAACGCCTGTTGCAGTCGTTCTTCGGCGTGGCCGACTGGATGCGTAACCGTGAAGGCTAAGCCGGACCCCTCTGGCGCCCGGCGCCAGGCCTGGCCCGCGCCATTGGCCGGCGCCATGCTCAGCGACGCCCGTCTGGGCGAGGCGGGACCGGACATCTTCAACCCGTCTCACTACGGCGACCGGGCCCGTCCGGTGGATGCCGGCGGCCGCCAGGCGGCCTGGTTCGTGCAGGGGCAGGGGTGGCAGGGCGTGTTGCGGCGCTACCGCCGCGGCGGACTGATCGCCAGGATCAGCCGCGATACCTACTTATGGGCCGGCGAAGACCGCAGCCGCAGCTTCCGTGAATTCCGGCTGCTGGCCGCCATGCGCAAGCAAGGCCTGCCGGTGCCCGCGCCGCTGGCCGCGGCCTACTGGCGCCAGGGCCCGACCTACCGCGCCGCCATCGTCGTCGAGCGCATTCCGGGGGTGCGGCCGCTGGCCCAGGCCCTGGCCGAACCCCTCTGGCAGCCGGTGGCCGAAGCCATCGTGCGGATGCACCGGGCCGGCGTCTGGCATGCGGACCTGAACGCCTTCAATATCCTGATCGGGTCCGACAGCCGGGTCTGGCTGATCGATTTCGACCGCGGCACCCAGGGCGGGCTGTCCGACCGCCAGCGCCAAGGCAACCTGGAACGCCTGCGCCGCTCGCTGGTGAAGGTGGCCGGCGAGGAGGGCGAACGTTTCTGGCTCAAATTGCGCGACAGCTACTGGACGGCTTGGGGCGTGGGCGTGCAGCCGTAAGCCCAGGGCGGCCCCGGGCCTCGCAATCAGGGCCTAATTGCGGCAAATTCGGCTAAATCTGCCGGTAAAGTTGGTCAGGTCCTTGCTAAAAAGCTTTATGATTTCGCCTTTTGGTACTCCTGTAACTTACGGCGGATAGCTGGGGGGCTGGTAATGAAACTAAGGGCGGGAATGCGCTGGGCGCTAGGCACGATGCTGGTCACGGCAGCCACGTCGGCCGCGGTGGCGCAGAACAAGGTCGTCAACGTCTACAACTGGGCCGAATACACGGCCCCGGACACGATCCCGGGTTTTGAGAAAGAAACCGGCATCAAGGTCCGCTACGACGTCTACGACAGCAACGACACCCTGCAGGCCAAGCTCCTGGCCGGCAAATCGGGTTACGACGTCGTTGTCCCGTCCACGCATTACGCCTCGCGCCAGATCGAGGCAGGCCTGTTCCAGAAGCTGGACAAATCCAAGCTCCCCAACCTGAAATACCTGGATCCGGACGTCATGGCGCTCGTTGCCGCGGTCGATCCCGGCAACGAGTACGCGGTGCCCTGGGGCTACGGCACCAACGGCCTGGGTTACAACGTCACCAAGGTCAAGCAGATCATGGGCGAGAACGTCGACCTGGCCAACTGGGACATGATCTTCAAGCCCGAGAACGCCGCCAAGCTGAAAGAGTGCGGCATCTCGATGCTGGACGAAGCCGCGCAGGTGTTCCCGGCCGTGCTCAAGTACCTGGGCAAGGATCCCAACACCACCAACGCCGACGACTACAAGGCCGCGCTGGATGTGCTCAAGCAGATCCGCCCGTACATCCGCCAATTCAGCTCGTCGGGCTACATCGACGAACTGGCCGTCGGCGATCTGTGCATGGTCTATGGCTTCTCGGGCGACGTCATGATCGCCCGCAAGCGCGCCATGGAAGCCAAGAAGCCCTACGAAGTGAACTACTTCATTCCCAAGGGCGGCGCGCCGGCCTGGTTCGACCTGATGGTCATTCCCAAGGACGCGCCGCATCCGGAAGAAGCCCTGGCGTTCATCAACTACATTGAAACGCCGCAGGTGCACGCCGCCATCACCAACACCATGTTTTACCCGAACGCCAACAAAGAGGCGCGCAAGTACGTGGTCAAGGACGTGGCCGACAACCCCATGATCTACCCGCCGGCCGAGGTCTCCAAGACCTTGTACGTCATCAAGGCCCTGCCTTTGAACATCCAGCGCCTGCAAACCCGCATGTGGGCCGAGCTGAAGTCCGGACGATAGCCATCATGACCGATAGCCGTTACTCGGCGCAGCATTCGGCTGACCCGGACGAGTTCGTCCGGGTCGCCGATGTCGTAAAGATCTTTGGCGACGTGGTCGCCGTCCGTTCCGTCAATCTTTCGGTCAAGCGCAACGAGATCTTCGCGCTGCTGGGCAGCTCCGGCAGCGGCAAGTCGACCTTGCTGCGGATGCTGGCCGGCTTCGAGGAAGCCACCTCCGGCCAGATCCTGCTCGACGGCGAAGACATCACCAGCGTGCCGCCTTACCGCCGGCCCGTGAACATGATGTTCCAGTCGTATGCGCTGTTTCCGCACATGACAGTCGAGGCCAACGTCGCCTTCGGCCTGAAGCAGGAAGGCGTGGACCGCGCCGAAATCCACGATCGGGTGTTCGAAGCCCTGGACCTGGTCCAGATGGCGGGTTACTCGCGGCGCAAGCCCAACCAGCTGTCAGGCGGCCAGCAGCAGCGCGTCGCCCTGGCGCGCAGCCTGGTCAAGCGGCCCAAACTGCTGCTGCTCGATGAACCGATGTCGGCGCTGGACAAGCAGATCCGGCAAAAGACCCAGATCGAGCTGGTCAAGATCCTGGAGCAGGTCGGCGTGACCTGCATCATGGTCACCCACGACCAGGAAGAGGCCATGACCATGGCCCATCGCCTGGCCGTCATGACCGATGGCCAGATCGTCCAATGCGGCACGCCGCAGGACGTCTACGCCTTTCCCAATTCGCGCTTCGTGGCCAGCTTCATTGGCTCGACCAACATGTTCACCGGCACCATCGTGGTCGACGAACCCGACCACGTCGCCATCGAAAGCCCTGAATTGAGCCGTCCGCTGTACGTCAGCCACGGCGTCAGCGAACCCCTGGGCATGGACGTGCACGTATCGATCCGCCCCGAACGCATGGTGGTCTCGCGCGAGCAACCCGACGGCGACTACAACTGGGCCCACGGCATGGTCAGCCACATGGCCTGGATGGGCAGCTACGCGCTCTACCAGATCCGCCTGGATTCGGGCGCCATGGTCGAGGCCAGCGTGCCCAGTCTCTTGCTGGCCCAGATGGACGCCCCGGGCATCGACGAAGAAATCTTCGTCAGCTGGGACGCCGACAGCGCGACGGTGCTGGCGTCATGATCCGCTTTTCGCCCCGCGACTGGTTGCCGTCGGGCCGGGCGCTGGCGGTGGTGCCGCCGTTCGCCTGGCTGGTGCTGTTCCTGCTGGTGCCGTTCCTGCTGGTGTTCAAGATCAGCTTCGCCGAGCTCAAGTTCGGCGTTCCGCCGTATACGGC
>NZ_JAELTJ010000014.1 GCF_016428805.1 Achromobacter sp. ASV32
GCGCCTGTTCAATGTGGAATTGGCCGCGACCAGCCAGGACTACTGCGACGAGATCACCGGCATGCTGGCCGGCCACGGCCTGGTGATCAGCGAACTGACGACGCACATCTTCGGCCAGTTGCTGGCCGTGCACCCGGCCTACGACGCGATGTTCGACACCTTCGCGCCGCAGCAGGTCCGCGGCAATCCCCAGGCCCGCACCGAGTGGGCGCGCCGCAACCTGTTGCTGGCGGCGCAGGCCTCGCGCCGCCTGGGCCTGACGGACATGGGCACGTTCTCGGGGTCGTTCGCCTGGCCCTACCTGTTCCCGTTCCCGCAACGGCCCGAAGGGCTGATCGAGACCGCCTTCGATGAACTGGCGCGCCGCTGGCTGCCGGTGCTGGACGCCTGCGACGAGCAAGGCGTGAACCTGTGCTACGAGATCCATCCCAGCGAAGACCTGCACGATGGCGCGACCTTCGAGATGTTCCATGAGCGCGTCGGCGGCCACGCCCGCTGCGCCATCCTGTTCGACCCCAGCCATTTCGTGCTGCAGCAGCTGAATTACCTGGATTACCTGGACATCTACAAGGACCACATCCGCATGTTCCATGTGAAGGATGCGGAGTTCAATCCGACCGGACGCCAGGGTATCTACGGCGGCTATCAGTCGTGGGTGAACCGCGCCGGACGCTTCCGCTCGCTGGGTGATGGCCAGGTGGATTTCAAGGCGATCTTCTCCAAGCTCGCGCACCACGGCTATCAGGGCTGGGCCTCGCTGGAATGGGAGTGCTGCCTGAAGGACCAGGAGACCGGCGCGCGCGAAGGCGCCGCCTTCATCAAGCAGCACATCATCCCCGTGACCGGCAAGATCTTCGACGACTTCGCGGGCGCCGCCATCGACGCGCGCCAGATCAACGCCATGCTCGGCATCGCCTGAGCCATTTTTTTCCATCACCCAATAACGAATCTGGACATCCGCAGTCATGACGCATCCCCACGACGCTTACCTTCCGCCCGGCGCCGACTTCTCGCACCGCTATCTCATCGTGAACGGCGCGCGCCTGCATTGCGCCATCGCCGGCAGCGGCACCCCCGTGCTGCTGGTGCCGGGCTGGCCGCAGACCTGGCTGACCTGGCGCTACGTGATGCACGCGCTGGCCAGCCACGGCTACATGGCGATTGCCGTGGACCCGCCCGGCACCGGCGACTCCGACCATCCTCAGGGCGGCTATGACACCGGCGCGATTGCCGCCACCTTGCATCAGCTGATGGCGCAGCTGGGCCACACCCGCTATCAGGTGGTGGGGCACGACATCGGCATGTGGGTGGCCTACGCGCTGGCCAGCGACTTTCCCGGCGCCGTCTCGCGCCTGGCCTTGACCGAGGCCGTGATTCCCGGCCTGGCGCCCGAGCCCACGATCTTCGCGCCCCCGGGCGACAACGTGTTCCTGTGGCATTTCATGTTCAACCGCCTGCCCGACCTGCCCGAAGCGCTGATCGCCGGCCGCGAACAGGCCTACCTGACGTACATGTTCGACAAATGGTCGCACCGCCGCGACCGCGTGGCCGCGCAGGCCTATATCGACGCCTATGCGGCCCCCGGCGGCCTGCGCGGCGGCTTCGCCTACTACCGCGCGATTCCCGAAACGGTGCGCCAGAACACCGAGCGCGCACGCCAACAGCTGGACATGCCGGTGCTGGCCATCGGCGCCGAACACGCCACACGCGACGCGCCGCTGGTGACCATGCAACGCGCCGCGTCCGACGTGCGCGGCGCGATCATTGCCGATTGCGGCCACTTCGTCACAGAAGAATGTCCGGACGAGTTCCTGGCACATCTGCTGCCGTTCCTGTCGCGCGAGGGTTGAGCCATGCCGCTGGATCCCCGCATCAACGACTATCTGCGCCGCCTGTCATCCGTGACGGCGCCACTGGATCTGCAGGCCCGCCGCGACGCCGCCGAGGTCGGGCTGCGTGAATTGCACGGCCCGCTGGAATCCGTGGCGGCCATCGACACGCACATCGCGCCCGGCCACGATGGCCATGCCATCCGCGTGCGCGCCTATACCCCTGAGGGCACCGCGACCGGCGCGGTCTTGCCGGCCTTGGTGTTTGCCCACGGCGGCGGCTGGTTCCAATGCTCGCTGGAACTCTACGACAATCCGTGCCGCGCGCTGGCCAACGCGACGCAATGCAAGGTGCTGTCGGTGGATTACCGGCTGGCGCCGGAAAGCAGATTCCCGATTCCGCTCGAGGATTTCTACAGTGCGTTGACCTGGGCGGCCCAGCATGCAGACGCGCTGGGCATCGACCCCGCGCGCATCGCGGTGGGCGGCGACAGCGCAGGCGGCAACCTGGCCGCGGCGGCCGCGATCCTGGCGCGCGACCGGGGCGGCCCGGCCATCGCGCACCAGCTGCTGTGTTATCCGGTGGTGGATCACAACTTCTCCACCGAGTCCTACCGCGCCTATGGGCAGAATTTCTTCCTGACGGAAGAGGTGATGCGTTATTGCTGGTTCACCTACCTGGTGAACGCCGCGGACGGCGCGTCGCCCTATGCATCGCCGCTGCGCGCCGACCTGACCGGCTTGCCTGCGGCGACGCTGCTGATCTGCGAATACGATCCGCTGCGCAGCGAGGGCCAGGCCTATGCGCGGCGCCTGCGCGAAGCGGGCGTGGACGCGCGCGACCATCTGCTGCCGGGCATGGTGCATGCCTGCATCCACATGCTCGGGCTGACGCCGGATGCGCGGCGGCTGTTCGACCTGGCGGGCGAGGCGCTGGCATAGCGGAGCCGATGGCAAGGCCGTCGCGCACGGGCCGCTGGCGCAACCACCAGCCCTCGTCGAGCCGGCCCGGCTCAGAACTGCCAGCGCACCTCGATCCGGGCGGTATGGTCGCGGTTGGCGCTGGCGTACTGGCCCGCGTAGGCCAATCCGATCGTGGCGCGGCGGCTGACGGCCAGATCGGCGCCCACTTCCACCAGCGCCGCGTCGCGGGCGATCGGCGCCCCGGTGACCGTGAACGCCTGGCCGGCATCAAAGGCCAGGCGCGAGGTTGGCGTCAGATCGCCGAATGCATGGCGCCACCCCAGGCCGGCCGACACCGAGCCCGCCATCGTGCCCAGCGTCACCGCTTGCTTGCCGCGCAGGCCGAGCGTAGTCGTGGTGGTGTCGAGCCTGCTCGATTCGCCGGACAAGGCGGCACTACCGCCGGATTCGCTGAAGCCGCGCACGCGTTGCCCCGCCCAGGCAGCACCTGCGTACGGTTCCAGCGTCAGGCCTTCTGTCAGGCCGAAGGCATAGCCCAATTCAGTGAAGACCTGGGTGGTGTTGCCGCCATAGTCCGCCGTCAGCGTCTGGTCCAGCCCGCCCGCGCCGATCTGGCGGCGCGTCTGGATGTCGTGCCAGGAATAAGCGGCGCCGGCCATCAGGTTGAGCTTGCCCGCGCCCACGGCGAAGGCTTTGCCGCCATATACGATCGCGGTGTAGCTGGAGACATCGGCGCGCGAGGCCAGATCATCCACGGTCAGCCGCGAGTCCGTATACCCGACCGCGCCGCCCAGACGCCAGCCGCCGCCGACTGCCCCATCGGCCCCCGCGAACACACCGCCCGTATGCTGGCGCGCGGAGGCATTGCCGTCGCGGGCGCCGATGCTTTGCCAGTTGCCGATCAATTGAGCCCAGGCCGGGCGTGCTTGCGATGCCGGCAACGCGGCATTCAGCGGCGCCACATCGCTGATCCCCGCGGCCGCGGTCGGCGCACCGGCCGCGCTGCCGGCGGCCAGATTGCCGCGCAGTTGCGCCAACGCCGTGTTGCGCACGGCGCTGTTCAGGTTGTTCAGGCCAGAGGCCACGGTGGCATGCGCCTCGCCCGACAGGCCTGCGAAAAACCCTTGCGGCGCGCCGACAGGCAGGCCGATGGCCGCGCCATAGACGCTGTTCGACGCCGGCATCGACTCGACCGCATTGGCGGCGGCGCGGGCATTGCGTCCGGACACCAGATCGGCAAAGCGCAGCGGCTTGCCGCCCGTGCCCGGATCGACGGGCGTACCAGGATCGACGGGCGTCCCTGGGTCCACCGGCGTCACCTGCGTGCGCGTCAGCGTCAACGTCACCTGCTTGTCGTCGGCCGAATAGGACAGCGATGGCGTCAGGTAGGCCAGGTCGGAGGTCACCCCGGCAAAGCGCGACCCGGCAAAGGCGCCGCCCGCGGTCAGCACAACCTGGCTGAAATGTTCGTTATAGGTGCCGGGCTGCGCCGCCACCTGGACCGTCGCGCCCGACAGGGTCGCCTGGCCGCTGACAATCAACCGGTCCATGGCGGTCGGCGTGGCGCGCACCGTGTAGATACCGGTCGTGCCAAATGTCAGATTGCCGCTGAGGGCAACCGTGGCCGTCGTACCGCCCGAGAGCTGCAAACGGTTACTACCCATCGGGCTGAACACCACGTCGCCCAGGGTCATGGACCCCTGCCCCAGCACCAGGGTATTGCCCGTACCCGCCAGCAAGATAGCGGTGCCGCGGGTGCCGCGTCCGTCCAGACCCGCGATGATCGTTCCCTGTTGAGTCACCCGCGTGCCATTGCCGGCCACCTGCACGCCGACGCCTCCCTGACCGTAGACAGCCGACGCCCCCGACCCGGCATTGCCGCCGCGGATTTGACCGGTATTGTCCAGGCTCTGGTTGTCGCCCGCCAGAATCACCCCGGCACCGCCGTCGCCCCCGCGGTTGACCGAGATCACCGACGCATGATTGATGTCCTGCGTAATCACCTGGCCGCCTCCGCCCCCGCCGCCGCCCCAGATCTGCCCGCTATTGACCAGATCCGCGCCGGTGCCCAGCGCCACTACGCCCGCCCCGCCATGCCCGCCCCGGGCACTGGACAGGTCCGGGCCAAGATTCGGCTCGGCGCCCCAGTCGATCACCCCGCCGCCGCCGCCGCCCCCGCCGACGATCAACCCCTGGTTGTGCAGCAACTGCGCCCCGGCGCCGGATAGCTGCACCCCGGCACCGCCACTGCCGCCCTGGGCGGACAGTCCAAATACGGACACGAAGATCGTCAGGCCAGCGCCGCCCCCGCCGCCGCCAACCACCGACGACGGGGCGCTCACACTCACCACCGACGACTGACTCCCGGTTTGCCCCGCCCCCCCCGACGCCTGCACATCGCCGCCATTGTTGCCTGCCGTGCCCCCGCTTACCCCGGTCCCGCCCGAGCCCGGCACGCTGAACGCGCCGCCGCCATTGCCGAGGGTGGACGGCCCACCGAACGGGCCGCCCCCCAAGACGCCTTGCGCGCCGTTGCCTCCCGCGCCTACGGCGAAAACGGGCGGTGCGCTGCACAGCGCGCCAACAAGGGCCAGCACGAGCGGCAAGGGGCGGGGACAGAATGTGGTCATGAGGGCACTCCGGAGCATCGGCGAGTCGGATCGTAACCTCACGGTCGAAAGAACTCCAAGCCAATGCGTAGAAGCCTGGGGCGTGCCACCCCAGAGCACAAATCGTTCTGTACCTATAATCCCCAATTGACAGCAGCCCCCCTCCGCGACTACTCAAATGGCGCTGAGGTAATGGACCGACGAGCGATAACAACATCCCCCCGGAGACCTGGGCATGCGCCTTCCCTCTCTCACCATCGCATGGCGCTGGCAGCGCATGCTGCTTCTGCTGTGCACGCTGGCCCTGGCGCCCGCGGCACAGGCCTTTGACCGCCAGGTAGAGACCCGGCGCTACCAGCAATGGGTCAAGGACTTCGACAACGACCTGACCCAGCTTGCCGCGGTGAAAAACCCCACCGATGCCGATATCGAACGCCTGTTCGCCAATACCGTGGTGCCGTCGTCCCGCGCGGTGGCTTTCGTGCGTCAGCTGGCCGCCCAGCCCCCCGGGTCGATCTCGGGCGGCATCGCCTTCCGAGGCCGCGCGCGCCTGACGCTTGCCCTGTTGCGCCAGGCGGTGGTGGCGGGCGACGGCGGCCCCTACATCGATACCCCTGCCGGTAAAGCGCCGCTGACGCTGCGCGCCTGGTATCTGCACCTCGATGACGGGGGACGGCTGGAGCGCTATTTCAATGACCCAGCCCGCTTCAAGCCCTACCACCTGCCCCCGAACGGCACGCTCGAACGCGATGCCTACCCGTTCCTGATCTTCGAAGATGGCCCGCGCCTGCGGCTGGGCGCCATGACGCGGGAGTTCTGGAATGCCGTACTGTTTCTGGACAACTTGCAATATGGCTGATCCGACCCGAACCCGATACGCGTCCTACGCGCTGGCCGCCTTGCTGGCGACGGCTTCGGCCTGGAGCTGGGCCGCCTGCCCGCCCGTTACCGCGGCCTTCGGCCATGACCCCGCCGCCGAAGGCCTGCGCGCGCACCCGTTGGCGCTGGAGCTGGACGGCGAAGGCGTGCTGCTGGGCCTGCGCGGAGAACGCGTGCCGGCCCGGGGCGCGCTGATTGCGGTGGCAAACGACGGCGACCCCACTCCGCGGTTCTGGACCGAGGACGTGGACTGGTCCGTCTACGGCAGCGCCCCCGGAAAACCCGGCACCACGATCCTGCAACGCGACGCCGACGGCCGGCTGTGCCGCATCGACCGCAAGCTGAACCGGGGCGGGCGCCAGATCGATAACGGCGGCTACCGGCTGGCCTACGACGCGCAAGGCCGCTTGTCGGCGTATGCCGAATTTTCGTCCGCCCTCGAGGGGGCCAGTCTGCAAAGCCAGGCCTGCGTCACCCGCGACTCGCACGGCGCCATCAGCGCCGTGTATCTCGACAACTGCGCCACGACGCCGACGCACCCCGTCCACTTCGTGCGCAATGCCGACGGCCAATTGCTGCGCACCATCGATCTGCGCGCGGGCACGGCAGGGGCAGTCGTGCGCAGCCTGAATGCCGACGGCACGCTGCGCGCCGTGTACCGTTCACGGCCGGACCCGGACAATCCCGGCGCGTTGCTCGCCTACGCCGAACCGCAGTCCAAGGCGGACCGCGTGCTGGCGGTGCCGGCCGGCGCCTCGCCGGTGGTCACCACCGAGATCCCCGACGAACCCTGGCGCGTAGTGCGCGTGCCGGCCGACACGCTCAATGACGATGCCCTGCCCTCCTGGGACCCCGCCGTGCAGACCGTGCTGTTTGACGGGCGCAGCAATGCGCAGGGTCAGGTCGTGCTGGCCCCGGAACAGATCGCGCCTTTCCACCAGGCGCTGCACGACACCCCCGGCCGGGTGTTTCTGTATGCCCAGCCCATGACGCGCTTCCTGCCGGTCACCGCGCTCGGCGCGCAGACCTGGGCCGCTTGCGTCGATCCCTCGCGGCGCGACGCCAAGGCGTGCGACTAGGGTCTGGCGTCAGTCCGAATGCCGGGCAGCATGAAGGCAATGCCTTGCTCGGACAGGGACAATCCTGCGATCAGAAACGGTAACGCACATCCAGCGTGCCTGAATGCTGCTGATTGCCCTGGCCGAATTGCCCGCCGTAGATCACGCCCACCGTGGTGCGCCTGCTGACCGCCATGTTCACGCCCAATTCAACCAGCACGGCGTCGCGCGCGATCGGCACACCGTTGATGGTGAAGGACTGACCGCCCTGCACGAACGACATCGTGCTGGCCGGATCGACATCGCCGAAAGCATGGCGCCAGCCCAGCGTGCCGAATAGTTGGCCCTGGGCGCCGGCGCTTTCGAGGGCGCCGCGGGCGTGCAGGCCGAGCGTGGTGATGGTGACGTTGTTGCGGCCCGCGTCGCCGCGCAATGCGGCATCGCCGCCGGACTCGGTGAAGGCGCGCATGCGCAGGCTGCTGAAGCCAGCGCCGACGAAAGGTTCCAGCGTGACGCGGTCGGTCAGCGGCATGGCGTAGCCCAGTTCACCGAACACCTGGGATGTGTTGCCGCTGTAATCGGCCTTCAACGTCTGCGGCAACCCTGCGGCATCGGCGTAGCGCTGCGTCGTCAACTCGTGCCAGGTGTAGGACGCACCCAGGCTCAGGTTGAGCTTGGCATTGCCGGCATCGAACGCCTTGCCGCCGTAGACCGTGACGCTGTAGCTGTCGGCCTGCGAGCTGGATGCGCGGTCACTGGTGCGGCTGCGGCTGTTGGAATAGCCCACCGCGCCGCCCAGGCGCCAGCCGCCGCCCACGGCCACGTCGCCGCCTGCAGACACGCCGCCGTCGCTCTGCGTGGTGCGCGCGGCATTGCCGTTGCCGCCCAGCGAGCTCCAGTTGCCGAAGACCTGTGCCCACAAGGGCTGCGCGGCCGATTGCGGCAAGGCGGCGGCATTGCCCAGCCCTAGCTGGGCCGTCGGCACGCCGGGCAGCATGCCCGCCGCAAGATTGGCGCGCAGGCGGTTCATCGGCACCTGCACAAAGCTGTTGGCCACGCCTTGCGCCACCGCTACCGTGGTGGCGTGAGTCTCGCCGGACAGGCCGTCGAACACAGCGGCCGGCGCGCCATTGGGCAGGTTCAGCACGCGGCGGAACAATGCGCTATCGGCGGGCAGGCTTTGCAGCGCACGCGCGACCGAGCGCTGGTTGGCCGTGACGGCGGCATCGGCGAATTCGATCGGGCGTGTGCCGCCACTGTCGGGCACCTCTTTGAGCTGCACCGTCAGGTCGACCTTGTTACTGCCATAGGCCAGCGACGGCGTCAGAAAGGCCAGGTTGCTCGAGACGTTGTCAAAGCGGCCTTGCACGCCGCCGCCCGCGTTCAGGATGGTATAGGTGGTCGACGGCGCATAGGAGCCGTTCTGGCCCATGTGCAGTACCGAGCCGGCCACGTTGGCCACGCCGCCGACATTGACGGCGCTGTGCTGGCCGTCGGCCGCTGCGGCCACGCGCAGCGACGAACCCGGGATCATGCTCAGGTTGCCCAGCACGTTCAGTTGGCCAAACGGCGTGGCGGCATTGCCTGGCGACAACGTGGCGCCCGCCCCCAGCAGCAGCTGGTTCAGCATCCCCGTGCCCGACACCATGGTGCCCGATGTTATCGCCACAAGCGTGCCGCCGAGCTTGCCGTCGACCTGCAATCCGCCGCCCGACAGTGTGGCCGTGCCAGCGTAGGCGCTGCTGTCGCCGGTCATCGCCAGCGTGCCTGCCCCGGCTTTGAACATCAAACCGCTACCCGCAAGTGCGCCCGTAAACACCGAATCGGTCGCGCGGCTGAATGTCAGGCTGCCGTTGTTGATGATGGTGCCGCTCAGCGTGCCGCCATTGCCGCCGTCGCCGACCTGCAGCGCCCCCGAGGCGATGGTGGTCGTGCCGTTGAACGTGCTGTTGCCTGTCAGTATCAACGTACCGCTGCCCTCCTGGCGCAGGTTGCCCGATCCGGTGATCGCGCCGCCGTAGACTACGCGGTCGCTGCGCTTGAACGCCAGCGTGCCACCGGCCTGGATGTCGGCATTGCCGGCAATGCTGCCCACGATGGCGCCGTCGCCCACCTGCAGGCGGCCAGAGGCCACCGTGGTGGTACCCAGGTAGCTATTGGTGCCGGTCAGCACCAGCGTGCCCGCGCCCAGCTTGGCCAGGCCGCCATTGCCGGACAGGGATTGCGACACGGTGAACGTGTTGCCGGCATCGGCGATATCCAGTCCGCCGCCCGCCGTGCCCAGCGTGATCGCGCGGTTGGTTTGCTGGAAAGCCGTGCCAGTGACACGCAGCGTGCCGCCCTGGAAGTCCAGCCCGCCCAAGGCCGCGCCCAGGTTGGCATCCGTGGACACCGACAGCGTGCCCCCGGACAGGCGAGTCTGGGCGTAGGTGTTGACGCCGTTCAGCACCAGCGTGCCGGCCCCTGTCTTGTTCAGGCCGTTGCCGGCGACCGTGTTGTCCAGCGTTGCCGTCCAGCCGGCCGACTGCGCGCTGCCGTTGCCCACGAGCAATGCGCTCAAGGCGCCGGCAGCTGGCGCGACCAGATTAAGCGCATCGCCGTTCAGGCGGTAACCGTCGCTCATGAACTGCATGCCGCTGGCGCCGACGGCGCCTCGCGAAGCATCCACCGTGACCGAACCCGGCGCGCCGCCGAAGATGGCGAAGCCGTTGACAGGCGAGAAAGCCCCGGTCACGGCGGCCGTGATGTCCGTCCAGTTGGCGCTGTTGCGGGACCAGGCGCCTGACCCGCCGCCGAACTGCGCGGACGTGGCCTGCCGGTTGGCGTTCCAGATATTGAGCGTCAGGTTGCTCGCATTGATCAGATTGATCTGCCGGGAGGCATTCAGATACTGTACGGCCTGCCCCGGCGCAATGCCGGTGATGCCGCCGTTGGTCGTTATCAGCGAACCGGTATAGTCAAACAAGCGATACACGCCAACGCCAAAGCCGCCCGCGTCGAATGTCTCAAGGCGGGAGCCGTTCAGGGCCAGGTCACCGTTGACCTGCACGCTGTGACCCGCGCCCGCGGCGCCGGAACTGCCCGGGGCCCCTAACCCAAATTCCATCAGGCTGCCCAGCTCCAGCGTCAGGTTGCCATTGACGGTGAAGGTGCCCCCCGGTGCGCCGGGCACCAGCCTGCCGCCCGACTGCACCGCCACGTCGCCGTTCACCTGGCCAAAGCCACCGATCAAGCCGCCGCTGGCCACCATGACATTGCTATTAAGGCGGGCGCCGCTATTGCCGGCATCGCCCCCCACTCGAAGCTCACCTTCGTTCACCTGAGTCACGCCCGTGTAGGTATTGATGCCGTTCAGGTAGAGGCTGGCTCCCGAGTTCTTGATCAATCCCCCCGTACCCGAGATCGCGCCGCCATAGATGCCCGCGCCGAGCGCCACGGTATTGGCGCCCAGCTTGACGGTGCCGCCATTGCCATTGAGCGCGCCCAGTTGAGAGATCGACGCCGCGGAGATGTCGAATTCTCCCGTCGGATCAACGGTCACCACTTGATTCGCGGCCAGGCTGCTGCCCGCGCCCAGCGCCAGCGTGCCGCTCTGCACCCAGATGCCGCCGGTGAAAGTATTGGCGCCTGTGAGGGTCAGCAACCCGGCTCCGTTCTTGGCCACGCCGCCACTGCCTTCGATCACCCCCCCGAAGGTTGACGCAGACGCATTGGCCACGGTCAGCCCGCCCGAGCCCAGCCGCACGGTGCCGCCGGAGCCGGACAGGCCGGCGACCGTCTGGCCCGGAACCGCGGTCAGATCCAGCATCGCGTTCGCGCCCATGCGGACCTGGGAAGCGGCGTTGAAGGTTGTGCCCATCGCGAGAGCCAGGGTACCGGCCTCGATATTGACGCTGCCGGAATTATTGAGGAGCCCGATCAGCGTGAGCTTGCCGGTGCCTTGCTTGGTCAGCCCGCCCGTACCCCACAGCCAGCCGCTGTACGTGCCATTCGCCGCACTGGAAAAGATCAGCGTGCCGTCGTTGGTGATGTTGCCCTGCAGGCTGACGGTATCTCCCTTCAACGTGGCGCCCGGTAAGACCGAGGTGCCCCCGGTGTAGTTGTTGGCGCCCGCCAGGGTGACCACGCCCGGACTTGCCACCCTCAAGCCGCCGGACCCCGTCAACCTCCCGGACAGCGTGAAGTCGTTGGTTCCGCTCGCGGTCAGGCCGCCGGTGCTCAGCATGAAATTGTTGCCCACCGACACGCCAGCGCTCGACGCACCGACGCCCCCGCCGGCCGCGGTGATCGCGCCCGCGCCCAGCCCTCCGTTGCTATCCACCAATACCGTGCCGCCATTGAGCGCAATAGCGGTGCCGGCGGGCACTACCGCGCCGCCCAGCAGTTTCCAGGTGCCGCCGGTGACGGTCAGGCTACTGAAATTCAAGTATGTGCCGCCGGCGACGTCGGTGGTCACGCCGCGGTTGGCGGTATCCGCGAACGTCAGCGAATTGGAGCCGTTCGCACCGCCGTCCACCGTACCCGGCGCCGCGAACACCAGACCCGGCACATTGGCCACGGAAATGGTGCCGCTGGTCTGGCCGGCCGCGCTGACCGACGAGCCCGATTCCGCCACGAAAACGTTGTTGCTGTTCGCCCCCATCGACACGCTGCCGTTGATGGCGCCGGCGTTGGTGAAACGGTTGGTGGCGCCGCCGCCGGCCCCTTCAAAGGCGACACGGCCATTGATGGTGCCGGTGCTGGCGTTGGTGAAGGTGATCGCGGTGCCCCCGTAGATCGCGACGGCCGCCATATCCGCGGCGGCCCTGCTGCCCAGAGCCAGCGCCTGCATATCGATGGTACCGGCATTGGTGACGCCGGTCACACCGCCCGAGCCATTGTGGATGGACAGCGCCATTCCCGCCAGGTTGGGCACTTGCGGCGAGTAGAAATCCAGGCCCGAACCGCGAATCAGGCCACTCGCCTGGTTGTTGACGGTATAAGTGCCCGCCACTGGCGCTGCCGCCTCCGGCATGCCCATGACCAGGCCCGCCGACTTCACGCTAAGGCCATCTCCCAATAGGAACACGTCGATTTTGCCGCCGTTGGTCACGGACACGTTGCTGCCCTCCAATTGCATCGCCGTGCCGCCAACGCCCAGCGAGACGCCGACCGAGCCGCTTGCGGTCAACGTCACGTCCAGATTGTTGGCACTGCTGGAAAAAGACGGCGTCAGCGGATTGGCCACCGAGGAGCAAGTCACGGTCACCCCCACCGTGACGCACGCCGCCTGGGCGGCAGGCCCCCACCCCGTCAAGCTCAGCCCCAAGGCCATGGCCACCACGTGCAACCGCCACCGCACCGGCGCGTACACCGCTGCTGGTGCCGCGCCGCCGCGCGGCTGGGCCGCCAGTTCCGACACGGGCTGCCACATGCGCATAGCGCGATTCCACACCAAGCGGTACACGTGATTCAAGGCTTGTCCCTCCAGGATTAGCGGCGAGCGCGGCGAAGCGTCCGCGACACGGAGCATCCAAGCGCGGCGACGACAATTTCCGTCCAGGGCGTGACTATACCGCTCCGCAATTTTTTTTTACAAATTAGGATAAAAGAGGGACAAAAGCTCCGCAAGGGGCTTTTTTTGATTCCGTGACCCGCCCTGGAATTTGTCGACACCTTTTTGTCGGTGTCAACCTACGGCACGACGGGTCAGGTTCAGGCAGCCTGCCGCGCCACCGCCGCGTCCGCGCGCCATCTGCGGCCCGGCACCGCCGCCAGCAACGCCTGAGTGTAGGGATGCGCAGGCTTGGCGAACACGTCCGCGCACGGACCTTCTTCGACCACGCGGCCATCCTTCATCACGGCGATGTGGTCGCAGACTTGCGCGGCCACGCGCAGGTCGTGGGTGATGAAGACAATCGACAGCCCCAATTGTTCGCGCAAGCGCGCCAGCAAGGCCAGCACCTGCGCCTGCACCGATACGTCCAGCGCCGACACGGGTTCGTCGGCGATGAGCACGCGCGGCCGCATGGCCAGCGCCCGGGCCAGGCCCACGCGCTGGCGCTGGCCGCCGGAGAATTCGTGCGGATAGCGCCGAATGGCGTCCGGCGACAAGCCCACCAATTCGAACAGCTCGCGCGCCTGGGCCCAGGCCTCGCGCCGCGGCATGCCATGCACGATGGGGCCACGCGCGACGATCTCGCCCACCCGCTGACGCGGATTCAAGGATCCATAGGGATCCTGAAACACCATCTGCACGCGCCGCGCATGCGCGCGCCGCGCGCGGCTGCCCTTGAATGCCAGGCTTTCGCCGGCTAGCGTGATGGCGCCCGTGTCGGGCGGCAGCAAGCCCAGCAGCGTGCGCGCCAGCGTCGACTTACCCGAGCCGCTTTCGCCCACGATGCCCAGCGTGCTGCCCTCGCGCAGCGCCAGCGTGACGCCGTCCAGCGCATGCGTCACCCGGCCGGGGTTATTGAACCAGCCGCGCTTGCGATAGGTCTTGGACAAGGCCTCGGCCGCCAGGATGACGGGCGCATCCGATTGAAGCGGAGACCGTCCCGGCGCCAGCGGCGGCACCGCGGCAATCAGCGCGCGGGTATAGGGGTGGCGCGGGCGTTCCAGCACGTCATCCGCGCTGCCGCTTTCCACCAGCACGCCGCGCTGCATGACGGCCACGCGGTCCGCGATTTGAGCGACCACGCCGAAGTCGTGCGTGATGAATAGCACCGCCGTGCCGCGACGTCGCTGCAGGTCGTGGATCAAGTGCAGGATCTGTGCCTGCGTGGTGACGTCCAGCGCCGTGGTCGGCTCGTCGGCGATCAGCAGCGCCGGCTCCAGCGCCAGGGCCATGGCGATCATGGCGCGCTGTCGTTGGCCACCGGACAATTCATGGGGATAGGCGCCCAGCGCATGCGCCGGGTCGGGCAGACGCACGGCATCGAGCAGCTCCAGCGTGCGCCGGCGGATCTCGGCGCCAGCCAGGCGGGTGTGGGTGCGGAATACCTCGCCGATCTGGTCGCCGATGGTGCGCAGCGGATTGAGCGCCGTCATCGGCTCCTGGAAGATCATGCCGATACGCCGGCCGCGCAGACGGCGCAATGCGGCGGGCGACAGCTGCAACAGGTCCTGCCCCTCCCACAGCACCTGGCCGCCGCTGGCGCGCACGCCTTGCGGCAACAGGCCCAGGATGGCGCCCGCGGTCAGCGACTTGCCGGATCCGCTCTCGCCAACGACGCACACGATTTCGCCGGCGTTGACGGACAGGGACAGGTCGTGGAGCGCGTGCGGCCGGTCGGCGCCGGCCGGCAGGTCCACCGTCAGGTTCTGGATGCGTAGCAATTCGGTCATGGGAGGCCGATGGTAAGACGCGCGGCGACGGTGTCTAACGACAGATCGGCGATAAGCAAATCACCGCTCGAAATCCAAATATCGACATGCGAAAAACATCCTTCTAGCGGCGGCGCCGACTGCTTAGGATCGGTCTTTTGCTGACGGTGCCTGCCGGCGCCCCGCGTTTCCTCCCCGCATTCGCCCTTCCTGCATCCATGTCCCAATCCCCTCCTGAAACCGCCTCGACGGCGCCGGTTCGCGTCGCCGTCGACGTGGGCGGCACGTTTACCGACATCGTTCTCGAACAAGAACCCCGGCGCTGGTCGGCCAAGCTGCTGACCACGCCCGACACCCCCGAAACCGCAGTCCTGCAAGGCATCGAAGAGTTGCTGGGCCAGGCCGGCCTGACGTGGCCGCGAGTGGACCTGCTGATCCTGGGCACTACGTTGGCCACCAACGCGTTGATCGAACGCAAAGGCGCCCGCACCGCGCTGGTGACCACAGAAGGCTTTCGCGACCTGATCGAGATCGGTCTGGAAGACCGCTTCGCCCAGTACGACATTTTCCTGGACAAACCGGAACCGTTGGTGCCGCGTCCCTGGCGCCATGGCGTCACCGAACGCGTCGATGCGCACGGCCAGGTGCTGACGCCGCTGGATGAAGCCCAGGTGATTGCGCTGGCCGGCGAACTGACGCGCGCCGGCGTCGAAAGCGTGGCCGTCTGCCTGCTGCACAGCTACGCCCACCCCGGTCATGAGCGCCGTATCCGCGAGCTGCTGCGCGAGCACGCACCGCAGCTGTGGGTGTCGCTGTCGTCCGACGTATGCGCCGAGATCCGCGAATACCCGCGCCTGTCCACCGTCAGCGCCAACGCCTACGTGCAGCCTCAGGTGTCGGGCTATCTACGCCGCCTGAACGACGCCGCGCGCCAGCGCGGCCTGCGCGGCGAGCCGTTCCTGATGACCTCCGGCGGCTCGATCGCCACCTTGCAGACCGGCGTGGACGAGCCGGTGCGGCTGGTGGAATCCGGCCCCGCCGGCGGCGCCATCCTGGCCCAGCACATCGCCGAGCAGACCGGCACGGCCCGCGCCCTGTCGTTCGATATGGGCGGCACCACGGCCAAGATCTGCTACATCGACGACTTCGAGCCGCAGGTCAGCCGCAGCTTCGAATTCGGCCGTGTGCACCGTCACCTGAAAGGCTCCGGCCTGCCGATCCGCATCCCCGTGATCGAGATGGTGGAGATCGGCGCGGGCGGCGGCTCGATTGCCCGCGTGAATCATCTAGGCGTGGTGCAGGTCGGCCCCGACAGCGCGGGCTCGTCGCCCGGCCCCGCCGCGTATGGCAACGGCGGTGAACTGCCGACGGTGACCGATGCCCATGCCCTGATCGGCACTGTCACGCCCGAACGCTTCGCCGTAGGCAAGGTGCGCCTGCAACCGGAGCTCGCGCGCCACGCCATCCAGACCCACCTGGCCGCAAGCGCCGGCCTGGAGGCGCCCCAGGCCGCGCAGGCCATCATCGACGTGGTCACCGAGAACATGGCCAACGCCGCGCGCGTGCATGCGTCGGAACTGGGCAAGGCCGCCGAAGAGCACACCCTGATCGCATTCGGCGGCGCCGCGCCGCTGCACGCCGCCCGGCTGGCCCGCAAGCTGGGTATCGGCCGCGTCATCATCCCGGAATCCGCCGGCGTGGGCTCGGCGGTGGGCTTCCTGTGGGCACCCATTGCCTACCAGGCCGTGCGCAGCTTCCATCAGCGCCTGGCCAGCATCGACCACGCCGCCGTCCAACGCTTGCTGGACGAATTGACCGCCGGCGTGGACGCGGTGGTGCGGCGCGCGGCGCCCGATGCGCCGCTGAGCCACAAGCGCGTGGTCTTCATGCGCTATAGCGGACAGGGCCACGAAATTCCGGTCGACTTGCCGAACGGTCCCTTCGACGCGGCAGCAAGCCGCCAGCTGGATGCGGCCTTCGCCGAACGCTATGCCCAGCTCTATGGCCGCAGCCTGCCTCACGTGGCGCCCGAGACGGTCAGTTGGTCAGTCGCCGCCCAGGCCGGCGAACGCCGTGCCCGCCCCCTGGATCACGTCGCCAGCGGGCCCGCCACGGCCGCGCGCCAGTCGGGCACACGCGCGCTGTACGACTTCGACGAAAACCGCTGGACGGACGTGCCGTACTACGAACGGCAATCGCTGGACGCCGAACAGAAACTGCTTGGCCCTGCCCTCGTCGTGGAAGACGAAACCACCACGTTTGTGCCGACCGGCTTTGAAGCGCGGCGCAGCCGGCTGGGCTCGCTGGTGCTGGACGACCTGCAGTCAGCCGCCAAGCCCGCCTCCGGCGCGGGAAAGGAATTCGCATCATGAGCACCCCGCAACACACGCCCCAACAACGCATACGCTTCCAACTGGCCTGGAATCGCCTGCTGTCAGTAGTGGAAGAGCAGGCGCAGGTCCTGATCCGTTCCGCCTTCGGCACCGCCACGCGGGAAGCCGGCGACTTGTCGGCGGGCGTCTTCCTGCCCGACGGCAGGATGATCGCTCAGGCCGTCACCGGCACGCCCGGCCATGTCAACGCCATGGCCGAATCGGTCAAGCACTTCCTGAAGGTATTTCCGCCCGACACCCTGCGGGACGGCGACGTGCTGCTGACCAACGACCCCTGGAAAGGCACCGGCCACCTGTTCGACATGACCATGGTGTCGCCGGTGTTTCACGACGGCGCGCTGGTCGCCTTGTTCGCGTCCACGCTGCACGTCATCGACATCGGCGGCATCGGCAGCAGCGCCGACGGCCTGGAGGTCTATCACGAAGGCCTGTTCCTGCCGATCCTGCGCTTCTTTCACCAACACAAGGTCGACCCCGGCGTGCTGGCCATCATCCGCGCCAACGTGCGTGAACCGGAACAGGTCGAAGGCGACCTGTACGCGCTGGTGGCCTGTAACGACATCGGCGGGCGCCGCCTGAAATCGCTGCTGACGGAATTCCAGCTGGCGGACCTGGAGCAACTCGGCGGCTACATCGTCGAACAATCGGCGCAGGCCATGCGCCAGGCGATCGCCGAATGGCCCCAGGGCACCTGGCACAACACGCTCGTGATCGACGGCTACGACGCCCCCATCACACTGCAGGCCAGCGTCACCGTGCAGGCCGGCAAGATCCTGGTGGATTTCGACGGCACCTCGCCCAGCGTGACGCGCGGCATCAACGTGGTGAAAGCCTATACCGACGCCTACACCTCGTTCGGCATCCGCTGCCTGATCGGCGCCGACGTGCCCAACAACGCCGGCTCGCTGTCGCTGGTGGAAGTGTCGGCGCCGGAGGGCTCGATCCTGAACGCCCGCTTCCCGGCCGCGGTGACAGCCCGCCACATCATCGGGCAGATGCTGCCCGACGTCGTATTCGGCGCGCTGCGCCAGGCCCGGGCGGACCAGGTGCCGGCCGAAGGCGCCTCGTCGTTGTGGAACCTGCACCTGGTGGGCGGCGAACCGCTGGCCGGCGCCACCCAGGAACAGCAGCACGCCCTGCTGGCCGGCCGCCGTTTCAACGCCACCAGCTTTTCCACGGGCGGCACCGGCGCGCGTCCAGGCAAGGATGGATTGTCCGTCACGTCCTACCCCAGCGGCGTGCGCAACGTGTCGCTGGAAATCCTGGAAAGCGCCAATCCGCTGGTGTTTGAAAAGAAGGAATACCGCCAGGATTCAGGCGGCCCGGGTGTCGTGCGCGGCGGGCTGGGCCAGACCATCGTGGTGCGTCACGCAGACCCGCAAGCTGGCATGATCATCGCAGCCGCCTTCGACCGCGTGGTCCATCCGGCCCGCGGCGCGCTGGGCGGCCAGGCGGGCGCGGGCGGCAGGCTGGAGCTGGGTTCCGGCGCGGCGCTGCGCGCCAAGGGCCGCCAGTTGATCCCCGCCGGTGAACGCCTGGTGGTGCATACCCCGGGCGGCGGCGGCTTGGGCGACCCGGCCCAACGCGCCGACGCCAGCATCGAACGCGATGTGCGCTACGGCCTGGTCAGCGCCGAACAAGCCGAAGACGCCTACGGACGTGCCGCCCCATCCCCCTGATCCCCGCGTTGATATCCCCAGGGCCCCGCCCTGGGCCAAGCCCCATCTGAAGCCTTTCCGACGACCATGACATCGCCCCGCCGTCCCTTTTTCAAGCTGCTGTTTGCCGGCCTGCTGCTGGCCGCCAGCCCCTTTGCCCATGCCGAAGCCACCCGCGGCGGCACGTTGACGCTATTGCTGCCGTCCGAGCCCACCGCGCTGGTCACCGTGGGCAATGTGGCCACCCCCATCCTGAGCGTCAGCGCCAAAGTCACCGAAGGCCTGCTCAAGTACGACTACGACCTCAAACCCGAACCGCAGCTGGCCACTGCCTGGACCATCAGCCCCGACGGCACCGTGTACACCTTCACGCTGCGCCAGGGCGTGACGTGGCATGACGGCAAGCCGTTCACGTCGGCGGACGTAGCCTTCTCGATCGATCTGCTCAAGAAGATCCACCCGCGCGGGCGCAACACCTTCGCCAACGTCACGGCCATCGAAACGCCCAACGACCATACCGTCGTGCTACGCCTGTCCAAGCCGGCGCCCTACCTGATCCGCGCCTTCGTCGCGACCGAAACGCCCATCATCCCCAAGCACATCTACGAGGGCACGGATCCGTTGACCAACCCGGCCACGTCGGCCCCGATCGGCACCGGCCCCTACAAATTCAAGGAATGGGTGCGCGGCAGCCACATCGTGTATGAGCGCAACCCCGACTACTGGGACAAACCCAAGCCCTACATCGACCGCCTGATCGTGCGCATCGTGGCTGACCCGGCCGCCGCGGCCATCGCCTTCGAAACCGGCACGGCCGACCTGGGTTACCGCACGCCGGTGCCGCTGGCCGACCTGGCGCGCTTGAAGGCCGTGCCGTCGCTGCGCTTCGAGACCCGCGGCAACAGCTATTCCTACAACGTCACGCGCCTGGAATTCAACCTGGACGACCCATACTTCAAGAACGAAAAGGTGCGCCAGGCCGTGGCCCACGCCGTTGACCGCAACGTCATCCTGAAGGTCGTGAACTACGGCGTCGGCCAGGTGGCCTACTCGCCCATCGCCCCGGGCCTGAAGGCCTACAACGACCCGGCCGTCACGCCCTACCCCTTTGACCTGAAGCGCGCCAACGCGCTACTGGACGAAGCCGGCTACCCAAAGGGCGCCGACGGCGTGCGGTTCCGCATTACGCTGGACTACAACCCCATCGGCGCCGACGGCCCGCGCCTGGCCGACTACCTGCGCACTACGCTGGCCCGCGTCGGCATCGCGGTGACGGTCCGCGCGCAAGACGCCTCGGCCTTCATCAAACGGGTGTACACCGACCGCGACTTCTCCTTCACCACCAACGGCGCCAGCAACCTGTTCGACCCCACCGTGGGCGTGCAACGGCTGTACTGGTCCAAGAACTTCATCAAGGGGGTGCCTTTCTCCAACGGCACGCACTACAACAACCCCAAGGTGGACGAGCTGCTGGAAGCGGCCGCCGTGGAAAACGACCCCGCCCGCCGCGTTCAGCTGTTCAAGGAATTCCAGCAGATCGTGGCCCGTGACGTGCCCGACCTGAACCTGTACCAGCCGGAGTTCATCACCATCGCAAATCAGCGCGTGCACGACCACTCGCTGACCGCCGACGGCGTCGAATCCAATCTGGCCGACGTCTACCTGCAACCATGACCGGACGGACCCTGCGCATCCTGGCGCGTTCGCTGCTGCAGGCCGTGCCGACCGTCATCGGCGTTGTCCTGCTCAGTTTCTTCCTGCTGCAAGCCGTGCCAGGCGACGCCGCCGACGTGATCGCGGCCGAATCCGGCTCGGCCACCGAGGCCAGCATGGCGGCGCTGCGTACGCACCTCGGGCTGGACCAGTCCATGTCGCAACGGCTGGGCGACTACCTGCGCAACCTGGCGACGTTGAACCTGGGCGTCTCGCCACGCTTGAACCTGCCGGTGTCGGACCTGATCTTCAGCCGGTTGGGCAACACGGTGCTGCTGATGGGCAGCGCGCTGGCCTGCGCCCTGGCCGCCGGCATCGCACTAGGCGCGGTCATGGCAAGTTTTGCCGGCCGCTGGCTGGACCGGGCATTGTCATTGGCGGCGCTGCTGCTGTATTCCACCCCTGGATTCTGGCTGGGCCTCATGGCCATCATCCTGCTGTCGGTCAAGCTGGGCTGGCTGCCGCCCGGCGGCGTGTCCACCATCGGCTCGGGCGCCACGGGACTGGCCCATGCGCTGGACGTGGCGCGTCATCTGGTGCTGCCCACGCTGGCGCTGGCCAGCTTCTACGTCGCGATCTTCGCGCGGCTGACGCGTGCCGCGATGCTGGAAGTGAGCCGCCAGGACTTCGTGCGCACCGCGCACGCCAAGGGCCTGACACCCCGCGCCGTGGCGCTGCGCCACATCTTGCGCAACGCGCTGATTCCGGTCACCACCGTGGCCGGGCTGAACGTCGGCACGCTGCTGGGCGGCGCGGTAGTGGTGGAGACCGTGTTCAGCTGGCCTGGCCTGGGCCGGCTGGCCTACGACTCCGTCATGGGGCGCGACTACGTCGTGCTGCTGGGCATCCTGGTGCTGTCGTCGCTGCTGGTCATCGTGGCCAACATCCTGGCGGATCTGATCCAGACCCTGCTGGACCCGCGCATCCGCGTGCGCTGACCGGCGCCTGCTGCTTGCCTGAGTCACGCATGCCTGCTCAAACGACGCCGCTTCTTTCCTGAGTTCCCTTATGTCCGCTCCTATCGAATCCACGCTGGGCGCCCCGCCCGCCCGACTGCCCTGGCGCCGCCGCGGCGCGCTGGGCCGCCTGCTCGCCAACCCCGCCGCGGTCGCGGGCGGCGTGCTGCTGCTGTTGATCCTGCTGGCGGCGGTGACCGCGCCGTGGGTATTTCCGAACGACCCGCTCGACATGGTCGGCCCGCCCATCCTGTGGCCCGGCCAGGACCCCGGCTTCTGGCTGGGCACCGACACCATGGGGCGCGATGTGGCCGCCGGTCTGGCGCACGGCGCGCGAGTATCGCTGACCGTGGGCTTCACCGCCGCGCTGCTCAGCCTGGTCATCGGCATCGCGGTCGGCGCGACCGCCGGCTATTTCGGCGGCTGGGTCAACATGGCGCTGATGCGCGTCACCGAACTGCTGCAGACCATTCCATCGTTCCTGCTCGTGGTGGTCATCGTCGCCATCGCCCGGCCGTCGGTGGCGGTGATTGCGCTGTCCATCGGCGTGGCGTCCTGGCCCGTGATCGCGCGGCTGGTGCGCGCCGAATTCCGTACCCTGCGCGAATCGGAATTCGTGCAGGCCGCGCGCAGCCTGGGCTACAGCCACGTCCGCATCGCCCTGCTCGAGATCCTGCCAAACGCCCTGCCGCCGGTCATCGTGACGACCTCGGTGCTGGTCGCCAACGCCATCCTGATGGAGTCGGCGCTGTCATTCATGAACATGGGCGACCCCAACGCCGTGTCGTGGGGCAGCATGATCGGCAGCGCCCGCGAGATGCTGCGCACCGCCTGGTACCTGACCGCGCTGCCGGGCGTGTCCATCATCCTGACCGTGCTGTCGCTGAACCTGCTGGGCGATGCGCTGAACGACGCGTTCAATCCCCGGCTGGCGCGGTAATGCGCATGAACGCCGCGTTTGGCTGGCGGTCCGGGCGAATGGGCCTGGCGCCGCCCGCGCATTGCCCTCCGGTATATTTCCCTTTTTGTGCAGAGCAATAAGGGGAACGGCATGGGATGGATCTATCTGGCGCTGGCCACACGCACCATTCCCGTGGGCACGGCCTACGCCGTCTGGGTCGGCATCGGCGCCGTCGGCACCGCCATCTACGGGTCGCTCTTCCTGGGAGAAGACCGCAGCTTCATGCGCGTCATGTGCTTTGTCCTGATCATCTCGGGCATCGTCGGCCTGAAGGCGCTTTCGCCGGCCAGGGACTGAGCCGCGTCCGCGCGCCCGCTCCCGAACGCTCCAATTCCCTGGCACGCGGCAGGATCGCGGTAAAGCCAAGTAGACTTTTTTTTCTAGAAAAACTATTCTAGAAAAATAGTTCTATCAACGTTTCCGCCCACGTCCGCCTCGATGTCCCCTACGCCTCCACCCGCCGCCAAGCCCACCAGCGCCGAACTCGATGTGCTGCGCGCGCTGTGGGAAACCGGCCCCGCCACCGTCAAACAGGTCCACGCCGCCATGGCCACCCTGCGCGACGACCTGACCTACGCCAACGTGCTGCGGCAGATGCAGCTCATGCACGGCAAGGGCCTGCTGACGCGCGACGAAAGCGAGCGTTCCCATGTCTATGCGGCGGCGCAGACCCAGGCGGCCACGCAAGGCAGCCTGATCAAGGACCTGATCCGCCGCGCCTTTTCCGGCTCGGGCAAGGCCCTGGTGCTGGCCGCGCTACGCGACGGCCACGTCAGCAAGAAAGACCGCGCTGAAATCGAAGCCCTGCTGCGCAAAGACAAGCCGTGACCGACGTCCTGCTCGCCACGGCGTGGGCCATCGGCGCCAGCCTGCCGGCCGTGGCCTGGAAAATCCTCTGCGTCCACGCCGCCACGGTCGGGCTGATGCGCCTGACCCGGCCCGCCGACAACCGGCTGCGCTACGCACTGCTTTGCGCCGCCCTGTTCACCTGCGTGGCGGTGTTGGCGGCCGACACCGCGCTCGCGTGGCGCGTGCTGCCGGCGGCAGGTCATGCTGGCCAGGTGGCGCCGCCCTTGTCGGCAACCGCCTCCTGGCCGCTCTGGCTTGCCATCGCGTGGCTGGCGGGCAGCGCATTGGCTGCGCTGCGCGTGCTGCTGGGCCTCGGCTGGCTGCGCGGCCTGTTGCGCCGCAGCCAACCCTGGACGGATCCTGTCTGGCAGGCGCGCGTGGCCGATCTGTCGCGCCGCCTGGGGCTGGTGCGCGGCGTGAGCCTGCGCATGGCGCACCAACTGGCCACGCCCGTCACGGCCGGTTGGCTCAAGCCGGTGGTGCTGATGCCCGCGGCGCTGGTCACCGGCATGCCCGCCGACCTGCTGCAGGCCTTGCTCGCGCATGAACTGGCGCACGTGCGGCGCCATGATTTCCTCGTGAACCTGCTGCAGCATTTCGCGCAAACGCTGCTGTTCTTTCACCCCTCGGTCTGGTGGCTGTCGCGCCGTCTGCGCATCGAGCGCGAGCGCGTCGCCGACGAACTGGCCGCCACGCTGATCGGCAGCCCCTTGCCGCTGGCCCGCGCCCTGAACGCCTTGAGCGAAACGCCCGGCGGACCGGTGCCAATGGCCCTGGGCGCGCGCGACGGCGACCTGCTCGACCGCATCCGCCGCCTGGCCGCGCCCTCCAGCCTGGCGGCGCGGCGGACCGCCGCCGTGCCCATCCTGGCCATGACACTGGCGCTGGCGGGCTTCACCGCATGGCCGGCGCTGGAAGCGGCCCGGCCCGCCCAGGCGCCATCCCGAGCCGAGGTCCGCGATGCGCTGGCCAGGCTGCCCGGCATTGCAGCCCTGATCGCGGCCAGCGGCGCCTCTCACGTGCTGGTGCTGGACGACGCGTCCGGCGCCACCCTGCTCGGCCGCGCCGAAAACGACGCCGTGCCGATCGCCTCGCTGACCAAGCTGATGACCGCGATGGTCGTGCTGGACGCCTCGCCGGACCTGTCTCGCCGCGTCTTCATCGACGAGCGCGACGCGCAGGCCACCGCGGCCTCCGCGTCGACCCTGCCCGTAGGCACGGCCACCACGCTGGACACCTTGCTCAAGCTCGCGTTGATGTCGTCCGACAATCGCGCCGCCCATGCCCTGGCCCGCACCTACCCGGGCGGTGAGCCGGCCTTCAGCCTGGCGCTGCAACGCAAGGCCGCCGCGCTGGGCCTGCAGCACACCACGCTGGACGAACCCACCGGTCTGTCCGCGGCCAATCGCGCCAGCGCCGCCGACATCGGCAAGATCGTCCACGCCGCTGCCGGCTATCCGCAGATCGCCCGCGACAGCATCGCGCTCGCCGAGACGGTCGATGCGGCCGACGGCCCGCTGCGGTACCGCAACACCAACCCGCTGGTCGGCGCGCAGGGCTGGGACATCCGCCTGTCCAAGACCGCGGCGTCCGCCGAAGCCGGCCGCTGCCTGGCCATGCGCGTGCACGTCGACAACCGCGACCTGACGCTGGTCCTGCTCAACGGCCGCCCCCCGCGCGCCTGATTCCCCCGTTGTTTTCCCTGATGACTGCATCGCTCATGATCTTCCGACTCTCTTCCTGCGCCCTGGGCGCCGCCCTGGCTTGCACCGCGCTGGCCGCCGCGCCCGCCCAGGCCCGCGAACGCTGCACCGTGGTGGCCGATGCCGCCGACGGCAAGATCCTGTACCAGCAAGGCTCGGCCGACGCCTGCGCCGCGCGCTACACGCCCGCCTCGACCTTCAAGCTGGCCATCGCGCTGATGGGATCTGACGCGGGCATCCTGCAAGGCCCGCATGCGCCCGTGTGGAACTATCAGCCTGACTATCCCGACTGGGGCGGCGACGCCTGGCGCCAGCCCACCGACCCTGCCCGCTGGATCAAATATTCCGTCGTCTGGTATTCGCAGCAGGTCGCCGCGCGCCTGGGCCAGCAACGCTTCCAGCAATACGCCTCGGCCTTCCAGTATGGCAACGAAGATGTCTCGGGCGAGCCGGGCAGGCACAACGGCACGCAAGGTGCCTGGATCATCTCGTCGCTGCGCATCTCGCCGCTGGAGCAGCTGGCGTTCCTGCGCAAGGTCGTCAACCGGCAGCTGCCGGTCAAGGCGGCGGCCTACGACCTGGCCGACACGCTGTTCGACGCGGGCACCGCCGACGGCTGGCGGCTCTATGGCAAGACCGGCACCGGGTCGCCCGGCAACGCCGGCGTCTATACGCCCGCCAATGCCTACGGCTGGTTCGTCGGCTGGGCGCGCAAGGACGGCCGCCAACTGGTGTTCGCCCGCCTGATACAGGACGAACAGCCCACCAGGCCCAACGCCGGCCTGCGAGCGCGCGACGAACTGATCGGCACCTGGCCCGCGCTGGCCGCCGCCGCGCGCAAGTAGGCGGGCCGCGCCATGCAGGCCCCCGCGCGCGACCACGGCATCGACATGCTGCGCGGCCTGTCGATCCTGCTGGTGCTGCTGCACCATTTCAATATCGCCTATCCGCTGCGCGATACCGCGCTGGCCGGCCTGCTGGGCTGGCCGCTGCTGCATGCCATCGCGCGCAATGGCAACTATGGCGTGACGGTGTTCTTCGTCATCTCCGGTTTCCTGGTCACGCGCAACGCACTGGAACGCTGGGGCAGTCTGGCCAACATCCGCCCCGCGCCCTTCTACCTGCTGCGCCTGGCCCGCATCGTGCCAACGCTGCTGCTGACGTTGCTGGCGGTGGATGCCCTGGCGCTGGCCGGCGTGCGCCTATTCGACAACCGTCCCGACGCGGCCGTTTCACTCTGGACGACCAACGCCGCCGCGCTGACCGCCTGGATGAACGTGCTGGTCATCCGCGAAGGCTGGATCAACTATCCGCTGGGCGTGACGTGGTCGCTGTCGATCGAGCTGGCGTTCTACCTGCTGTTCCCGTTGGCCTGCCTGTTGCTGCGCCGCAATGCGATACGGGGCGCGCTGGCCGCCCTGCTCATCGTCGCCGGTCCGCTGTACCGCCTGGCCCACCAGGGCGAGAGCGAAGCCTACCTGTATGGCTATCTGGCCTGCTTCGATGCCATCGCCATCGGTTGCGCCGCCGCGGTGCTGGCCCGCCATCACGCCTTTGCCGCGCTGCGACGGCCTTGGACTCGCGCCGCCATCGGCATTGCCATGGCGGCGCTGTACCTGGCGTGGCCGATCCGCAGCAGCAATGTGCTGGGTGCCAGCGCCATGGCGCTGGGCGCCGCCGCGCTCCTCTTGCACACACCGGCGGGCGGCACGGCGCCTGCCGGCTGGGCGCGACGGGCGCTGATGTGCTGCGGCCGCGACTGCTACGAGATCTACCTGCTGCATCTCGTCGTGCTGGGCCTGCTACGCACCTGGCAGCCGCCCGCCCTGACGCACGGCGACGTGAAACTGGCGCTGCTGCTGGCTTGCGTGGCCGGATCCTGCCTGATCGGCGCAGCCGTGGCGCGCGGCTATTCCACGCCGATCAACCGGCTGCTGCGGCAGCGCCTCGGCATCGGGCGCCAGCCCGGCGGACAACGGCCAGCGCCCTCCCGGCCCTGACCTGAATAATGGGGCCGGGCTGCACTTGCTAAGATCAAGGCACTCTTTCCCTTATTTCGGAGCAGCGCCTCTTGATGTCAGTCTTGACGGACCTGCTGCGCCCAGCCGGGCGCGCGCTATTACTCACCCTTGCCGCGCTGGCGTGTTCCCCGGCGCTGGCCGCGCCGCCCACCCTGGCGCAATGCAACGGCATCAAGGATCTGGCCTTCGTCGCCCACCTGGATGACGACCTGCTGTTCATGAACCCCGACATCGCCTCGAACATCGCGGCGGGCGGCTGCGTGCGGGTGGTCTACCTGACCGCCAGCGACGCGGGCGAAGGCGACACCTACATGTTGGGGCGGGAGCGCGGCGTGCGCGCCGCGTATGCCTACATGGCGCACAAGCCCGACCGCTGGAAGGAAGACACCGGGACGGTGGCCGGGCACCGCATCGCGCGCTTCACGCTGGAAGACAATCCCCGCGTGCAGCTCTGGCACATGCGCCTGAAGGACCCCTGGCTGGGCAAGGGCTGGGGCAGCCTCACGCCGCTGAGCCGCACCGAGTCCGAACCTGGCCAGACCGTCGACACGCTGGGTCCCTATCCCGAAACCTATAGCCGCGAACAGCTGATCGACACCCTGGCCGAGCTGATCCGCCACTATGCGCCCACCACCGTGCGCCATCTGGACGACACCATCACCGTGCCCTACACGCAGCTGTGCTGGCGCTGCGCGGGCCACGGGCATCCCGACCACATTGCCAGCGCGCGGCTGGTGCGCGCCGCCATGCTGCGCGCGCCGGGCAACTACGCCGAAACCGGCTACATCGACTACCCCAGCCAGGAACGCGCCACCAACCTGGCCGACACCGAGATCGCCAGCAAGGCGCTGATCTTCCAGCACTATGCCTGGAACGACTACCACTACTGCGCCGGCCCCACCGGCTGCAAGGAACCCGCCGGCCCGGCCGCGGCCTGGGTGCAACGCGCCTACTACGTGTCGCGCCAGGATATGCCGCCGCAACTCTATCCGGACGGCCGCGGCGGCCTGGTGGTGTTTGCCGCCGGCGAAACCAATGCGGCCGTCAACCGCTGGGACTCGGGCCAGCACCGCTGGCAGAGCCTGGGCGGACGCACCAGCGGGCCGCTGGTGTCGTTCACCCATGCCGACGGCACCGCCGGCCTGATGGCGCGCGATCCGCTGGGCGGCGTCTGGGCCAACAAGCAACGCCACGACGGCACCTGGCAAGGCTGGCAGGCGCTGGCGGGCATCCGCGTCACGCAGATTCCGGCGGTGGCGCCGCGCGGCGAAGCGGCGGCCGTCGCGCTGGGCTACGACGGCCGGCTGCATTGGATTGCGCCTTCGGGCATCGACGGCAGCTGGAGCACCTGGCAGGCACTGCCGCCGCTGGATGGCGTCACCGGCGCCCCCGCCGTCGTGCGCGGCGATGATGGCCGCTACATCGTCTTCGCCTCGGCGGCCGCGGGCCAGCTGTTCTACACCCGGCAATTGCCCGCCGCCAAGGGCCAACGCCCCGACTGGCAGCACTGGCGCCGCATCACGGCCCCCGAGGCAGCCGGCGGCCTGGCCGCGATCCGCAACCACGAACACCGCGTCGAACTCTATTTCCGCCAACGCGCCGGCAACCACCTGACGCGGCTGGAAGAAACCGGCGACACCACCGACCTGGACATCACCTTCAGCGCCCCCACGGACCTGGGCGTGCCTTACATCGGCCGCCCGGCCATCGACGCCGATGCGCAAGGCAATGTCATCCTGGCGCTTCTGGAACGCGCGGGCGGTCCGCTCTGGCTGGTCGAGCACGGCAACCCCGTCAAACTGGACGCCCAGGCCGCCTCGCCGCCCGCGATGCACCTGATCGACGGCACGCTCTATATCGTCGCCCGCACCGCCGGCGGGCCGCAGCGCTACCAGGTGCTGTCGCGCCATGACGGCACCTGGGCGGCCGCGCTGACCCTGGACGGCGTGCCCGCCAGCGGCGGCGGCCCGTTCGCCAGCGCCGCCGCGCGCCCGGCGGATTTGCCCAACCTGGGCGCCAACCCGCCCGGCAGCGCCGTGGTGGTGCGCCCGTCGCCCGATACGCCCGGCACACTGACCCAGGAGCGCATGCCGACGCAGACCTCGCGCACGGCCACGCCGACGCATGTGCAGTGACGGGCGCCAGCCGCGGCCACGGACCGCCGCGGCCGGTCCTGCCGCGCCTCCCGCGTCAGGGTGCGTTGGCCAGCAAAGGATTGGCCAGTTCGAGAATCTGCCCGGACGCTCCCGACAACGCCGTCGCATATAACGTCTTCTGATCACGGGACAACGCCAGGTTCGAATGATGCTCGCCCGGCAGCGCCACGTTGGCCACGAGCGAGCCCTGGTCATCCAACACCCACATCCCGCCGCCGTTGTACAAGGCCACGAACAAATGGCCGCCTGCGTCGCTGCGGATGCCGTCCGGCGTGTGGCGGTAGGCTTGCCCGGCCGGGGCCAGCCCGTCCAGATCCGCGAACCGGGTGCGCTCGTCCAATGTGCCGTCGCGATGCACGGCGTAGCGCAGAATGCCATCGGTGGCGCTTTCGCCGACATACAGCAGGTCGCCATCCGGTGACAGGGCCACGCCGTTGGCATTGCGGATGTTGTCGGCCACCGCCACCGGCGCACTGCCCTGCGGCGCCAGGTAGAACACCTTGCCCAGCCAAGAGTCGTCGCCCGACGCAGTGAAATACACGCCGCCGCGAGCGTCGGCGACCAGGTCGTTGGGTCGATAGAACGGTTCCCCCTTCGAACCGCGCTCGAACGTGCGCTGGCGCACGCCATCCAATGAGATCTGCTGCACGGCGCCGCTGTCATAGCAGGCGACCATCAGCGTGTCGTTCAACACGGCCAGGCCATTGGCGCCGCAGCCCGGCAAACGGGCGACGAGCGCGTAGCCGGAGGACGTCAGGCGGTTGACGGTCGAAGCCTGGTAGTCGACGAAGTACAGCGTGTCCCGCACCAGCACGGTGCCCTCCGGGAATCCGATGCCGTCGGCCACCTGCGAGGTCTTGACGGGAACATCCGCGCCGTCCGCGCGCGCAGCCGGAGGCAATGCCAGAAAAAATACGATAAGTGCCGCGGATAGCCGCATGTTCATGTCCTTTTACCGGCAATGCTGGCAGGTAGTCCGCGCCGCGATGCGGCGCATCGCTTGCGCTTTGCCGCGGACCACCCTGATCGCCTGGCGATCCGACCGCCAGGCAGGCGCCGAAGTTCCATGCCGGCAAGGCGGCCAGCGGCGCGCCCCGGCGGCTCCCCCAACCGCTGGCTTGCCGCCACGCCACGACTTGAGCCTGGCCCTGTTGCCTGTATTATTTGGGGGCCACAGACATATTCGCATTTGTGGCGCCATTCCCACCCGTCGCCTTCCGCGGCTGCACCCCCTATGACCCCGGATATCCGCCATGGCTGATCCGCTTCGTCTGCAGGCTCTGATACAGGATTGCGCGCGCGGACAGGAATCCGCGCTTGCTGAACTCTATCAACAGACCTCCCCGCATCTGTTTGCGCTCGCCGTCCGTATATTGCGACGAAGCGACTGGGCGGAAGAGGTCCTCCAGGACAGCTTCATCAATATCTGGCGCAATGCCGCCCGCTATTCTTCAGAGCAGAGCCAAGTCATGACCTGGATGACCCGCATCGTGCGCAATCGCTGCATCGACCTGCTGCGCAGGCCGGACCTGGAGCGCCCCGACGCCGACGGCGAATTGACGCTGGCGTGGGCGGACGACGCGCCCGGCCCGCTGGAACGGCTGCAAAGCGACCAGGATGCCCGGCGCCTGGCCGACTGCCTGAAGCAACTGGAGGGTCAGCAACGCGCGGCCATTGCGTTGTCCTTCTTCGATGACCTGAGCCACAGCGAGATCGCCCAACGCCTGCAGACGCCGCTGGGCACGATCAAAAGCTGGGTGCGCCGCGGCATGGAACGGCTCAAGAGGTGCCTGTCATGAACTACCGCGATCCGCAACTGCGCGCCCGGCTGGCGGCCGACTACGTCGCCGGCGCCATGCGCGGCGGCGCCCGCCGCCGCTTCGAGGGGCTGATGGCCGCCGACGCCAACCTGCGCCGCCAGGTCCGCGAGTGGGAAAACGACATCTACCCGCTGCTCTGGTCTCTGCCCGCCAAGACCCCGCCCGGCCGCGTCTGGCGCGCCATCCAGGCCCGCCTGCATCCCGGCGCCGCGCCATGGTGGCAAGGCCTGGCGTTCTGGCGCGTGGCCAGCGGCGCGCTGGCCGCCCTGTTGGTGGCCGGCGTGGTGTTCTACCCCATGCAGGTAGACCGCGCCGCCCGCGCGCAACTGATGGCCGTGCTGCAAAGCCCCGAGGCGCAAGCCATGCTGGTGGTGCGCGCCGACGAGGCGGGGGGGCTGCACATCCACGCGCTGCAGAACCTGGCCACGCGGGCCGGCGGCAAGGCCCTGGAACTGTGGGCCATTCCGCCCGGCCAGGCGCCGCAGTCGGTTGGCCTCGTCTCGCCCGACGGCCTGACGGCGCTGCGGCGCAGCCAGGGCCTGGCCGGCGTCCAGCAATTGGCCATCACGCTTGAACCGCCGGGCGGCTCGCCCACGGGCAAGCCCACCGGCCCCGTCATCATGAGCGGCGACGTCCTGAAAATCTGACCTGCATCCAGTACGGCCCCAGGCCCGTATAGAGGGGTGTCCCCGTTGCGGAGCCCCTCATGACTTCCTGGATCGGCGCAGGCCCGCGCGGCCTGTTCGACATGCTGCTGGTCGCCGGCGTATCCCTGGCCGTCCTGCTGCTGCTGGCGGCCTGCTCCCCCCTGACACTGCTCAACGGCGCGGTGCCCGACGGCGCCAGCCGCGCCACGACCGGGCTGGCCTACGGCCCGCTTGCGCGCCAGCGCCTGGATATCTATGCCCCGCTCGATGCCTCGCAGGCGCCGGTGGTGGTGTTCTTCTACGGCGGCAACTGGCGCAGCGGCGAACGGGCGGATTACCGGTTCGCCGGCGACGCGCTGGCCTCGCGCGGCATCGTGGCCGTGATCGCGGACTACCGCCTCTACCCCGAAGCCCGCTACCCGGCTTTCCTGCAAGACGCCGCCCGGGTGGTGGCCTGGACGCGGGAGCACATCGGCGCCTATGGCGGCGACCCGGACCGGGTCTTTGTGGCCGGGCACAGCGCGGGCGGCTACATCGCCGCCATGCTGGCGCTGGACCCGCGCTGGCTGCAAGGCGCGGGCACCTCGCCCGCCGTCCTGGCCGGCTGGATCGGGCTGGCTGGCCCGTATGACTTCCTGCCGATCGTGGCGCGCGATATCCGGCCCGTGTTCTCGTTCCCCGGCACGCCGGCCGACTCGCAGCCCATCCGCCACGCCACCGCGGCGGCCCCGCCCGGGCTGCTGCTGACCGGCGCCGCCGACACCACCGTCGACCCCCAGCGCAACAGCGCCCGCCTCGCCCAGGCACTGAGCGCCGCGGGCGCGTGCGCCCGCCTCGTCGAATACCCCGACCTGGGCCACAAGCTGCTGGTCGGTGCGTTGGCGCGGCCGCTGCGCTGGCGCGCCCCGGTGCTCGATGACCTGAGCGCGTTCGTCGCCCGCCCCTGTTCCCCGTCCGCCGGAGAGTGACCATGCGCCACTTGCTGCTGCTCGCCTGGCTCCTGCCGCTGCCGTCGCTGGCCGCCCCGCCCGCCAACGAGCACTACGTAGGCACCGCCTATGCCCCCCATGGTGGCGCCGAACGCTACCGCGAAGAGCATTGGGTGATACGGGACGGCGGCCAGCAAACCCGGCTGGTGCTGTACCGCTGCCCGGACGGTGCGGCCTTCGCCCGCAAATGGGTGCGGGGCGCGGTCGACGATCCGGCGCCGGATTTCGCGCTGTTCGATCAGCGTGACGGCTACCGCGAAGGCGTCAGCACCCGGCCCGACGGGCGCCATGTCTACGTGCAGGCGCGCGCTGGCGCAACGATGCAGAGCCAGATTCTGGCGCCGGCCGCCGACCCGGTGATCGACGCCGGTTTCGATGCCTGGCTGCGCGCGCACTGGGATCCGCCCGCCACGCCGCTGCAGTTCCTGTTGCCCAGCCGGCTGGACTGGGTGCCGCTGCAAGTGCAGGCGCGCGACGCGCCCGAATCGGGCGAACGCAGCTTCCGCCTGCGGCTGGACGCCTGGTATGGCTTTGCCGCGCCCCCGCTGCGCGTGACCTACGACAGCGGCACCCGGCGCCTGCGCCGCTTCGAAGGCGTGAGCAACCTGCGCGACGCCAACGGCGGCACGCAGACCGTGCGTATCGAATTCCCGCCCGATGCCGTGCTGGCGCCGCCGTCAAGGCAGGATCAGGACGCCGCGGCCGCCACGCCGCTCACCGGGAGATGCAACTAGGGCCTGTTCCCACTGGAAGGCGCCTTCCAGTGGGAACAGGCCCTAAGGGTTTTCACCAGTGCATCCGGTCCGGCCCCGCCCCCGTATATCCATGCAAGTCTCGAACAGGACACGATGATGCGCCCCGAATTCACTGGCTGGACCGCCTCGATACGCCGCTGGGTCGATACCCAGGCCGAGGGTGCGCCCGACGGCGACCCCGACCGCATCGACTGGGCCCGCGCCCTGCCCTTCGCCCTGCTGCATGCAGGCTGCCTGGGCGTGCTGTGGACCGGCGTGTCGCCGGTGGCGCTGGGCGTGGCGGCTGCGCTGTACGCCCTGCGCATGTTCGCGCTCACCGGCTTCTACCACCGTTATTTCTCGCACCGCGCCTTTCGCACGTCGCGTGGCATGCAGCTGGTCTTTGCCGTGCTGGGCGCCTCCTGCGCGCAGCGCGGGCCGTTGTGGTGGGCGGCGCACCATCGCCACCACCACCGTCACGCCGACGATGAGCAGGATCTGCATTCGCCGGCCCGCCACGGCTTCTGGTGGAGCCACATGGGCTGGTTCCTGACGCGGCGGGCCTTCGCCACCGACATGGCGCGCGTGCCGGACCTGCGCCGCTATCCCGAACTGCGCTGGCTGGACCGCTTCGACGTCGCCGTGCCTGTCGCGCTGGCACTGGGCTGCTATGCGCTGGGCGCCTTGTTGCAACGCCACGCCCCGGGACTGGGCACCAGCGGGCCGCAGATGCTGGTGTGGGGATTCTTCATCTCGACGCTGGCGCTGTTTCACGCCACCGTCACCATCAATTCGCTGGCGCACCGCTACGGCAAGCGCCGCTATGACACATCGGACGACAGCCGCAACAACGGCTGGCTGGCGCTCCTGACCTTCGGCGAGGGCTGGCACAACAACCATCACTTCTATCCCGGGTCGGCGCGGCAGGGCTTCCGCGCCCGGGAAATCGACATCACCTGGTATGGCCTGCGCCTGCTGGCAGCGACCGGCCTGATCTGGGACCTGAAACCCGTGCCGGCCTGGGTGCTGGCGCGCGCCAAGGAGTAAACCATGCGTATCGCCATCATCGGGTCGGGCATCTCGGGGCTGGTCTGCGCCTGGAAACTCAGCCGCGACCATGACGTGACGCTATACGAGGCCAACAGCTATCTGGGCGGCCACACGCACACCCACCAGGTCGAACAGGATGGCCGGCACTACGCCGTGGACAGCGGCTTCATCGTGCACAACCCGGTGAACTACCCGCACTTCACCGCCCTGCTGGACGAGCTGGGCGTCGCCTCGCAGCCGACCACCATGAGTTTCTCCGCGCACAAGCAGGACGGCGGCCTGGAATACAACGCGACCTCGCTGGACACCCTGTTCTGCCAGCGCCGCAACCTGCTGTCGCCGCGCTTTCTGGGCATGGTGCGCGATCTGATGCGCTTTTACCGCGAGTCGCCGGCGCTGCTGGCCACCGCCGACCCCGGTCCGACGCTGGGCGACTACCTGGCGCAGCACCGCTACGGTCAAGCCTTTCAGACGGATCATCTGATCCCGATGGCCTCGGCGCTATGGTCATCGCCCGCGGCGCGCATCCTGGAATTTCCGGCGCGCTACCTGGTCCAGTTCATGGCCAACCACCAGATGCTGCAGGTCAACGGGCGGCCCGAGTGGCGCGTGGTGCAAGGCGGTTCCAGCAGCTATGTCCGCGCCCTGAGCCAACGCTGGAACGTGCGGGTGCGCCTGAACTGCCCGGTGATCGCCGTCACGCGTCAGGCCGGCGGCGTGGTGGTCACTTCGCAGGATGGCCAGCCGCGCTACGACGACGTGATCTTTGCCTGCCACAGCGATCAGGCGCTGAAGCTGCTGACGGACCCGAGCCCGGCCGAGCGCGAGGTCCTGGGCGACATCACCTACCAGGACAACGACGTGGTCCTGCACACCGATACGCGCCTGTTGCCGCGCCATCGCAAGGCCTGGGCCGCCTGGAACGCCTATGTGCCGGCCGACCCGGCCGCGCCCTGCTCGGTCAGCTACTGCATGAATCTGCTGCAGGGCCTGCAATCGCGCCTGCCGTTCATCGTGACGCTGAACCGTAGCGAAGCGATCGACCGCGCGCACGTGCTGGCCCGCATGCGCTACCACCATCCCGTCTACACGTTGGCCTCGGTCGCCGCGCAAACGCGCCGCCATGAGATATCCGGCCATCATCGCAGCTGGTATGCCGGCGCCTATTGGGGCTGGGGTTTTCATGAAGACGGCGTGGCCAGCGCGCTGGACGTGGTCCGCGGCATCCAGTCGCGGCCCGCCTCGATATCGCGGGTGGCGGCATGACCTGCCATAGCGCCCTCTATGAAGGCCGCGTGACGCATCGGCGCCACGTGCCGCATCCGCATGGCTTCGGCTATCGCATGGCGCAGCTCTACCTGGACTTGGACGAAGTCGACCAGGTCTTCCAGCATCGCTGGCTGTGGTCGGTCAACCGACCCAACCTGGCGCAATGGCGGCGCAGCGACTATCTGGACGGCGGTTCGGGCCTGCCGTTGGCGGACGCGGTGCGCGCCCGGCTGCGCGCCAGAATGGGCGAGGCGCCCGGCGGGCCGATCCGGCTGCTCGCGCATCCGCGCTATGCCGGCTACGTCTTCAACCCCGTCAGCTTCTACTACTGCTACGAGGCCGACGGCGTGACCCTGGGCGCCATCCTCGCCGAGATCACCAACACCCCGTGGAAGCAGCGCCATTGCATCGTGCTGCCCGCCGACACCGCCGAGCGCCGCGGCGAATCGCTGGTCTGGCGCTTTGACAAGCGCTTTCACGTGTCACCCTTCATGCCGATGGATTGCGCCTACGACTGGCGCTTCAGCCCCCCAGGCGACGCCCTGCGCGTGCACATGCGCGTCAGCCGCCAGGATCAGGTGCAGTTCGACGCCCACCTGGCACTGCAACGCCACGCACTCGATGGCGCGGCGCTCGCGCGGCTGCTGTGGCGGTATCCGCTGATGACCTTGCAGGTGATTGGCGGCATCCATTGGCAGGCCCTGCGCCTGTGGCTCAAACGCAATCCCCTCTACGACCATCCCCGCACGCCTGACGGAGAACCGCAATGAAACCGATGACGTCATCCGAACACGCCTCCATCGCGGCCAGCCGGCCCGTCGGCGCGCTGGACCGCCAGTTGCGCAAGCGCCTGTTCGCCAGCCTGGCGCAATTGACCCACGGCCACCTGATGATCGAAGACAGTCTGGGCAGCGCCACGTTCGGCAGCGGCCCCGGCGTCCTGCGCCTGACCGTCAGGGACATGGCCTTCTACCGGCTCGTGGCCACCCAAGGCAGCGTGGGCGCGGGCGAAGCCTTTGGCGACGGCATGTGGACCTGCGACGACCTGGTCGGCCTGGTGCAGCTGCTGGTGCGCAACCGCGACACGCTGGACGGCATGGAATCCGGGCTGGCGCGGCTGGCCGGCTGGGCGCTCAAGCGCTGGCATGCCCGCAACCGGAACACCCACGAAGGCAGCCGCCGCAACATCGCCGCCCACTACGACCTGGGCAACGACTTCTTCTCGCTGTTCCTGTCGCCCGACCTGATGTATTCGTCGGCGCTGTGGGCCGGCGCCGACGACACGCTGGAGGCCGCGTCGCAGCGCAAGCTGGATGCCATCTGCCACAAGCTGGAACTGCAGGCCGGCGACCGCGTGGTCGAGATCGGCAGCGGCTGGGGCGGCTTCGCCATTCACGCCGCGCGCCACTACGGCTGCCACGTGACCACCGCCACCATCTCGCGCGAACAGCATGATCTGGCCATTGCGCGCGTGCGCGCCGCCGGCCTGGAAAATCGCGTCAGCGTCGTGCTGCAGGACTACCGTGATCTGCAAGGCCAATACGACAAGGTGGTCTCCATCGAGATGATCGAGGCGATCGGCGCGCAATACCTCGAGATCTATTTCAGCAAGGTCGCCAGCCTGCTCGCCCCGCATGGCCGGGCCCTGATCCAGGCCATCACCATCGAAGACCACCGCTACCAGCAGGCGCTGGCCTCGGTCGACTTCATCAAGCGGCATATCTTTCCAGGCAGCTTCATTCCCTCCATCGAAGCCATGCTGCGCGCCAAGACCCGCGCCTGCGATCTGGCGCTGGTGCATCTGGAAGATTTCGGCCTGTCGTACGCCCGCACCCTGCAAGCCTGGCGCGAACGGTTTCTGACGCGCCTGCCCGAGGTCCGGGCCCAGGGCTTCGACGCCCGCTTCTGCCGCCTGTGGGAGTTCTACCTGGCCTATTGCGAGGGCGGCTTTCGTGAACGCTCGATCGGCGTGTCGCACCTGCTGCTGACCCATCCGGGCGCGCGCAGCGCCGGCGCACGCTGGGTGCGGGAGAACGTGTGATGCGCTTCTGGGCCAACCTGCTCGGCTACCAGCTGGTCTGGTTCAGCGCCGTCATCGGCGCCGGACGCGGGCTGGCCTGGCCGGGCGTGACGGCGGCCCTGGTGTTCATCGGGGCGCAGCTGACATTTTCACGCGAGTGGCAATCCGACCTGAGACTGGCGTTGGCCGCGCTGCTGTGCGGTTGCCTGCTGGACGGCGCCCTGTCCGGGCTGGGCTGGTCGGTCTATGCCGCCGGCGCCTGGCCCGCCCCCCACTGGATCCTGGGCCTGTGGGCCGCCTTCGCGCTGACGCTGAACCATTCCCTGGCCTATCTGCGCCCGCGCCCCTGGGTGGCCTGCGTGTTCGGCGCCATCGGCGGCCCCATGGCCTACTGGGGCGCCGCGCGCGGCTGGCAGGCCGTGCAATTCGACGCGCCGGCCTGGCGCGCCACGGCGGCGCTGGCGGTCGGCTGGGCCCTCATCCTGCCCGCCCTGACGACCCGTGCATGGCGCTGGCACCGGGAGGCAACATGACACCCCTGCAGCAGTGGTTGATCATCGCCGCCGGCATGATCGTCGCCATGACGCTGGGCTGGCGCTGGCAGCGCCGCCGCGCCAATGCCGGCATCGTCGACGTGATCTGGTCGCTGGGCATGGGCGCGGCCGCCCTGCTGATCGCCGCGACCGGCGCCGGCGCCGGGGCGGCCAGAGCCGGCCTGGCCATCATGGCGGGCGTGTGGTCGTTGCGGCTGGCCTTGCATCTGTGGCGGCGCGTGCGGCAAGCGGAAGATGGCCGCTACCGCGCATTGCGCGAACGTTGGCAGGGCCACCAGGGCAAGTTCTTCGGCCTGTTCATGTTCCAGGCGGGCCTGGTGATGCTGTTCTGCCTGCCGTTCCTGGCCGTCGGCGCCAGTCCTGCGCGGGGCTGGCCGGTCGCGCTGGGCCTCCTGATCTGGCTGGCCGCGCTGACGGGCGAAACCGTCGCCGATCGTCAGCTGGACCGCTTTCGCGACGATCCGGCCCACCACGGCCAGGCCTGCCGCGCGGGCTTGTGGCGCTATAGCCGCCATCCCAACTATTTCTTTGAATGGTGCCATTGGTTCGGCTACGTGGCGCTGGCCTGGGGCTCGCCCCTGGCCTGGCTGTCATGGCTGGGGCCGGTGCTGATGTTCGTATTCCTGCGCTGGATCAGCGGCATCCCCTTCACCGAGCAGCAGGCGCTGCGCACCCGCGGCGAAGACTACCGCGATTACCAGCGCCGCACCTCGGCCTTCTTTCCGTGGTTTCCCAAATCCTGACGAGGCACGCCATGACAACCGCCACCTTGCAAGACACCCCGCTCGCCGCCGACCGCCCCGCGCCGGGCCTGCTGGGCCTGGCCGAACGCGGCCTGGTGCCCGACGCGCTGCTGCGGCTGGGCATACGCCGCCTGTGCGCCGAGCGCCTGGCCCAGGAATACGCCGGTGGCATCGGCGCCTGGACCGCGCGCGACCAGCAACTGATAGCCAGCCTGCGCGCCAGCGCGGTCGCGATCCACACCGATGCCGCCAACGCCCAGCACTACGAATTGCCCACGGCGTTCTTCCAGCTTTGCCTGGGCGCCCGGATGAAGTATTCGGGCTGCTACTACCCCACCGGCACGGAGACCCTGGACCAGGCCGAGATCGCCATGCTGCGCCTCTACAGCGAACGCGCCGAACTGGCGGATGGCCAGGACATCCTGGAACTGGGCTGCGGCTGGGGTTCACTGACGCTGTGGATGGCCGAGCAATATCCGAATGCCCGCATCACCGCGGTCTCCAATTCCGCCACCCAGCGCCAGCACATCGAGGCGTGCTGCCGCGAACGCGGCTGGCAACACGTGCAGGTCGTCACCTGCGACGTGAACGTGCTGTCGCTGCCCGCCGGCGCCTACGACCGCTGCGTCTCGGTGGAAATGTTCGAGCACATGCGCAACTACCAGGACCTCATGGCCCGTATCGGCCAATGGCTGCGTCCGGGCGGCAAGCTGTTCGTGCACATCTTTGCCCACCGCGAACGCGCCTATCCGTTCGAGACCGACGGCGCCGGCAACTGGATGGGACGGCACTTCTTCACCGGCGGCATCATGCCGGCAGCCGACACGCTGCTGCACTTCCAGCGCGACCTGCAACTGGAAGAAAGATGGTTTCTCGACGGCACGCACTACGCGCGCACGGCCAACCACTGGCTGGCCAATCAGGACGCCCGCGCCGCGCAAGCCCGGGAGGTGCTGACGCGCGCCTATGGCCCGCCCCTGGCCGGCCTGTGGCATCAGCGCTGGCGCATGTTCTGGATGGCGTGCGCCGAACTCTTCGGCTATGACAACGGACAGCAATGGGGCGTGGGCCATTACCGGTTCACGCGCCCTTGAGGAGACAAACCATGTGGCGCGCCCTGTGTGCAAGCATCGTGGGGGTCCTGGCCGGTTGCGCGGCCCCCCCGCCCATGCCGCCCGTCAGCCATGTCGACCTGGATCGCTTCATGGGCGATTGGTACGTGATCGCGCATATCCCCAGTTGGCCGGAGCGCAACGCCTACGACGCCGTGGAAAGCTATCGGCGGCTGCCCGATGGCAGGATCCAGACCGATTTCCGCTACCGCAAGGGCAGTCTGGACGCCGACGTCGACACCATGCATCCCGTGGCAACCGTGCGCGAAGGCACGGGCAACGCGGTCTGGGGCATGCAGTTCATCTGGCCCATCCAGGCCGAGTACGTCATCGCGTACCTGGATGACACCTACCAGACCACCATCATCGGCCGCTCCAAACGCGACTACGTGTGGATCATGGCGCGCACGCCCTGCCTGAGCGACGAGCGCTACGCGCAACTGGCTGCCAAGGTAACGGCGCTGGGCTACACGGAGCCCCTGCGCAAAGTGCCGCAGCGCTGTGGCTGATTGACGGCTTGACCCGTGTGCAGGCCCTGGCTTGCGGCGATGGCTTCCAGCGCGCCGCCATTGCCGGCTCAACCCGATACGCTGCTGTCCCCGCACTTGCATGTTGACGTGACGGGTGGCCAGCATCCGTTCCGAGCGCACATACCGTGAGCTGAATGGCGTCAGGCGACGAGCGCTTCGCGCCCGTATGCCGCCAGAGCGGCCGGATTCGCCACGGCCGCCAGCCTGAGCGGATGGCGCGGCGCGGGCGGCGTCAGCAGGCGACGCACCGCCGCCAACACATCGGCTGGCTCGGCCGGCTTGCGCAGGAGGGTCGCGCGGCCGGCACAGGCCTCGGCGATTTCATGCTCCGGGCGTCCGCTCAGCATCAGCACGGGCGTTTCGTTCAGATAGGCGTTGTCGCGCATGGCGGTGAGCAGGGCCGAGCCATCCATGCCCGGCATGGAAAAGTCGGTGATGACCACGTCGGGGCGCACGTCCAGCATCTGCTGCAACGCGGTCAACCCGTCTGTATGCGTCGTGACGTCATACCCCTCGCTGCTCAGGAACTCGCTCATCAGCGCGAGCAGCGTCGGCTGATCGTCGACCAAAAGGATTTTCGTCATGTTGATTCTGTGGCTCGCCCCAGCGCAAGACCGGCTGGCAGGCGGGCGAAATGGGGTCAGTGGACCGTAGCAGGCCGAATGCTAGGACAGGCAGGCCGTTCATGTGTGTCGTAATTGTATCTGGACGCAACGTCAACACCCTCCTCCCCCTGTATATTCACCGGTCCGGCCTGTCGTCCTGATCTCCGTCCCTATAATCTATCGGCCGCGGCGCCCCCTGCCATGCCCGCCCTTCCCCGATCCGGTACCTCGTCCCCATGCTGAACTCAACGCCGCAGCCCGCCAACCGCCACCGTTTTCCCCGGACCTTGATGGCCGGCTTCGTGACGGCGGCGCTCGCCACGCTGGTCATCGCCTTCGTCAATGTGCGCTCGGCCGACACGCGGATCCAGGCCGTCAACGCCATGAACCGCGTCACCGAGACGCTGCGCCAGCTCAGCCTGTTCAACTCGGCGCTCAAGGATGCCGAACTTGGCCAGCGCGGCTACCTGCTCACAGGCGACCCGGCCTATCTGCAACCCTACCTGCGCTCGTTGCCGCTGATCGACCAGCGCCTGGCGCTGGTGCGAGAGGCGGCAGGATCGGATTCGGCGCAACGCCGCATCGTCAACGACATCGCAGGCATCACCCAGCAGAAGCTGGCCGAACTGCGCGAGACCGTTGAACTGCGCAAGGCCGGCGACGTGGAAGGCGCCATGGCCGTGGTGCGCACCGATGCCGGCAAGGACGCGATGGACCGGCTGCGCGATTTGGTGGCCGACCTGTACACGCGGCAGATGGGCCAGCTGGAGGACGAACGCGAAGCGTGGTCCTCGGCCGCCTCGATTTCGGCTTATTACTCCTGGGGAGGCTCGCTGCTGCTGCTGGCGCTGATCCTGGTGTCGGCCGGCATGACCATCCGCGAGTACCGCGCCAAGTCGCGCCAGGCGTGGGTCACCACCGGCCTGTCGGGTCTGAGCCTGAGCCTGCGCGGCGATCACCGCCTGGACGAAATCGGCAAGCGGGCGCTGGAATTCCTGGCCCAATACGCCAATGCCAACGTCGGCGCCGGCTACGTGGTCAACGGCGGCGGCGACGAGCTGGAGCTCTTTGGCGGCTATGCCTTGCCGGCCGAGCGGCTGGCGCACAAGATCGCGCCGGGCCAGGGACTGGCCGGCCAGGTCGCCAGGTCGGGCAAGCTGATGCACGTGCGCGAGGTTCCTGCCGGCCACTTCGACATCACCTCGGCGACCGGCCGTTCCAACCCGGCCGAACTGATGCTGTTCCCGGCCATCCAGAATGAACGCGTGTACGCCGTCATCGAGCTGGGCTTCAATCACCCGGTCGGCGACAGCGAACGCGGCCTGCTCGAAGGCGCTTCCGAAATGCTGGCCTCGGCCATCCGCGCCGGCCTGGACCGCACGCGGCTGGAAGCCCTGCTGGCCGAAACACAGCGCCAGTCCGAAGAATTGCAGACCCAGCAGGAAGAGCTGCGGGTCAGCAACGAAGAGCTGGAGCAGCAAAGCCGTATCCTGCAGGAATCGCAGGCGCGCATGGAGCTGCAGCAGACCGAGCTGGAACAGACCAACGTCAACCTGGAATCCCAGGCCGAACAGCTGCTGCGCATACAGAGCGCGCTTACCGACAAGGCGCGGCTGCTCACGCAGGCCAGCCAGTACAAGAGCGAATTCCTGGCCAACATGAGCCACGAGCTGCGCACGCCGCTGAACTCGACGCTGATCCTGGCCAAGCTGCTGTCGGACAACAAGCCGGGCAACCTGAGCCCGGAACAGGTCAAGTACGCGCAGACCATCCACGCCGCCGGCAGCGACCTGCTGGCGCTGATCAACGACATCCTGGACCTGGCCAAGATCGAAGCCGGCCAGGCGACCGTGGAAGTCGAAGAAGTTGCCATCGTCCCGGCCCTGCAACGGTTGCTGGACCCGCTGCGGCCGATGGCCCAGCAAAAGCACCTGGCGCTGGAATTGGATATCGCCAGGGATGTGCCCGCCACGCTGCATACGGATCCGCAGCGCCTGGGCCAGGTGCTCAAGAACCTGCTGTCGAACGCCTTGAAGTTCACCGAACAAGGCACCGTCGCGCTCAGGGTGTCGCGCGCGCCAGGCAACCGCCTGTCGTTCGCCGTGCAGGACACCGGCATCGGCGTGGCCGCCGATCAGCAGGAACTGATTTTCGAGGCCTTCCGCCAGGCTGACGGCAGCACGCATCGCAAGCACGGCGGCACGGGCCTGGGGCTGTCAATCTCGCGCGACCTGGCCAAGCTGCTGGGTGGCACCCTGACGCTGGTCAGCACCCCCGGCCAGGGCAGCGTGTTCACGCTGCTGCTGCCGCTGCGCCTGGACGCGGCCGCGTCCGGCCAGCCGCCCGCCCGCAGTAGCGCCGCGGTGCCGGTCACCGCGCCGCCGCCCGCGCCGGTTGCGGCGCCTGCCCCAGTCATGGCCGCCCCCACGGCGCCCCATAGCGATGCCGCCCCTGCCCGCCCGCCCGGCCGCACGATCCTCGTCATCGAGGACGATGAACGCTTCGCGAGCATCCTGGCGGACCTGGCGCGCGAGATGGGATTCGGCTGCCTGGCCGCGCACAGCGCCAACGAAGGCCTGGCCCTGGCGGTGCAGCAGCGGCCCGACGCCATCGTGCTGGACATGAACCTGCCGGACTTCTCCGGGCTGGGCGTGCTGGATCAGCTCAAGCGCAATCCGCACACCCGTCACATCCCGGTGCACATTGTCTCGGTGGCCGACTACTCGCAAGAGGCCCTGGGCCTGGGCGCGGTCGGCTATGCGCTCAAGCCGGTCAAGCGCGAAGAACTGGTGCACGCGCTGCAGCGCCTGGAAGCCAAGTTCACGCAGAACGTGCGCCGCGTGCTGGTGGTCGAGGACGACGACCGGCAGCGCGATAGCGTGCGCGAGCTGCTGGCGCGCGACGGCGTCCAGATCGTGCCGGCGGCCACCGCCTCGGCCGCGCTAGCGTTGCTGCGCGACACCACCTACGACTGCGTCGTCATGGACCTGAACCTGCCCGACATGAGCGGTTACGATTTGCTGCGCGAAATGGCCGAACAGGAAAGCGTGTCGTTCCCCCCGGTCATCGTGTACACCGGCCGGGCGCTGTCGCGCGACGAAGAGCAGCATCTGCGCCGCTTCTCCAAGGCCATCATCATCAAGGATGCGCGCTCGCCCGAGCGCCTGCTCGACGAGGTCACGCTGTTCCTGCATCAGGTCGAGGCGGATCTTCCGCCGCAGCAGCGCCAGATGCTCGAGCTTGCCCGCAGCCGCGACACCGCGCTGGAAGGCCGCACCGTACTGGTCGTGGAAGACGACGTGCGCAACGTTTTCGCGCTGTCCAGCATCCTGGAGCCCACGGGCCTGCATGTGGAAATCGCGCGCAACGGGCGCGAAGCGCTGGACGCCCTGGCCCGCGCCGGCGCGGACGGCCATCGCGCCATCGACCTGGTGCTGATGGACATCATGATGCCCGAGATGGACGGCTACACCGCCATGCGCGAAATCCGCCTGCGGCCCGAATGGCGCAACCTGCCGATCATCGCGTTGACCGCCAAGGCCATGAAGGACGACCAGGAAAAATGCCTGGCCGCCGGCGCCAACGACTACATCGCCAAGCCGCTGGACGTGGAGCGCCTGCTGTCCCTGGTGCGCGTCTGGATGCGCAAGTAACGCCGGCAGGCGACTCCCACGGACTGCCCTCATGCCCCACCGGACCCGCGCCCATATCCAGGACATCGAGCAGCGGCTGCTGCTCGACGCGATCTATCACCAGTATCACTACGATTTTCGCGAGTACGCGCAGGCCTCGCTCAAGCGGCGCTTGCAAAGCGCGTTGACCCAGTTCAGCTGCAAGACCCTGTCGCAACTGCAGGACCGCGTGCTGCACGAACCGGCAGTATTCACCGCCCTGCTGCAGTTCCTGACCGTGCAGGTCAGCGACATGTTCCGCGACCCCAGCTATTTCCTGGCGCTGCGCAACGAGGTCGTGCCCATTTTGCGCACCTATCCGTCGATCAAGGTATGGGTCGCGGGATGCAGCACCGGCGAAGAGGTCTATTCGCTTGCCATCCTGCTGCACGAAGAAGGCCTGCTGGAGCGCGCGCTGATCTACGCCACCGACATCAACCCCCACGCCTTGCGCGCCGCCGAACAGGGCGTTTTCGACCTGGACCGCGTGGCGGCCTTTACCGCCAATCACGCCCAGTCCGGTGGCCGCAGTTCACTGTCCGATTACTACACCGCGCGCTACGGACGCGTCGTGTTCGACAAGACGCTGCGCCAGCAGATGGTTTTTTCCGACCATAGCCTGGCCACCGACAGCGTGTTCGCGGAAGTCCACCTGGTGTCCTGCCGCAACGTGCTGATCTACTTCGAGCGCGACCTGCAGAACCGCGCGCTGGGCCTGTTCCATGATGCCCTGGTCCACCGCGGTTTCATGGGCCTGGGTTCGCGCGAATCGATCCGGTTCTCGGCCCAGGCCGACAACTTCGACGACTTCGTGCTGCAAGACCGCATCTATCGCAAGAAGGCCGGTCTGTGAGCAAGCCCGCCGCGTCCGTTCAACGTCCTGCGCCGCCCCCGGGCCCGTGGGACGCCATCGTCATCGGCGGCTCATCCGGCGCCATTGACGCCCTGAACGTCCTGCTGCCCGCCCTGCCCGCCGGCTTGAAGGCGGCGGTCATGGTCGTGCTGCACCTGCCGCGCGACCGCCGCAGCCGGCTGGTCGACATTTTCAGCCACCGCTGCGCCCTGCCGGCGCAGGAAGCCGAGGATCAGCAGCCGCTCCAGCCGGGGCAGCTGTATTTCGCGCCGCCTGACTACCACCTGCTGGTCGATCAAGGGCCGCGCCTGGCCCTGTCGATCGACCCGCCAGTGCTTTTTTCAAGGCCGTCCATCGACGTCCTGTTTCACTCCGCCGCCGACTGCTACGGCGCGAAGCTGCTCGGCGTGCTGCTGTCGGGCGCCAATGCCGATGGCGCCGAAGGCTTGGCGGCCATCCATGCCGCCGGCGGCTACGCGGTGGTGCAAGCGCCCGCCACCGCCGCCATGCCGGCCATGCCCGTCGCCGCCATCGCGCGCATTCCCGCGGCCCACGTGCTCGCGCCGACAGAGATTGCCGCGCTGTTCGCGCGCCTGCCCGCGCAGCGGCCCGCCCCCAACCTGCCCTGACACCATGATCCTGACGACACCCGCCAAATCCCCGGACGCCCGCATCAAGTGCCTGCTGGTCGATGACGTCCCCGAGAATCTGGTCGCACTCGAAGCCCTGCTGGCCAGCGACCGGATCGAGGTCCTGAAGGCGCAATCCGGCCCGCAGGCGCTGGAACTGCTGCTGAACCACACCGATGTCGCGCTGGCGCTGCTGGACGTGCAGATGCCCGACATGAACGGCTTCGAACTGGCCGAATTGATCCGCGGCAGCGAGCGCACGCGCCACATTCCCCTGATCTTCATCACCGCCGGCTCGCGCGAACAGAACTGGCAATTCCGCGGCTACGAGAGCGGCGCGGTGGATTTCCTGTACAAGCCCGTCGACCCCTACATGCTGCGCACGAAGGCCCAGGTGTTCTTCGAATTGCACGAGCGCAAGCGCGCGCTGGCCCAGCAACTGGAAGAGCGCACCGAAGCCCTGCGCGTCAACGAGATGTTCATGGCCGTGCTCAGCCACGACCTGCGCACCCCGCTGCAGGCCATCGTCATGGGCGCGTCACTGCTGCAACGCCAAAGCGACGACGCGCGCGTCACCAGCCTGGCGCAGCGCATGCTGCAAAGCAGCGACCGCATGGCGCGCCTGATCGAAGACCTGCTCGACGTGACCCGCATTCGCCAGGCCGGCGGATTGACGCTGACACCCGCGCCGGTCAGCATGGAAACGCTGGTGAACCGCACGCTGGATGAAGTCCGTACCGGCTCGGCCAGCCGCCAGATCGAGTCCGGCACCCGCGGCGATCCGGCGGGCATGTGGGACGGTGAACGCCTATCTCAGGTGCTGGCCAATCTGGTCGGCAACGCCTTGCACCACGGCAGCCCCGACATCCCCGTGCGCGTCGATGTGGACGGCACCGCCCCCCATGAAGTCGTCGTCACCGTCAGCAACGGCGGCACCATCCCGCCCGACCTGCTGCCGCATCTGTTCAACCCGTTCCACAGCGGCGCCCGCCCTCCCGGCGGTCACCGCGGCCTGGGCCTGGGATTGTTCATCGCGCAACAGATCGTGCTGTCCCATGCCGGCCGCATCAACGCCGAATCGCGTGATGGCACGACGCGGTTTTGCGTCGCCTTGCCTCGTGCAGGTGCCCAATAAGGGAAATGGCCGCGGGGGGGCCGCCACCTGGCGGCGTTGCCCCCGGCATCGCGCCCTAAGGCGCCGGCCCGTCGTCCTCGCGCCGTTCCGCCTCTTCCTGCGCCTGCACATCCTGCAACGCGACCTGGCGCGTGCTGCCGTGCGTCACTGCGCACTGGCCGGGATTACCGCTGCTTTTCACGCATTCGGCAAACGACAGCGCGGCGTCCACCGTGGCGAAGTGATACGCCTGGCCATCCGCGAACGCGACCTTTCCTTCGACTGAGCAATCCATAACGCCTCCGTTTGATGGAACGGTCATCCTATCCCATGCTGCGGTCTCTTCCAATTGCTCGCGCATGCTGGCGATGAATGCCTGCACGGCCAGGGGCAGCGCCCGCCCCGCCAGGGTCTGCACCTCGAAATGGCGCTCATTCATTTCGCGGTCCCGCAGCGGCACGGTCACAATCTGCTTCCCGCGCAGCCGGGCGCGCATCGCCAGTTCACCGCAGAACGTCACGCCCCCGCCCGCCGCCACGAACGCCGCCAGCGCATCGACGCTGCGGCTGGACATCACCGGCTCGCACGGCAATTGCTGCCGGCTGCAGCTGATTTCTATCAATTGCCGCAGCGTCGAATCGGCGTCCGGCAAGGCCAGCGGATAGGCCACCAGTTGGGCCAGTGACAGTTCGGCATGATGCGCAAGTGGATGATCGCGCGGCAACACGGCCCGCACCGGCGACGGCATGCGCAGTTCGACCCGCACGTCGCGATGCGAGGTCAGGCTGAGCGTGATGCCGATATCCGCGGCGCCATCGCGCACGCGTAGCGGCACCTCGCGTTGGGAACAGATATCCAGCGTGAAGTGGATGCCGGCGTAGTGCCGGCGAAAGTGGGCAATCGCCGAGGGCACGAAGTCATGCGCGAACCCTTCAGTGCAAGCGATACGCACCAGGCCCTGGCGCAGGCCTCTCAAGCCCAGGATCTCGCCTGCCACCCGGTCCACGTCCTGTTGCGCACGCCGGGCATGGGCAGCCAGCAATTCGCCTGCGGCATTCAGCGTCATGCCCCGCGCCCGGCGCTCGAACAGCAACGTACCCAATTCACGCTCGAGCCGGGCGACTTGCCGGCTGACCGCCGAAGGGGCCACCTCCAACCGTTCGGCCGCCAGACTGACCGAGCCGCAACGGACCACTTCAAGGAAGTAGCGAACCGCTATTTCCTGCAGGACTTGCGCCTTCATCGGGTTTACCCCTGGTTTGCAGTGAACGGCTGTGCTTTGCGCTAAACGCAACGATTGATTCTACCAATTCATATTGCTGCAACCCACCCGCCCCTCCTAGGATGTGACCGTTCGATGACGCCTGGTATGCCCGCCCCTTTCTTTCTGGATATCGATCACGATCATGAAGACTGCCCTGCTTGCCATTGGCGTCGCCGCGACGCTTGCGGTCAGCGCCCCGGCGCTGGCGCAAAGCCGCTATCCGGTCCGGCCCATCACGCTGGTCGTGCCTTATCCCCCCGGCGGCGCCACCGACGTGCTGGGGCGCGTCATCGCCCAGAAACTGGGCCAGGAACTGGGCCAGACCATCGTGGTGGAAAACCGCGCCGGCGCCGGCACCGCGATCGGCGCGGCCTTTGTCGCCAAGGCCGCGCCGGACGGCTACACACTGCTGGCCAGTTCAGGCACGACCTTCACGATTGCCCCGGCGATCCAGAGAAAACTGCCATACGACCCGGTAAAAAGCTTCGAGCCCATCGGCATTGTCGGCCGCACCGGCCTGGCGCTGCTGGCCAACCCCGCCGTGCCGGTCAAGAACCTGCGGGAGCTGGTCGCCTACGTCAACGCGCGCGGCAAAGAGCCCCCGGCCTATGGCTCCTTCGGCACGGGCACCACCTCCCATTTCGTGGGCGAGGCCTTCCTGGCCGAAGCCGGCATCAGGATGATCCACGTGCCCTACAAGGGCAGCGCTCCCGCCATGACGGATCTGATCGGCGGCCAGATTCCTTTCTCGGTCGACACCGTTTCGGCTTCGCTGCCGCAAAGCAAGCTGGGCAAGGTGCGCGTACTTGCCGTCTCCGCCCCACATCGTTCGGCTTTCCTGCCTGACGTGCCTACCTTCGCCGAGCAGGGCTATCCGGCGGTCGCGATGGATGCCTGGTTCATGTTCGCCGCGCCGCGCGGCTTGCCGGCGAACGTGAAAGAGACGCTCGAATCCGCGCTGCGCACCACCATGAGCCTGCCCGCCGTGCGCCAGAGCCTGCAAGCCCATGGCTTCGAAGCCAACTTCTCGGGCAGCGCCGAGGGCGAAGCGTTGATCCAGAAAGAACTGCCGCAGATGCGCGACGTCGCGCGCGGCGCCAACATCAAACTCGATTGAAGGAACCCACATGATTCTGGACGACACATTGGTTGGCTTGACGGCCGTGGAGTTACGGCGCCTGATCGGCGCGCGCCAGCTCTCGCCAGTAGAGCTGTTGGAGGCATGCCTGGCGCGCATCGAGGCGGTCAATCCCTACATCAACGCCGTCACGGCCACCGCCTTCGACCGCGCCCGCGCCGAAGCGCGAGAAGCCGAACGCGCGGTCATGGCCGGCGCGCCGCTGGGCCTGCTGCATGGCCTGCCACTGGGCGTCAAGGATATGGAGCCCACGGCCGGCCTGCTCACCACTTACGGATCGCCGATATACCGCGACCACGTACCTGCTGAAGACGTCACGCTGGTGGCGCGCCTGCGCCAAGCCGGCGCCATCGTCACCGCCAAGACCAACGTACCGGATATGGGTGCGGGGGCAAACTCGCGCAACACCTTGTGGGGCGCCACCGGCAACCCGTTCAATCCCAACCTGAATGCCGGCGGCTCGTCGGGGGGCTCGGCCGCCGCGCTGGCCAGCGACATGTTCCCCGTGTGCACGGGGTCCGATACCGGCGGGTCGCTGCGCATTCCCGCCGCCAAATGCGGCGTGGTCGGTTTCCGGCCATCGCCGGGCGTGGTCCCCAGCGTGCGCAAGCTGTTGGGCTGGACGCCGATCTCGGTCGTCGGTCCCATGGGCCGCACGGTGGCCGACGCCTGCCTGCAGATGGCTGCCAGCGCCGGCGTCGACGCGGGCGATCCGCTCAGCTATCCCCTGGATCCCCTGCAATTCCTGGCACCCGGCACCGCCGACCTGGGGCGTCTGCGCATCGGCTATACCGAAGATTTCGGCACATGCGACGTGGACGAGGACATTCGCGCCACCTTCCGCGCCAAGATCGCCGCCATGCGCCATCTGTTCGCCGCCTGCGATCCGATCGACATCGATGTCGGGCAGGCCCATCGCTGCTTTGACGTGCTGCGCGCCGAGGCTTTCGTGGCCGGCATGCGCGACGCCTATGAAAAAGATCCCGCCAGCCTTGGCCCCAACAGCCGCGCCAACTTCGAAATGGGCGCGACCATGAGCCTGAAGGACTGCGCCTGGGCCCAGGCCGAACAGACCCGGCTGATCAAGCGGTTCCAGCGTGCCTATGACGACTACGATCTGATCCTGTCGCCCACGACACCGGTCTCGCCATTCCCGTGGACCGAACCCTACGCGCGGACGGTCCAGGGCAAGCCCCAGGAAAACTACTACCGCTGGCTGGCGCTGACCTACATCATCACCCTCACCACCCATCCCGCCCTGACACTGCCCTGCGGCCTCGATTCGCACGGCATGCCATTCGGCCTGCAGATCGTGGGCCGCTTCCGGGGAGACCGTGATGTGCTGGCCGCGGCGCAAGGCATGGAACAGGCGTTTGCCGGCATCGCCGAATTGCAGCGCCCCCGGCCGGACCTGGCGCGGCTCAAGCCGGCCGAGCCGGCGCTGAAGTCGATCGTGACGGCCCCCGCCCATGCGGCCACCTAGACATCACCTCGGCAGAATCGGCGGCATGCCCGCCGCATAGCGGCGGCGCCTACCGACCGAATCGCCCGGATCGCGCCTTCTCGCGTCAGCTGACGCGAGAAGGCGCGGTGCTTGCTGCCGCCGCCGATTGACCGGCCAGGACGTGGGCGAACGGCTACGCGGGTGCGACACGGTCAGTCTGCATCTGCGCACGCACACGCTCGCTGCGGTACGGGTCTCGGACATCATCAACACGAGCCGGACCCAACGGATCGATGGCGCGCGAACGCATGGCAACGCCTTGGCTGTGCGCGGCGCGCCGCGCGCGGTCCTGGTCATGATGGCCTGCATGGCCAGGCTTGCCCCAGCGGATGCGACACCGGCAAACGCGTCAACGTTTCCGCGATCCCCGGCCCCCATCAGGAAGACGCTGAAATAGGCGAGGCACCGGGCGGTGCGTGAAGGCATCATGCGCCTGTTCAACCCCTCCTGATTGGGTGGATTTTCTGGACAATCTATCCAGCCAACGGGGGTTGATCGCCTGGCTGAAGGCCCCTAAGCTCGGCGCTCCCTCGATTCCTGAAGGAGATTGCCGCGCGCTACCGTGTCCGCAGCCCTCCAGCACTGGGAAACGCAATCGGGCGCGCGGCCCGCTGCGCCGGCATCGCCGCCCGCCTAGGGAAAATGCCGATTAAAGATACCGCGCCGTATGCCGTATTCAAGTGCAGCGACTGACCCCTCTGACGCTGGCCCCGCAAGGAATATCATGGCAGAAGAATATAAAAAGTTTGTCCGGACTTCGACGGCGGTTATGACGCTTTTTTGCCTGGTCGACGGCATGGGGGCCGCCAGGGCCCAATCGGTCAGTGGCTTGGGCGACGTGTTTCCCGGTGCTGTCCTCTCGCCCCACTGGCCAGTGGGCGGAGACCTGATTGTCGGGGACACGCTGACCGGCACATTGACCATCGACGCCGGGGGAACGGTCGAGAATATCGATGCCTACGTGGGCAACCAGAATGGCGGCATTGGCACAGTCACCGTCTCGGGTACCGATAACAGCGGACAGGCCTCGACCTGGACGAGTTCCGGCCAGATATCCATTGGTGCCGAAGCAGGCAGCAACGGCACGCTCAATATTCTCGGCGGTGGCGTGGCTAGCGGGAACGCAGCCGTCATCGGCCGGGATAGCAGCAGCGTAGGCGCCGTCACCGTCTCCGGCCCGGGATCGACCTGGACGCTTGCCACGGCCAATTCCTTCCTGATCGGCGCTGGCGGCAGCGGCACCCTCCTGATCAGCAATGGCGGCACCGTGCGCAGCGGCCAGGCGCTCATCGGCGCCTACGGTGGCAGCGATGGGCACGTTACCGTCATCGGCCCCACGACGGCCTGGGACACCAGGAACAATATCTATGTCGGCTTCGAAGGGAGCGGGGATCTAAAGGTCCAGGACGGTGCGAAGGTAAGCACCATTGGGCCTGGCGGGCCGACTTCTGCTGCCAGCATCTACATTGGCTTGAACCCTGGCAGCAACGGCACGGTCACGGTATCGAGCACCACGGGCAATACGTCGGTCCTTACCGCGAGTGACGGCATTGAAATCGGCCCCGGCGGAACCGGAACGCTGACGATTGAAAAAGGCGGCTTGGCGGGGACGGGCTTTAACACGATCATCGCCCGCAACGCTGGCGGCACAGGTACCCTGAACCTGCTCGGCGACGCCACGGGACGCGGTGTCCTGGAAACGGGCGCCGTGGTCAAAGGTAACGGGGATGTCACCTTCAACTTCAACGGAGGCATCCTGCGTGCCAATCGCGATGAATCCAATTTTCTGCGGAACTTCGCCACGCAGATCGTGGGCAGCGAAGGCGCGTGGTTCGACACCAATACCCACGACGTCGGCATCGGCACCGCCCTGTCCGGCACGTCCCGCTTTACCAAGCAGGGCGCCGGCACGCTGACGCTGACCGGCAATAGCTCGGCCTTTACCGGCAATACCGACATCCAGGCGGGAACGCTACAGGTGGACGGCGTGCTGGGCGGTCCGACGAACGTGCGCGTTGGCGCGCGGCTGACCGGTACCGGCCAGGTGGGGCCCACCGTCAACCAGGGCACGATCGCGCCAGGCCCGCGCAGCGGCTTCGGCACGCTCACGATTGCGGGTGACTACGCTGCACAGGGTGGCGGCCTCAGCATCAGGACCCGGTTGGGCGATGACAGCTCACCCACCGACACGTTGCGCATCACCGGCGCCACCTCCGGCACGACGCCCGTCACGGTGACCAACATTGGCGGCGCGGGTGCGCAGACACAACGCGGAATACAGGTGGTGCAGGTCAACGGCAACTCGGCCGGCCAGTTCAACCTGGCCAATGGCGATTACGTCATTGGTGGACAACCGGCGTTGGTGGCCGGCGCATACGGCTATGTACTGCGGCAGGACGCCGCCGACGGCAGTTGGTATTTGCGTTCATCGCTCAAGGACGCCGGTACGTCCAACCCGGGCAACGGTTCCCCTGGCGCCGAAGGCCGGCCGCTGTACCAACCCGGCGTGCCGGTGTACGAAGCCTACGCCAACACACTCCTGTCCCTGAGCCAGTTGCCTACGCTGCGTCAGCGGGTAGGCAACCGCCTCTACGATCCGGCCGATGCTGGCCGCAACGGCGTGTGGGGCCGGGTGGAAAGCACCACGAGCCGTCTGGACCCTTCCGTCTCGACCACTGGCCAGCATCAGACCATCGACAGTTGGAAAGCGCAGTTCGGCGTGGATCGCATACTGGTCGGCGAGCAAGGCGGTTCGCATCTGGTGGGAGGCTTTGTCGTCAACTACGGCACGGCCAACACCCATGTGAAGTCCGATTATGGCAATGGCAGCATCGGCACCACGGCCTATGGCCTGGGCCCCACCCTGACCTGGTACGGCAAGGATGGCACCTACGTCGACACCCAGGCGCAGGCGACCTGGTTCGATAGCGACCTCAAATCGAGCCTGGCCGGCAAGCTGGAAAACGGCCAGAACGCGCGTAGCTATGGCCTCAGCGTCGAAGCCGGCAAGGCATTTGCGCTGCAGGAGGGCTTTGCGCTCATCCCCCAGGCCCAACTGAGCTATGTGTCGACCCGCTTCGGCGATTTCAACGATAAGTTCGGCGCCCGTGTCGATAGCGACAAGGGCGACAGTCTGCAAGGCCGCTTAGGCGTCGCGCTGGACTACAGAAGAAGTTGGCGTGACGCGGGCGGGAAAGCGCACGAGGCCAGCGTGTATGGCGTGGTCAACATGAAGCATGAATTCCTCGGCGGGACCCGCGTGCTGGTGTCGAGTGTGCCGGTGAGCAGCCGCATGGGACGCACCTGGGCAGGATTGGGCGTCGGGGCGAACTACGGCTGGAGCGAACGCTACGCCGTCTACGGGGAAGTCGCCACCGATGCCGATTTCTCCGGTAGCTACACGGTTACCGCCACTGCGGGTTTCCGGATGGCGTTCTGAATGCGGGCCCCTTGCGCTCCATTCAAGGGTTAGCGATTTGTTGCGGGGCAGCCGCCACGCAGACGCGGCTTGCACGCGTTCGTCCTGATGCGCGATGGCGAATCGGCGCGAACGCTGCGCCCCGGACCCAAGCTTGAGAAGAAACGTTGCCATGCCAAACCCATCAAAAGCGACGCACTCCATCGAGTTAGTGACGAGTCTTCAAACAAAAAAAGAGGTGGCGGCATTTCTGAATACCGCCTTCGAAGCCAGTGCCAATGACCCCAGGCGCATTGCCGAAGCATTGGGGACAGCCGCGCGGGCTTACGGTATCAGCCAACTCTCGCGGGATACGGGCATAGCGCGCGAAAACCTCTACCGCAGCCTGTCACTGCGCGGCAATCCCAGCCTGAGCTCGCTGACCAAAGTCGTCCGCGCGCTTGGGCTGCGTCTACGGGTCGAACTGTAATGATCAGTTGGCAGGGACGAGGCGGCCAGACTCCCCATCCACAGCCGACCCTCACCGCATCGGCTTCACCCCTGGCTCACGATTCAAGCGGCCCGGCGGCTCACGTTTTACTTCGGCGCTGGCATTAAATAGCAGAATTCGCCCCCCGGAGGGCTTCGCGTATTACTTGCCCGCGGGGCCCAGCGCCTCGGCCCAGTTCTTTTTCATGGCAGCGATGCGGTCCACATAGGCGGATTTCAGGCAAGCGGCGTCGGGACAACGGTCGCGCACGGTGGTGCGCCATTGCGTCTGCTCTTTCGCCACCGGATCGCGCCATTCCCCGGTTTCACCGTCACGGCCAGCGGTTTCGGCCTGAATCCTGTCGTAAAGCGCCTTCACCTGATCGTCCAACCTGGACAACTCGGGTTCGGCGCAGATCAAATGTTCGACATGGGTTTTCGCGGCCTTGCAGTCGAAGCCGGCGGCATGCGCGGCACGAATCGGCAGGAAAGGAGCGCTGGCGAGAGCCGCCACGATTGCCGCACGCAGGATCACGTGTTTGCCTTGAGCACGTTGCCGGTACCGGCCTTCCGTGATGCCGGTCGGACTCGCCGCGAGAACGGGGTTGCGCACGTCTTTCACTCCTGAATGGTCTGCGGCCACCGATATGATGGACCAGGTGATCGATTTTCCCGTTTGTCGAGAGGTTGTGCAACTTTCGGCTCTTGTATGCCTTGAACCCGAAGCAGGCGCTCACGCGCTACGCCGATGATGGCCGGCCTGAAGCCTGAAACCGAGAACAAACAACGCGGCCTAACGGACGGCCGCGCTTGGCTGGCGGCGGCGCCACGGAATGGCACCGCCCCCCCCCCGCATCAGTAACGCCAACGCGCCTCCAGCGTGCCAGCGTGTTGCTGATTACCGCCGCCAAATTCGCCGCCGTAGCTCAGGCCTACCGTCACATTGCGTACGGTCACCATGTCCGCACCAAGCTCCACGCGCGCCGCGTCGCGTGCAATCGGAGCGCCGGCAACGCTGAAGGCCGGACTTTGGTCGAATGCCAGTGAGACTGTGGGCCGCGTGTTGCCATAGACGTGGCGCCATCCCAGCATGCCGCGCAGTGCAATGGCAGAGTCCGACACCCGCCAGCTACCGCGTAGGCCAGATAGGCTGGTGGCGTTGTGCTGGCGCTGTCCATCGCTGGACAGGGCAGCGGAGCCACCGGTCTCCGAGAAGCCCTTTATTCGCAACTGATTCCAGGCCAATCCGACGAAGGGTTCAAGCGTAGCCGTTTCGGACACTGCCAAAGCGTACCCGATCTCAGTGAAGAAATTGATCGTAGCGCCGCGATAGCCCGCCGTGAGCGTCTGGTCCAGATTGCCATAGCGCGCAACGCGCTGCGAATCAATGTTGTGCCAGGAATAGGCGCCGCCAGCCATCAACGTGAGCGTGCCACCCCGCAGCGCGAAGGCCTTGCCACCATACACTGTTGCCGTGTAGCTTCGGGTTATGGCGCTGGCGCTTCGCGACAGCTCGCTCAGCCGAGCGTCGGTATAGCCAAAAGCGCCGCCGGCGCGCCAACCGCCGCCGATGGCGGCATCTCCGCCCAACGTCAGGTTGGTGCTGCGTTGCGTCAGACTCGAAGCGTTACCGTCGCCGTCGACGTTGCGCCATTCCCCGCCAAGCTGGACCCACATCGGCGAAGCGCCGCTACGCGGCAAGGCCGCGGACGACGGCCTTTCGTTTCCAAGAGCTGCAGTCGCCGCGCCCGCCAACATCGGCGCGGAAAAGTTGTTGCGTAGCGCGGCCAGCCCATTCTGCGATGCAGGCGCCATGCTGGCGCTCATCAGCGCCGACGCGACGTTGGCGTGCGTGTCGCCCGACAGTTGATTCAGCGAACGGTTCAGGTCGACTACGTTGTCGCTCAACGCGACGGCACGCCAGACCTCGTGGCTCTGTGGCAGCCCGTCGATAGCCCCCGCGGCAGCCGCCCGGTTGGGCGTCGCGGCGAGGCTGCTCATGCTTCGGCTGTTGCGCTCCAAGGCAAGCGTGACGTCATTGCCGTCGCCGCCCGTGGTGCTGACCCGCGGATCCAGAAAGATCAGCGGGTTGCTGATAGCAGCGAAGGACCCAATCACGGCGCCGGGACTTTGCTTCGAAATCAAGGTGCGCGGCCCATCGAGCAATTTCCAGGAGGCCACATTCCCGGACGACAGATTCAGGTCCAGGGTACCGCCGGAGATATCCACGCCTCCTGCAACACTTACGCTGCCAAGGGCCGACGGCATAGCGCTGATGCGCAGGCTACCGTGATTGACGTAGTCACCCTTGATCGTTTGGGTGCCGGCAGGATTGCCAGGCGCGTGCACGGCGCCGGACGCAATAGTGGTGGCGCCCAGACTGCCCGTACCGCCCAGCACCGTGCCGCTTTGCGCCAACACACTACCGCCCAACTGAGCGCCGTCAGCCAACCACAGACTGCCACCGGCTAGCGTCACCTTGCCGGCATAGGCGCTGTTGTCGGCCCCTATCGTGAACATGCCTGCGCCGGACTTTATCAAGCCGCCGCTGCCATGAATCAGGCCGGTATAGAGACTATCGCGGTTGTCCGCTCCCATGGTCAGGCTGGCCGTACCCAGCGAGACATCGCCACTCCCGGCCAGCGAGCCAATGGCCTGGTCAAAATTCGCCAGATCGAACTGCGTACCCGCATTCAACAGCACCGCGCTGCGCGGCGATAGACTATTGATCTTTCCGGCACGGAGCGTCCCCTCCTGGACCTGGGTCGGACCGGAATAAGCGCTGGCGCCGAACAGCACTAATGTGCCCACGCCCAGCTTGGCCAAGCCGCCAGCCACACCGCCATCGGCAACGGCGCCGGACAGCGTCAGTGTATTGGCTTGCGTATCGATATTGCTCAGGCCCGCCAGAGTGACCGCGTTGCTCAGTTTCACGCCGTCAGCGGTAGCCAACAACGTCGCGCCATGCGAAATGACGAGCACACCGGAACCCAAGGCGCTGTCGTGGCCAACGCCCAGTGTGCCCTCCTGCAATTGCGTCCCGCCGGAATAGCTGTTGTTACCCGTCAGCACCAGCGTACCGGTACCGGTCTTTACCAGGCTACCCTGGTAGCTGGCAGCGGGCTTGACGGCAAGCGTGGCAATCCGGCTCCCGCGAAGCTCGATTTCACGGAGCACAGGCTCATTGGTGGCGTTGACACTTGCGCGCAGAGCACTTTCGTAGTCTTGCGCCAGCGCGACGTCGTTGCGTCCCGCAATGAAATTGTCGAAATCGGCGGGGTCGCCCCTGCCAACTTTCGAATTAGGATAGGCCGACTCATACAGATTGAGCAAAAGGCTGCCATAAGGATCAGCGCTCGCCGCCAGCACCGCTGCCTGGCGTTTCTTGCGGTCAAAGGAGCCGTTCGTGCTCCATTTAACGACCTCCTGCAGTAACGAACGACCTCGGGCCATGCCGATCGCCAGATCCGCTGCAGTACTGGGAAGCGGCTCGATGACACGCCCTTTCAGCGCCCCCCTCTCCGACGACCAAGCAGCGATCTCCGCCGCCTCCTCCTGCTTGCGCTGAATCAACGCAGCTTCGGAGATATCGTTCTTCCAGGTATCAGAAACGCCTGCCGGCAGATTGGCGGTGAATCGGCCTAGCAACTGCGAGGGGCCGTCCATGCCCTTCTTCAAGTCCGGTACGCCCCAGCCATACTTCGCGTTCGGAGCATCGGCCAGGCCATCACCGCGATGTGTAGCGGTGCTCAGCAAGATCGTGCGTATCTCCTCGTTGCCAAGATACGGATATCGCTCCATCAGTACACCCAGTGCGCCCGTCACGTGCGGCGCCGCCATGGATGTACCACTGGAGGACTTGTACTTGTCGTTCCCCTCCACGTTCGCGCTGACGATGGCAGAGCCTGGTGCAGCCATGCACCAATACTTGGCCAACCCGCATTGATTGAAGAGCTGGCCACCCGACTGGTCCAAGCCGGTAACCGCAATCCAGTACTTTTCAAGATCCGGGCGAAAATATGGGACACCCGCGCGGACCGACGCGTTGGCGGCTCCCGCATTGCCATTGGCCCAGACATGCAGAACGCCGCTCTCGCGGGCCACGTCGGCCGCGGCATCGAGCCAAGTCTTCTTTCCTGCGGTACTGATTCTCCGGTACGCGTCGGTAAAGCCTGATATCGACCTGTAATTATCGGCAGGCGGCGGCGTGCCCCAACTCGAGTTGATGGCTCGCACGCCGGCCGCCGCCAGGCTGCCATAGGCCGCCTTGAAATAGCCGTAGTCCATGTTGGCCCCGTACAACGACCCGTCCGTGCCATTGGAGTTAGTGGTGTAGTACAGGCTGTTGAATGACACGCCCATCATGCCCACACCGTTCTTGGCGGCGGCGATGGTTCCGCTTACGTGATTGCCGTGGTTATCGTTGGCGCCGATGCGGCGTGAAAGGTCTGCCTTGGCGGTATACTCGCCGACTCGATCGAAACTATCGCCGGCGCGCCAGACCAGCCCCGAGCCGTCCAGTTGAGCACCATCGTCGAGATAGGCGCCGGCGATTCGAAGTCCCGTGATGCCTCGACTGGCGAACTCCTGGTGGGTCGGCAGATAGCCAGAGTCCACTGCGCCCAGCTTCACGCCCGCGCCACTCAAGCCACGCGAATACGCGTACTGCGCGTTCATGGCGCCCAGTCCCCAGTCAGCGCGAAACTCCGGGTGATCCGCCCAACTTGCAAGCGCCGAATCAATATTCCCCGTCGTTGATCCATCATAAGCAACATAAACTTGGCCATGCGATGACGTCGCAACCGCTTGACCGAGCGCCGCGATCGCGGCGTGGGCCGCAACCCTGCGCAGACGGAAATTTTTTTGTGATGCTGAGCTAGCCTTTTGGCGCAGCGTTTTTTTCTTCATGTTTTCCCCATGGTTCGTACAACGCAATCCGAACCACGGATCTCTGGCAGCCAGGCACTACGCTTTTGCAGCCGTGACAGACGAAATGGCTCGGAGCGACACCCCGGTTTTGTCTATTCGAAGAGAGATCAGCGTCAATCGCTGCGGACCAAGCCATTGGCACGTGGCTGACATGTCACGTGCCAGTTGGAAGGCCAATCACTCGCCAATTTCAGAATAATTCCAGGTGGCGAATTGTGTATCAGCTCAGGCAGCTTTCATCAAAACCGGAGCCGAATTTCAGATTCGTCTGTGCGCTTTTTCGTAGGCGTTTTTTCGGAACCGAGGTCTCCGACCAAGGGGAACGGGTGCGCCGAACAAAGACGACCTTGAGCGAACCCAGACGGGCCGCGCTGACCATCCCTTGTCGTTGGCGGACAGGGCCGTCGCGTGGCCCCACCCGCGGGATGGCTTAGCTGGGATCGACGTTCAGTTTGCCCTTTTGCAACAGGTCATTGATGATGGCCTGGTTGTTCAGCTGACCGCCCTGGGTCAAGTCAACGTTCTCCAGCACGATCTTCTGGTCCGCCCCCTGGGAGGCGAGCTTACCCTGGGTGTTGACGTCAATGACCGTATTGTTGCCTTCCTGGTGGAAGTTCAGGTACTTGGTCAGAGTGCCGTCTTTCTCGCCGACCAGCAGATCCCTCAGATCGAGAATGTCACCGCCATCGGCCGGCCTGGCCAGCGAAAAGTCCTTGATGGTATCGATCGCCGGCGTGGCGGTCGTGCCTTGGTCGCCCAGTTCCCACTTGAACGTATCGCTGGCGGCGCCGCCGATGAGGGTGTCGTCGCCCTTGCCGCCGATCAGCAGATCGTTGCCATTGCCGCCTTCCAGCGTGTCGTTGCCCGAACCGCCGTGCAGCACGTCGTTGCCGTCGCCGCCGTACAGCTTGTCGTCGCCGACGCCGCCGTAGATGATGTCATCGCCATCGTCGCCATACAGCGTATCGTTACCTCCCTGGCCGTAAAGGATGTCGTTGCCGGAGTCGCCATGGATGGTATCGCTGCTGCCGCGCGGGTCATCGGCCAGGTTGAAGTCGGCGTGGTGGTCCTTGATGTATTGGTACAGGTCGCCGCTGCTCGGCGCATGCCCGTCACGCATTTCCAGGAATACCTGCAGCGCCTTCAGGCCCGAGCCTTGCGCCAAATCGGCGGGACGCCCCCCTACGACGGCCCAGTTCAGCGCGTTGCCGTCGGTGTCGATCGTATCGCCGAAGAGGATGTCGTCGCCGGCGCCGCCGTTGATGATGTCATTGCCCACGGCGGCCGGGTCCGTGCTGGACGAGCCGCCTTGCAGCGCGGCGGCAAGTGCCTCGGCAGTATTGACGATCTGGGGCTGGCCGGTCGCGCCGGTGATGATCGATCCTTCAATCTTCACCTCCCCCATTCCCGTGACATTGGAGTTATCAAAGAACTTCAGGTAGCCCTCGTTGACACCTGAACCGATGCCAATGGCGTGCACTTTCGTGCCCATATCCGTCAAGGCTTTGAACTTGACGAGCGCATCCTGCATGTCGGGGAAGTTTGTCTCTATGTGCCCGTTGCGGCCTCCGTTCGCCCCCTGGTTGTTGGCGGTCGGATCACCGTCGGTCAGGAAGTAGGTGAGCTTTTCAAATGTCTGACCGTTAGACGACGAGGGTTGCTTGTTGAACCACTTCAGGGCTTCGTCGAACGCGCCTTCGTAGTTGGTCAGACCTATGATTTTCAGCGCCTCGATGGCTTTGATCAAGCCTTGGGCGTTGCTGGCAGTCAGGCCGTTGACCGTGTACTTGGTGCTGGCTTTCGTTTCGAAGCCAATCAGTGCCACGTTCACTATGCCGTCGTGGCCCGTCAGGCTGTTAGCCAGGTTCTTGAGCGCGTCGATGGTCAACTGTATGCGCGAGAAGCCCTTCGTGCCGGATGCTTCCCGCATGCTGCCCGACGTATCGACGACGATCGCGATGTTGTAGTTCTTGCCTGGCTCGACCGTGGTGACCGTGCCGCCCTTGTCGCCAAGGATGATGTCGTCGCCGCTGCCGCCGTTGAGGGGCGGTTTGGTGCCGGTACCGCTGTCGTCGTTGTCGCCCGAGATGAAGCTATTGATCTTGATCGCGAAGTTGTATTCGCCCGACGTGTCCTTGCCGCCGTTGGCGGTGCCGCCATTGTCGCGAACCTGGAAGCCGAACGAGGTGTCCTGGCCCGCGGCCGACGGCGTGTAGACCAGCTTGCCCGATACGATGTCCGCAGCGGAGATCACGGTATTCACCGAGACCGCCTGGCCGTTCAGGGTCAGTGCGCCGTCGGTCGGCAGGCGTGTGATGATCACGCCTTGCAGTGGGTCGCCTTCGGCGCTGTCGTTGAAGTTGAACTCGGCGGCGGTGAAGGCGTGGCCGGAGCCGAGATTCACGCTGGTCGCGTTGTCGGCGGCGACCGGTGCGTCGTTGGTGCCGACCACGTCGACAGTGACGGTCTGCCTGGCCGAACCCTCAACGGAGGTGACCTCGAAGGCTTCTTTCAGCACCTTGCCGGCCGGCAGGTCCTGAACCGCCTTCAGGCTGTTGTTCAGCGAGTAGGTCCAGTTGCCGTTGGCGTCGATCGAGAACGTGCCGTACTTGCCCGGTACGCTGGCCTGGGCCACGACGCTGCTCTGGCCGGCATCGACGTCAGACACCGTAAGCTTACCGGCGGCAAGCACCTTTTTGTCTTCGATCACGGTGCCGACGGCCTGGCCGGTGATCGTGGCGGCATCGTTGGTGCCGGTGATGGTGACGGTGACGTCCTTGAACGCCGTGCCGCCGTTGCCGTCGTCAACGGTGACCTTGATGGTGTCGGTCACCTTCTGGCCTTCGGCCAAGGCCTGGACCTGGGCGCTTTTGTTATCCAGCGCATAGGTCCACTTGCCGCTCTGGTCAACGGTGAAGCTACCGTACTGGCCCTTGCCCTCGTTGTTGACCGACCAGATGTGCTTGTCGGTGGCATCGATATCGGACTTGGCCAGTTCGCCCGTCGTGGTCAGCGTGCCGTCTTCCTTGACGTTGCCGGTGGCGTCGCCCGCGACGGCTGGCGCGTCGTTGGTGCCCCTGATGGTAATAACGACCTGGCCTTTGGTGCCGTCGGCGGTAGTGACCGTGAAGGTCTCGGCCAGGCTGTCCTTGGCGCCCAGCTGCTGGATCGCCTTGGCGTTGTTATCCAGCTTGAAGGACCAATTGCCGTTCGCATCGATCGAGAACTTGCCGTACTGGCCCTGGAAGTTGGTCTGCGGACGAAACACCGATTCGCCCGCGTCCGAGTCCACGACATTGAGCTTGCCGCTGGCGGCCTGCATAGCGTCTTCCTGGACGGTGCCCGCATCGTCGCCCGGCTTGCTAGGGGTGATGGTGGCGCCGTCGCTGGTGCCGTCAACCTTGATGGTGATGGTCTGCGTGGCCTTGCCGCCACGGCCATCATCGACGGTGACAGACATGGTGTCGGTCAGGTGCTCGCCATCCTTGAGCGCCTTGACGGCAGGGTTGGCGTTGTCCAGCTTGTAGGTCCACTTGCCGTTCTGGTCGAGCGTGAACGAGCCGTACGCGCCCTTGCCGTCGTTGCTCAGGGACCAGCTGTGCATGTCGTTGGCATCGACGTCGTGCGTGGTCAGCTGACCCGACGCATCCTTGGCGCCCCCTTCCGTGACGTCGCCAGCGACTTGGCCAGCGATGGTCGGAGCGTCATTGGTGCCGTTGATGGTGATCGTGACGGTGCCGGTGGTGCCGTCGGCGGTGGTCACCATGAACGTCTCGGTCAGCGTCTCGCCCACAGCCAGGGCCTGGACCTTGGGATCGGTATCGTCCAGGGTGTACTGCCAGTTGCCGTCGGCGTCGATCGAGAACTTGCCGTGCTCGCCTTGGAAGCCGGTCTGCGGCTTGAAGGCGGCTTCGCCTGCGTCCTTGTCCGTCACGTCCAGCTTGCCGTTGGCCGTGGATATCTTGTCTTCCTGGACCGTGCCGGCATCGTCGCCCGGCTTGCTGGGAGTAACGACGGCAGCGTCATTGGTACCGGTGATTTTGACGGTGACGTCCTTGAACGCCGTGCCGCCGTTGCCGTCGTCTACCTTGACCTTGATGGTGTCGGTCACCTTTTCGCCGCCCTTCAGGGCCTGGACCTTGTCGCTGGCATTGTCCAGCTCGTACTTCCAGTTGCCGCCCTTGTCGACGGTGAACGAACCGTACGCGCCCTTGCCATCATTGCTGACGGTCCAGGTGTGCGTATCGCTGGTGTCCGCGTCGGCCACGTCCAGCTTGCCGCCGGCGGTGGTGGTGCCGTCTTCAGCGATCATGCCGTCGGTCTTGCCGGTCAGCGTCGGCTTGTCATTGGTGCCGTCGATGGTGATCGTGACAGCGCTCTTCGTGCCGTCGGCGGTGGAGACCGTGAACGTCTCCGTCAACGTCTCGCCCACAGCCAGGGCCTGGACCTTGGGATCGGTATCGTCCAGGGTGTACTTCCAGTTGCCGTCGGCGTCGATCGAGAACTTGCCGTGATCGCCCTTGGCGTCGGTCTGAGTCTGGAAGACGGCTTCGCCCGCATCCTTGTCCGTCACGTCCAGCTTGCCGCCGGTGGTCTGGGTGGTGTCTTCTTTGATCGTGCCCTTGTCATCTCCCGGCTTGCTCGGGGTGATGACTGCGGCGTCGCTCGTGCCGGTGATGTCCACCGTGATGACCTTGGTCGCCGTGCCGCCATGGCCGTCATCCACCGTGACGGTGATGGTGTCGGTCACCTTCTCGCCGCCCTTCAGGGCCTGGACCTTGTCGCTGGCGTTGTCCCGCTCGTACTTCCAGTTGCCGTCCTTGTCGACGGTGAACGAACCATACGCACCCTTGCCGTCGTTACTGACGGACCAGGTGTGCGTGTCGCTGGTGTCCACGTCGGACACGTCGAGCTTACCGGTGGCCACGCCGTCTTCAGCGACGATGCCTGCGGCCTTACCCGACAGAACCGGATCGTCGTTGGTGCCTTCGATCATGATCGTGACGGTGCTTTGCGGGCCGTCAACCGTGGTGACCGTGAACGTCTCAGTCAGCGTCTCGCCCACAGCCAAGGCCTGAACCTTGGGATCGGTATCGTCCAGGGTGTACTGCCAGTTGCCGTCGGCGTCGATCGAGAACTTGCCGTGCTCACCCTTGGCATCGGTCTGCGGCTTGAAGACGGCTTCACCGGCGTCCTTGTCCGTGACATCCAGCTTGCCGCTGGCAGTGGGGATCTTGTCTTCCTGGACCTTGCCCGCGTCATCGCCCGGCTTGCTGGGGGTAACGACAGCGACGTCGTTGGTGCCGGTGATATCAACCTTGATGATCTGGGTAGCGGTACCGCCATGGCCGTCATCCAGCGTGACGGTGATGGTGTCGGTCACCTTCTCGCCGCCCTTCAGGGCCTGGACCTTGTCGCTGGTGTTGTCCAGCTCGTACTTCCAGTTGCCGTCCTTGTCGACGGTGAACGAACCGTACGTGCCCTTGCCATCATTGCTGACGGCCCAGGTGTGGGTGTCGCTCGTGTCGACGTCAGCCACGTCCAGCTTGCCGGCGGCGGTGGTGGTGCCATCTTCGGCGACCGCGCCGTCGGTCTTGCCGGTCAGGGTCGGGGCATCGTTGGTGCCGTCGATGGTGACCGTGACCTTGCTCGGGGTGCCGTCAGCCGTGGTGACCGTGAAGGTCTCCGTCAGCCTCTCGCCCACAGCCAGCGCCTGGACCTTGGAATCGGTGTCGTCCAGGGTGTACTTCCAGTTGCCGTCGGCGTCGATCGAGAACTTGCCGTGCTCGCCCTTGGCATCGGTCTGGACGGTGAAAACGGCTTCGCCCGTGTCCTTGTCCGTCACGTCCAGCTTGCCGCTGGTGGCAGGGATCTTGTCTTCCTGGACCTTGCCCGCGTCATCGCCCGGCTTGCTGGGGGTAACGACGGCCGCGTCGTTGGTGCCGGTGATCTCAACCGTGATGACCTGGGTGGCGGTACCGCCATGGCCGTCGTCGACCGTGACAGTCAAGGTGTCGGTGACTGTCTCGCCGTCCTTCAGCACCTGCACCTTGTCGCTGCCGTTATCCAGTGTGTAGGTCCACTTGCCGCTGCTGTCGACGGTGACGCTGCCATAGGCGCCCTTGCCGTCGTTGCCGATGGTCCAGGTGTGAGTGTCGCTGGTGTCGACGTCATGCTGGGTCAATTGACCCGAGACCGTGGCGTCGGGGCCATCTTCCTTGATTCCGCCAGTGGTCGTGCCCGTGATGGTCGGGCCGTCGTTGGTGCCGTTGATCGTGATGACAATCTGGCCGGTGGTGCCATCAGCCGTGGCGACCGTGAAGGTCTCGGTGAGAGACTCGCCCACGGCCAGCGCTTGCACGCGCGGATCGGCCTGGTTCAGGTTGTAGACCCAGCTACCATTGGCGTCGATTGAGAAGGTGCCATGAATACCCGCACGGTCGAACACGGCCACGAAGAAGGACTGGCCGTCGTCGGCGTCGACTACGTTGAGCTTGCCGTTGGCAGTGGTGACTCCGTCTTCTTTGACCGCGCCGGCGTCGTCGCCCGGCTTGGAGGCGCTGATCAGGGCCGGGTCATTGACCCCCCCCACTGTGATTTCCAAGGTGGAGGTCGAGATCGCGCCGCTCGGGTCGGCGAGGACATAGGAAATCGTGGTGGTGGCAATCTGCCCTTCGGGCAGGTGCTGGAAGCTGTTGCCCGGGACGAACACGTAGCTGCCGTCCGGTTGCACGATGAAGGTGCCACCATTGGAACCGGTAACGGCGATGCCGCCCGCGGTCATGGGGCGGTCATTGATCGAGACGATGCTCAGCGGATCGCCATCGGAGTCGCTGTCGTTGGTCAGCAGGTTGCCGCGCACCGCAGTCTTTTCGTCGCTGCGGCTGGAATCGTTGACGGCGACGGGCGCATTATTTGGGTCACCGGCGTCGCCAGCGCCGCTGCCGCCGCTGGATGCGCGGTCCAGCGTGTCGACGCCACGGCCCGGGTTGGGGTAGGCCAGGTCCAGCGGGCTGGTCAATTCCAAGATGCGGGCCAGGCGCACGAAGCTGCCGCCGCCATCGTCGCCGCTGGCGCCGGTCAGGGTCGCGGCGGCGGGGTCCAGGGCTTCAAACGGATCCTGCCCGACTTGCAGCGCGGCCAACAGGCGGGCGGAATCGGTGCCCTTGGGCGCAGCGACTGCTGCTTCGGACGGGTCGGCCAAAGGGGCGGCCAAGTCGCCACTGACCGCCACTTCGCGGCCTTCCCCGATCACGATCGGCATACCGTTCTCGACCTGCAGGGTCACCGTCGCGCCCGAGGCCGTGACGATGTCGCTGCCGACGGGTACGTTGCTGCCTTGGCGCAGCTCCGTCAAGGAGCCGTCGCTATGGCGTATCCACGCGCGGCCGGTGATTTCGGTGACGACTGCTGCAGAGAGGTAGATCATGTTGGTTCCGTTTCAGGAAGATGCCTAGATGGCCGGAGACGATAGGAAGCCGCAGCGCGGCCGTGCAATTCGCAAGGACAGATTCAGAAGGGATTGAATGCAGGAGGACTGGAGTGAGTTAAACAACGCGAAGAAGCACGCTTGAACGATGTCTGCCTTGATGTCTTCTCAGTCCACAAAATATTGATTGATTCTAAAAATCATTTGACTTTCTATTCAGTTATTGGAACTTGACGAGCATCGACCTACACAAGCGTTTTCGGCGTGCGAAGCTGGCTTCTCTCTCAGTCGCGAGGCAAGTCCTCGGCCCGTCCTACCGCGCGACGCTTGACGCGGCAATCAGACCGCCACGCCAACTGAGCCATGGCAACCGATAGGGAATTTCTTAAGTGAACAAGTTGTGCGCCGCCAGGAACATAATGAGTTCGTGGTCATTGGAGGTCCCGAGCTTTCGCATCGCCGAGACCTTTTGTGCGCTGATGGTCTTTTTGCTTCGCTGCTGCTTTTTCGCAATCTGGCTGACGCTTAAACCCGAGAACAGCTCGCGCAGCACTTCCAGTTCCTTCCGTGTCAACTTACCCAACACGTCAACACTCGCAGCCTCATCGTGAACTTGACGGCCAGCATGCGGGGCTGACCGTTGAACGGCTTGCAGAGTTCGATCTATGGAACTACTCAGATCCTCAAGGCTCCCAGTCTTTACCAGAACAGCAGCAACCCCCAATTTATATAAGCTTGCCGCAACGGCTGCCGAAGAGATCACCGTGAGAACGACAATCCCCACCTCCGGGAATGTCCGTCTCAGATAGGCAATCATCCGCAGTCCGTCCGCCACTCTCTCAGACCCTGGCATGTTGTAGTCGGTAATCACCACGTCGGGGCGAAGGGTGCAAATCAGATCTATCAATTCATCCGATGAGCGTGCCTCGCCCATGATCCTGTAGTTTGGAAAACGCGCGAGGGCATACCGAACGCCTGCTGTCGCGATCGGATGATCATCGGCGAGAACAATGGTTGCGCTCTTCATGCTGTCTCCAAGATGACACGATTCTTCAATCACGCCTCCTTCAGCCGCAATCGGCTGAGCAGCATCTCGAGTGCGCTGACGATCGCAAAAACGTGCTTAACGTCATCTTCGTCAAGTGGCATCCCCGTTTCCAGACGCTCTTCCGCTTCTAGCCAGTCCTGCGCGAAATTTTCTTGACCCGCCATCACCAACCCCCCGCGCACCCGATGTATTGCAACCTTGAGTCCCGCATGATCCCCCTCTTCCAGGCACCGGCGAACGATCGCCCCGTCCACTTCCATGGCAGCTTGAAATATTCCATGCATGAAGCTGGGAATATCGTCGTCGAGGCCTTCATGGCCGGAGTCGTCCATAGGCTCAGTCGGTAAACTCCGCGAGCCGTTGGGAAGCCGATTCGCAACCGTGCGCTGCAGACAGTCCTGCAGCGTTCGAAGCGTTATGGGCTTCACCAGCCAAGCGTCGACTGCGGAATATTCAGCGGCTCGTCCCAAATGCTGTTGAGCGTTAGCCGTGACACATATGATCGGTTTTTGCATGCCTCCATGGCGAAGGCGATTAATAAGCTCTGGCCCGCCTATGCCGGGCATGTTGACGTCTGTCAATAGCACGTCGAACTTGTTATCGTCCCAGGCCTTAAGCGCTCCAACCCCATCTCCCCGGACTACAACAGAACAGCCCAGCGCCTTGAGCTGACGCCTCAATACCTCCTGATTGATCGCGCTGTCTTCGGCCAGTAGCACCCGCAAGCCCAAAGCTCTTGGCTGATGGACGGGTAACGACGGAGCTTCCCGCATCTGCGGCGGGTATCCGTCTGAAATCGCACTGTCAGGTGAATCGCCACCCGCGTCGCTCCGGTTTGCTGCCATGGCAAGAGCCTGGGCAAGCGCGGCAAGAGAATGACTACTTACGCAGACCACACCGGACTGCCTTTGCGGTTGCAAGGGACCTCGTTCCGTCGCAACGATCTGTCTACCCGGCCACTGCAGCGGTGTCATGAGGTCCGGGGATACGTTCAGCAGCACCCTATCCTGCGTCGTCGGCTCGAAGACTTCGCTGTCGCACTGCACGCCCCACCGCTCCAACCACTGCCGATAGTGGCGTCTTAATTCCACGGTGGGTGCGCGGACAACGACCGCCATATTCGGCAAGTCGCAGGCAGGTGCCACCGCGATGTCACCGTCGACCACGGGCACCTCGATGCTCACTGAAAAGGTGCTGCCATCACCGACCTTGCTCGCCACATCCAAAGTTCCACCCATCAAGTCAATCAGGCTTTTACAAATCGCCAGCCCCAATCCTGTTCCACCAGCCGCGCCTGGCTCTGATCGCACCTGGAAAAAGGGTTCGAATAGCCGGATCTGGTCCTGCATAGATATACCGATTCCGGTATCAGAGACGCGCCAAGTCAATATCTTGTGGCCTTCCGTCCCAGGTTCAGCATCAAGGCTGATCCTGGTACGGCCGATCTCCGTAAACTTGATGGCATTGCTGAGCAGATTGTTCAAGACCTGCCGGACTCGGCCGGCGTCGCCTAGCACTGCCCTCGGGACCTCGGGGGTGACGACACAATGAAGGGACAACCCCTTGTTGGATGCCGTCGCCGTGTAGGCCTGAGCGACGATCTCTGTCAAATCAACCGGGGAGAATTCGGCCTCGTTCAGTTCGATGGTGCCGGATTCAATTTTTGACATATCCAGGACATCACCGATGATGTGAAGAAGAATCCCGGCGGATCGCAGAGTCGTATCTAGATAGCTTCTCTGCTCACCGGAAAGGTGTGTCTCCGAAAGCAACTCGAGCGTACCGAGCACGCCATACAGCGGCGTGCGAATCTCATGGCTCATCGTCGCCAAGAAGGCGGATTTCGCCGCACTGGATTGGTCGGCCACCCGCTTTGCCCACTCCAGGGATTCCTGCGCTCTGACATGTGCGCTGATGTCCGACAACGTGCAGAGGAGCACATCGTGGTCCTCATACCTGGCCAGTGCAAAGCAACCTGAAAAGTGGCGGTTCCTGATACTCAACGAGACGATTGCCGTGCCTGAACCCTTCGCCCCATAGCTCGCAACCCAGCTACGTGCCAGCCTGTACAGTTCTTCATCGCTTCCCAGCCACTCTCTGGCCAGCGTATTCACCTTCAACGGCTTGGAGGTTCGACAATCCACGACACACATAGCAACCTGTGCGACGTCGATTACACCTCGGGCAAACTCTTCGCTTTCGATAGTGCGCCGACGCTGTTCAACCGCGGGCAAATAATGGCGCTTGAAATACCACCGCAAAACCAGGCAGGCTACAACGATGCAGCCCATCAACAGCAGCCCGAACATGGCCAACTGGGGATATAGCTCCCGAAATATATTTATATAGGAAAGCTTATATTTTATTGCCCACCCTTCTTTGCTCGCGAACTGAACAATGGATGAATCACGCAGGAATTCAATTCCTGCGATCAGCGCTTGAGGCGGTTGAATGCGCGCAGTTAAGAGCTCGCCCTCAGGGGAATACACCTCAAAAAAGGTTGGACTGTGCCCATGGCCGCCAACAATATGAGGAAACTGTGGCACATTCTGAAAACTCCAGGATGCGGAGACCCACCAATCTCCGTGCACAAACGAAATAGGTTCGTTGACCTTGGCGAAAGCGACGAGTCCATTGTGACCATCCGACCGCCTAAGTTCTTTCCAAAAAACCGCCCTATTTTCGTTCTTTCTTCTCGAGCGTATTATCTTGAATAGTTGCTCGTCATTATAAATACACGCGTACCCGGCTATCACCGCTCCGCCTGCAAGCGGCAAGTCGCAGCCGAAAGCAACTCGTTTTCCATCTTGCAAATCAAGTAAATTTATCGGTAGCCTACCCGCCTCAAACTTGCTCAGGCGTGACAAGAAACGCAATAAAATCAAGTCGGACAAAGCGGAGATAGCCACCGCCTCTTTTCGATTGGCTTCTTCGCTATTCAGCGACCGAAATGCCAACTGATAGGACAATCCCGTTATAGGGTGGGTGACGACATATGCTTCGAAACCGGGGTTCGTCTCATGACGATAGCGTTCCAGTTTCATCGGGTACTCCATCTGCTGGAGCCCACTGAATTCTTCGATATCGGTAGCCCACAAGAGCGCATCTTGCATGGCGTTGATATCGCCAACGATATATTGAAAATGCTGCCGCATTTCCTCTTTTTCTATACTGATTTTTCTATTTATTGTCCAGTATAAAAGCGCCATCGTCATGACGATGAGACAGGCCGCCAATAGCGTCAAGCCCTGCACCCAGCGATTCGTAAAAGTAGACATGAACGATGAAAGCGGGGCGTGCCCATCAAGCGGCAGCATGTTTCCCTACGTATCAAAAAGTAATTAAAATTACAAGCCAGGGAAGCCTATCTGTCTTGCCTCATCGTTGCATTCCCCAATAGGGAAGACAAAGCAGGCAACCACTTGTAGAGCACTGTAGAACTTTGTGGCTCGTTTAGGAAGCTCTGCCGCAAGTGCTGCCCCATCAGTTCAGTGTCCATCGCTCCAGCCACATAGGCCCCCTGGACGGCCGTGCAATCCAAATGCCGCAGCACAGCCAGTTGCTCAGCGGTCTCGACGCCCTCGGCGACCACGGTAATTCCTAATCTTCGGCCCAGCGCGATAGCACTTTCCAGAATCGCAAGAACCTTGTCATCACCAACGCAATCTTGTATCAGCGACCGATCAATCTTCAGCTCAGTGAACGGTACCGAGAGCAAGTTATAGATCGAGCTATACCCTTGCCCAAAATCGTCTTGCGCCAACTTGAAGCCCATCATGCGCAGTCGGCATGCGCCCGCGTGAAAATCGCTTAAATGGCTGGTAGTCGTCCCCTCCGTTAACTCGAAACAAATATCCTGAGGCCGCCCCCCTGCTGTATGAACCGTTGTCAATAGACGGTCTGGCAACGATCTATCATCAAATAGATGTGTTGGCAGGTTAATGGAGACAGGCACGGAGCATCCGAGCCGTATCCATTTATTCTGTGCCTCTACGACGGCTTGAATGATTCGGCTCAACAAATCCTCATCAAGCCCATGCAAACTCAACCAAGGCAGAAACTCCCCCGGCAACAGCACGGTGCCATCATCCTGTACCCATCGAGCCAGCGCTTCGACTCCACATATGGAATCGTCAATCAACGCCAATTTCGGCTGAAACCATGCCTGGATCTGCCCATTCTCCAGCGCACATTGCAATATATGTTTGTTTGAATGTGCACCGCCACCTGCCCGCATTTGGAGGCCGCGAGGGTGCCGAAGCTGTCTCAGCATTTTTTCAACATCCGCGACCACTAACGGTTTACATATTTGCGCAACAACGCGCAGCCCCAACAGCTTGGCAACGAGGTAGGCGCTGGTGAGCAGCCTCTTGGGCGACGCACTCACCAACGCAACTGCCGGCGGATCCCTAAACTCCGACAGACTTTGGATCAACTGCACGCCGTCAACACCTTCCATCATCAGATCGGTAATCACCAAGTCGAAGCGACGCATACGGAGCTTGCGCAGTGCATCCCAGCCATTAGCAGCCGTATCGACGTAGGCAGCGCCCGCTTCAAGCACAAGGCGCGCCATATATTCGCGTTGAAACGCGTGATCATCAACGATCAGTATGTTCAGGGGAGACATGGGCATTGACGATCATTGCGCCAGGGAAGTGATTGAAAATCGCCTATAAAGTGCTCCGCATGCAGCACGAACGAGATTGGTCCAATGGCAGTAGTCTAAAGCACAGCATTACAGATTTGTTTCAGACGAATCTCAAATTTCCACCCAACCAGATCCCCTGCTGCATGCTGCTATCAACGCGCGCGCAACAGGCGTGGCAATGCCGCCACACCGGAGACGTATAAATGCAGAACTTTTCATTAATTGACATTTCGGTTGTTGCATTTTGGATTTTCCCACCAAGTTTCCGTCGCAAGGCCCAGGTGCGCGCAACGCATATCAACCGGCGTTTCGCTCTACCCGAATATGAGATTGGTCTGATTATTTTTAGCCCCGCAGGCTAATGCGCCATTACCACTAGAGCTGAAAATCCCCGGCACCAGAAAATAGCGTATGCGTTTACTAAACGGCGGCAGGAATTTCCGTGCAAGGGGACATCGCATCGCCCTATTTTTTCAAATGGGCCAACCACATTAGCTTCTGATTTTTGGTTGTCTTCGCACAGCCCGGCTGACTACCTGGGCACTTTGGCTCCGTGATGCAACGGTTGCGTGCCACGGCCGTACCCGAGGTCTGCCACAAGATGGGCGTGAGCGGAGCCACCTTCTACGACGAGAGGAAGAAATTCGGGGGACTTGCCCCCCCCTGGAGCTGCGACGACTTCGCCAGCTTGAAGAGGAATGCAATCGACTCAAGCGCCTGGCCGCGAACCTGATGCTGGACAAGGCAATGTTGCAGGACATTCTGGCAAGAAAGCTCTGAAGCCTTCGCGGCGTCGCCTACTCGTGGCTGATCTGAGGAAGCGCTACGGCGTCGGCGTGACCAAGGCATGCGCCGTAGTCATGATTCCCCCGTCGTTGCATCGCTACGAATCGTGTCGACGCGACAGTGGCGTGCTGATCATGCGAATCCACGAGATAGCGCATACGCGGGCTCACTACGGATACCGGCGTGTACACGTGATGCTGCACCGCGAAGGTACCAGCACAATGACCGCATCACAGCCTACGTCGAGCTTTCAGAGAAAGCTCGACTCAACCAACCTTCCGCAAACTATTCGATGAGCGAGCGCCTGGGCGTTCGGCTCCTTTGGTAGCGCCCTGGTTGACACGCTCACGCGGGAATCCCTGAAGATACTGCGCGCAACCAGTCACTGACCATCCGCGCGTCGCAGCGTCTCTTCGCTCACCCCGGCGGTGAGCCATTCATTGGCAGGTTGCATCGCATGCTCACGCTGGAAGGGGTCCATGTCGGCGGCTAGCCTGTCGCGATGCTGCATCGTCTCCTCGTCCGGCGACGGAACGACGCTGATCAAGGTGAAGGCGATCGCCAGGTTGCGCGGCGCGCCCAGTCCTTCGGCATACATGACCAGCATGGGGCCGTGCGGCCACCGAACTGGCCCAGCTTAAAGTCGCGATGGCTCATCCGAGAAGATTGTGATGGGAGCCGCCGCTTTAGTGGGAAAAGGCACAGGCGTCAGCTTGGATCTGGTAAAAACTGAGCCGGGTATTGAAGTAAGAAGGCCTCTGATGCTCCAGCGACAAGATCACAAGACCAGATATCTGCATTAGCTCGGTTAAGCTGTTTTGACGTGTCACGAGGCAGATGTGTTGTGCCGTGCGCAAAACATCATCGACAGACAACTTGAGAAGATAGGATCATGACCCAGCCGCATTCAACACGCCCACCCGCTTACGCACTGAAGATACGGTTTGCACCTGCGATGAAGCTTCTCTTGACGTTGAGCCTTGCAACGCTTTGGACTGGCGCCCAAGCCGCCAGTTTTGATTGCAACAAGGCCGTGGGCACGACCGAAAGGTTGATCTGTAGCGATGCCCAGACATCCGCGCTGGATGGAAAATTGCAAGGGGCCTATGAAGCAGCACTGGCCGCAACCGATGCCTATGGCAAGAAAGCGTTGACCAAAGAACAGCGCAACTGGGTTAAATACGCGCGTGACATTTGTCAAGACAGCGCCTGCCTGCAGCAGGCATACACAACCCGCATCGCCATGCTGGCGCGCAATGAGGCACATATTACCAATGGCGAGGTGTACTCAGACTGCAAGCTGCCGGGCAACCAAACCGAATGCGTCAATGTTGTGGCGATTCGTGATCCCAACTCCCGTGTTGAATCGTTCAACCAATCGTTGGCGCATCAGAAGCAAAACGGCCGAATCATCGGTTGTAGCCGGCTGATTGATCTACCGGTTGGCGTCGCGGGGAGCAATCACAGTTTTGGCGGCTCCTGCGTATTGCAGGAAGGTACGCAGCGCAAGAACGTGAGGATCTGCAACGACGATATGTTCGGGCATTTCCAGGTAGAGCCGTCCACGCCACAGGATGCCTCAGACAAGCGCTTGGTCGACTTTACTTACGCGCAATGCTATGGCGGTTGATGAATCGCCCCGGTTTTCGCGGAGGCTGTTTGGTTACAGTAAAACAGCCTCACCTGCGGGTGTGCCGAGTAGGTTGTCGTAGTTTGCCTCAGCCTCGGCCGGCAGGATATAGCCGATTGGGATCATTGATCTCATTCTCCACTGCTGGCTGATCCCGGACATCTCTACCGGCCGCTAAGCTTCATAGAAAATCTCGTAGAGCGTACCGTTGCGCTTGATGTGCCCGAATCCAGGCTCGCCAAGGTGCATGCCAGCAATAAGAATTTTTTCCGAGCTAACAACATCCAACAGTTTTGAGCGTGTTTCGGCGGAGAGAATCGGATCTTGGTCGAATGCAATGGATACGTCGGGACGAGCAATCTGGATCTGGGGAAAATGAACGATATCCCCCCAGACCAGCAGACTACGATCATCGGATTCGATGCGATAACCGGAATGCCCCGCGGTATGTCCTGGAAGGGGCATGGCACGAATGCCAGGGAGAACTTCGCTATCGGTAAACGTGCGCATCTTCTCCTGATACTGATCGAATACCTTCCGGGCAAACATAAAGTTGCCACGAGCCCGCTCACTCGCTCGGCTGAGGTTGCCATCATCCTTCCAAAAAGAAGCCTCACGCTGGTGGACGACTAACTCTGCATCGGGAAAGGCAGCTTCGCCGGACGAGCCAAGCAGCCCCCCAACATGGTCGGGATGTGCATGGGTCAGAAGAATGGTGTCAATGTCAGAGGGCTGTACACCAGCAAGTGCCAGATTCGCTATCAACTTTCCACCCCATTGCTTGAACCCACCGGCTCCCGCGTCGATGAGGATCGTGCGCCCCCTTCCACGCACCAGGTAACAGTTGATGTGGATCGCGGATGGGTCAAGCACGCCTGCGTCCTGCTGCAACTTGGACGCCTCCATAGGATCGATATTGGAGAGAAGATCCAGACTTGCGCAAAGGTATCCGTCACTGATGGCCGTGATCGAAAACTCGCCGATCTGCTGACCTGGAAATTTCATTTTGTTCATTGCGGCGCTCCTTGCGCGTCATCAGTTCCGCGCATAGATGGCGGGGGCCGGATAGCCGAAGCAACGGATGCGCGCCGTTAGCCCCGTATGGCGCTTTATGGCCTCTTCCAGCCGCGCCATGAAGGCGTCTATGACCGATGGCGTTCTGAGCGGTTCGAGGCGGTACTTGATTTCCGCGTAAGCAGGATGCCCGCGCCCCTGGCGAGCAGTGACATAGATGACATGCACGTTGTCCAGCGCAGCCCGGAGGACGTCCGTGCAAAGCCGAGTGCATTGTTCGGTGAGTTCCGCCAGATTCGCTTCGGGCGGCACCTTTTCCGCCTGGATGAAGATCGTCAGGTTAGGCATGTCGGTTCTGCCCCTGCGTCTGGGCCACTGCGTCATCGCCACTCGTCAATTGCGCGGTCATCGGGACATAGAGGTGCACGTCCTTCGGCAGGGTTTCCACACTGAGGCTGATGGCGCCATCCAGCTTCGCCAGCCACCTGTTGTCAGGAAATTTCTCCAATGCGACGGCCCGCATCAGATCAGGCTTGAGCCCCATCTCGATGAGTGGCTTGGGGCCGACTGCGCTCACGATCAGATGGTCTCCTGCACCGATGGCAGGCGCGCGTTCAAGGCCGCCATAGAGATTGCGGTGCCAATCGGTGATGTGCTGCTGCCAGCGTGCGAAGTTGCCGCCACCCTTCTGGCGGTACTCATCGCCCTCAAGCACAGCCAGACCGTCGATCGAATGCATGGCAAGGTAGACGGGGCAACCCGCGCTCAACGCCTTGAATCGCTGCGAGGTATGGAACCCGCTTACTGAAATAAGCGCGGGCAGCTTTTCCAGGCTGTAGAAATCATTCCACTCCGCTTCGCTGGCTGGGTCGGCAAAGCTGCACTCGACGGTATAGATCATGGGTGACTCGCTACCGGACTTCTTGTGCGTCCGGCCCTCTATGTTGATGTTCAATCATGGTATGACCTTGATCTGGGCGCATAAAACGATTATTCGGTATGCTTCAGTGATA
>NZ_JAELTJ010001332.1 GCF_016428805.1 Achromobacter sp. ASV32
TAGACCTCGATGAAGGTCTTCCAGTTGTAGTTGCACTGGTGCACTTCGACGTGGTCCAGCACGTAGTCGCCGAAGTCGAACTCGGGCCGCGAGAACAGCGGCGCCATGTCGGCGGCCGGGTCGCGCGCTGTCTCTTATACACATCTCCGAGCCCACGAGACCTAATAACCGATCTCGTATGCCGTCTTCTGGTTGTAAAGGGGGGGGGGGGGGGGGGGGGGGGGGGGGGGGGGGGGGGGGGGGGGGGGGGGGGGGGGGGGGGGGGGGGGGGGGGGGGGGGGGGGGGGGGGGGGGGGGGGGGG
>NZ_JAELTJ010001333.1 GCF_016428805.1 Achromobacter sp. ASV32
CGACGGTCCGGCAGAGGTCGTGCTCGATGGCGTGACAGGCTTTGTTGTGCCCATTGACGACGCCGACGCCGCCTCGCAGCGGCTGGAAACCCTGGTCCTGAACCCGCAATTGCGCGCCACCATGGGCCTGTCTCTTATACACATCTCCGAGCCCACGAGACCTAATAACCGATCGCGTATGCCGGCTTCTGCGTGAAAAAGGGGGGGGGGGGGGGGGGGGGGGGGGGGGGGGGGGGGGGGGGGGGGGGGGGGGGGGGGGGGGGGGGGGGGGGGGGGGGGGGGGGGGGGGGGGGGGGGGGGGG
>NZ_JAELTJ010001334.1 GCF_016428805.1 Achromobacter sp. ASV32
GGCCTGACCGTTGTAGCGCTTGCACAGGTACACCAGGATGGCGGTCGAATCCGCGATGACGACGCCGTTGTCGTCGATCACCGGCACCTGGCCGAAGGCGTTCAGGGTCAGGAAGTCGGGCTGCTTCCTGTCTCTTATACACATCTCCGAGCCCACGAGACCTAATAACCGATCTCGTATTCCGTCTTCTGCGTGAAAAAGGGGGGGGGGGGGGGGGGGGGGGGGGGGGGGGGGGGGGGGGGGGGGGGGGGGGGGGGGGGGGGGGGGGGGGGGGGGGGGGGGGGGGGGGGGGGGGGGGGGGG
>NZ_JAELTJ010001335.1 GCF_016428805.1 Achromobacter sp. ASV32
CCCCCCCCCCCCCCCCCCCCCCCCCCCCCCCCCCCCCCCCCCCCCCCCCCCCCCCCCCCCCCCCCCCCCCCCCCCCCCCCCCCCCCCCCCCCCCCCCCCCCCATTTTCACGCAGAAGACGGCATACGCGATCGGTTATTAGGTCTCGTGGGCTCGGAGATGTGTATAAGAGACAGGGCATCGCCCGCGTGGATCTGCGTGATCGACAGCACGGCCTGTTCCAGCGGATCCTTGCTGCGCGAGATCACCGTCTGCAACGCGTGCACCATGTCCGCCGCCACGATGATCGGATCCACCGACGCA
>NZ_JAELTJ010001336.1 GCF_016428805.1 Achromobacter sp. ASV32
AAATTCGGTCAGGCCGGTATTGCGGGCCGTGTCGGCATCGACCAGCACCTGCCGGCCCGCTTGCGTCAGGGCGAGCGCAAGTGCTCGCAACGGTGCGTCCAGGCCGGTGTCCTGGTGCCGATCCTGTCTCTTATACACATCTCCGAGCCCACGAGACCTAATAACCGATCGCGTATGCCGTCTTCGGCGTGAAAAAGGGGGGGGGGGGGGGGGGGGGGGGGGGGGGGGGGGGGGGGGGGGGGGGGGGGGGGGGGGGGGGGGGGGGGGGGGGGGGGGGGGGGGGGGGGGGGGGGGGGGG
>NZ_JAELTJ010001337.1 GCF_016428805.1 Achromobacter sp. ASV32
ATCGACCAGCGCATGCGGGTCCAGCTTGCCGGCGTCCAGTTGCGCCTTGAGCAGATCGTGGCGTTGACCGCCCGACGCGCGCATGGCGTCGCGCAGGCCACGCTGGCCTTCTTGCGCGGTCTTGACCCTGTCTCTTATACACATCTCCGAGCCCACGAGACCTAATAACCGATCTCGTATGCCGTCTTCGGCTTGAAAATGGGGGGGGGGGGGGGGGGGGGGGGGGGGGGGGGGGGGGGGGGGGGGGGGGGGGGGGGGGGGGGGGGGGGGGGGGGGGGGGGGGGGGGGGGGGGGGGGGGGGG
>NZ_JAELTJ010001338.1 GCF_016428805.1 Achromobacter sp. ASV32
CCCCCCCCCCCCCCCCCCCCCCCCCCCCCCCCCCCCCCCCCCCCCCCCCCCCCCCCCCCCCCCCCCCCCCCCCCCCCCCCCCCCCCCCCCCCCCCCCCCCCCCTTTACAAGCACAAGACGGCATACGCGATCGGTTATTAGGTCTCGTGGGCTCGGAGATGTGTATAAGAGACAGGTCCGAAGGCGTGGACTTCATCGCCACCGGCGCCGTGACCTTCGATCCGTCGGAACTGCTGGCCTCGCCGGTGTTCGGCCAGACCCTGCGGGAACTGGCCAGCCAGTACGACATGGTCATTCTGGAT
>NZ_JAELTJ010001339.1 GCF_016428805.1 Achromobacter sp. ASV32
GCCCGATCCCGGCGACGATGTCTCTGTGGCTGTCGGTCCGGCCGCCGGCCCCGATGCCCTGCGGGCCGAACCCCGTGTGCGGGTCTTCCTGATGGATCTGGCCGACGCCCTGCGCGCGCGACTGCCCCTGTCTCTTATACACATCTCCGAGCCCACGAGACCTAATAACCGATCGCGTATGCCGTCTTCTGGGTGAAAAGGGGGGGGGGGGGGGGGGGGGGGGGGGGGGGGGGGGGGGGGGGGGGGGGGGGGGGGGGGGGGGGGGGGGGGGGGGGGGGGGGGGGGGGGGGGGGGGGGGGGGG
>NZ_JAELTJ010001340.1 GCF_016428805.1 Achromobacter sp. ASV32
CCCCCCCCCCCCCCCCCCCCCCCCCCCCCCCCCCCCCCCCCCCCCCCCCCCCCCCCCCCCCCCCCCCCCCCCCCCCCCCCCCCCCCCCCCCCCCCCCCCCCCCTTTTCAAGCAGAAGACGGCATCCGCGATCGGTTATTAGGTCTCGTGGGCTCGGAGATGTGTATAAGAGACAGGCCCGGTCCTGCTCGAAAACGGCGACGTGGCCATCTTCGCGGTCAAGGAGTTCTGCGTGGGCGACGCCATAGACGAAGTCGAGCGCATGGTGCGGACTCAGGGCTACCGGCTCGCCAAGCCGGCGCG
>NZ_JAELTJ010000150.1 GCF_016428805.1 Achromobacter sp. ASV32
CATCGACATGTACGAAACCGGCGACCACGCCGGCCGGATTCTGTTCGACTGGCTGTCCGGCGGCCCCCGGCCCAGGATGGCCTGGCGCCGCCTGCCGCTCATGACCCACACCCTGCGCAGCAACACCGCCGAAGGTGCCATGCGCCGCGCCGTCCAGGCCGCCCGCGGCGCCGAGGCCGGCGGCATGCTGGGCGTGTCGATCCTGGCCGGATTTGCCCTGGCCGACATCCCCGACCCGTGCCTGAGTGTCGTCGTGGTCGCCGCCGGCGATGCCGAGGGCGCCGACCGCGTCGCCGCGGGCCTGGCCGCCGCCATCTGGGAAGACCGCGACGGCTTCGTCTACGAAGCCGAGCCCCTGGCCGCCTCCCTGGACCGCGCCGTCGCCCTGTCACGCGGCGCCGACCGCCCCGTGCTGCTGCTGGACCACGGCGACAACTGCATGTCCGGCGGAACCTGCGACACGATGGACGTCCTGATGGCCGCCGTCGATGCGGGTCTCATCGGCATCGTCGCCGGCCTGTACTGCGACCCGGAAGCGGTACAGGCCATGATCCAGGCCGGGGAGGGCGCCCGGGTGGAACTGCCGGTCGGCAACAAACTGCCCATCCCCGCCATCGGCCGCGCCGCCAAGCCGGTCACGTTGCGTGGCGTCGTGCGTGCCATTACCGACGGCAGCTACGTCATCACCGGCCCCACCTACACCGGTCAGACCGCCTGCATGGGGCGTAGCGCCGTGCTGGACATCGGCGCCGCGCAGTTGGTGATCACCGAAAGAACGCACGAGCCGTGGGACCTGGGCGTTTTCGAAAGCCTGGGCATCAACCCGCGCGAGGCTCGCTTCGTCCTGGTCAAATCGCGCATGTACTGCCGGCCGGTCTTCGTGCCGATCTCGTGCGCCCTGGTCGAATGCGACAGCCCGGGGGTGACCAGCTCGGACTTCTCGCTGTTTCCGTATCAGCGGCGGAACCGTCCGCGCTATCCGCTGGACCCGTTCAAGCCGGCGTCGGTGTCGCCGTGAGGGTGTTCGACCCGTCAGACATTCCCTAATGAAAGCGTCGGGCGCCCGGCCCACGGCTTGAACCGCGCCGGCCTTTCCAGTTCAATGGAACATTGCGCGGGCGGCACGCCGCCGCCCGCCGGTTTTCCTGTCGGAGTGGCGTATGGCTACGGTGCATTTGCTGTCGGACGACGAAGTCCGCAAGAATCCCCAGGCGTGGGCGGTGTTCGAAGACATCCGCGCCACCCGCAAGTCCGATTTCGTCAATAACTTCTGGCGCGCCCTGGCCAACGACCCGCCGCAGCTCGAACGCGTCTGGGGCCAACTGAAGCAAGTCATGATGGCCGAAGGCGAACTCTCGCCCCTGGTCCGAGAAATGATCTACATCGCCGTCTCGACGGCCAACGGCTGCACCTACTGCATCCATTCCCACACCGCCGCCGCCCGCGCCAAAGGCATGACCGACGGCCAGCACGCCGAACTGCTCGGCGTCATCGGCATGGCCGCCCAGACCAACGCCCTGGTCACCGCCATGCAGGTCCCCGTCGACGACGCCTTCGCGGTGAAGTAGGGCGGCGCCGTGGCCACCGTCCCGCTGTTTCCGCTGTCCAACGCCCTGTTCCCCGCAGGCGTCATGCACCTGCGCATCTTCGAGGTCCGCTATCTGGACATGATCCGCCGCTGCATCGCCGACGGCACCGAATTCGGCGTCGTGGCATTGCTGGCGGGGAATGAGGTGCGTTCCCCCGAAGGCACCGAGACCCTGGCCCCCGTCGGCACCCTGGCCCGCATCGACACCTGGGACGCGCCCATGCCCGCGCTGCTGCAGGTGCGCTGTGCAGGGACAAGCCGTTTTCGGCTGGTTTCCAGCCAACTGGCAAAATACGGTCTTTGGATGGGCGAAATCGAGCCCATCCCCGATGATCCGATCCTTCCCGTGCCCGCCGCCTTGCAGCCCTGCGCCGACGCCCTGGGCCGCCTGGTCGCCCAATGGCAGCAAGCCGGCGTCCCCGCCGACCGCATGCCCCTCGCGCCGCCGTACCGGCTGGATGAGTGCGCCTGGGTGGCGGATCGCTGGTGCGAACTGCTGCCGCTGCCGCCCGCCGAGAAGGTACGGTTGCTGGCGCTGACCGACCCGCAGGTGCGTCTGGCGGCGGTGCATACGGCATTGGATGGCCGGCTGCCGTAAGGACTGGACGGCTGGTACAGCAAGTGCTGCTGGTTGACTGCGCAAGCACTGGGCTGCCTTAAGCGTCCGGAGCGGGAGTGGGGCGCCTTAGCGCCGGTTTCAGTTGGCCGTGGCGACATGCCAAGGATCATCGGGCTGCAACCGACTGCGGCGGCATTGCAGCAGGTCGGATAAGCATTATTTTTTGGACACCATGAATATAAGAATCGACGAAGGCCTGCGCGCCTATATAGACCCCCTGACCGACGACGAGCGCGACGCCCTCGAACGCAGCCTGTTAGCCGAAGGCTGCCGCGACGCCCTGGTCCTGTGGGGCGACCTGCTGGTCGACGGCCACAATCGTTATGCCCTGTGCATGAAGCACGGCATCGAATTCCAGACCCGCCAGAACACGTCCTTCAAGTCCATGGAAGACGTCCACCTCTGGATGATCGAAAACCACCTGGGCCGGCGCAGCGTCTCCGACTTCCAGCGCGGGGTGCTGGCGTTGAGGAAGAAAGAAATCCTGCAATCGCGCAGCGTGCCACCGTGGGAAGACGACGGCACCACGCCGCCGCCGCCGATTCCGCCCGCGCCGCCCGCCGCCGCCATCAGCCGCCAGACCCTGGCCCGCGAGGCGCGCATCAGCAGCAGCACCCTGGGCCAGATCGAGAAAATCCAGAAAGCCGCCGCCCCGGAATTGGTGCGGGCGGTCAAGGACGGCGCGATTTCTATCAATGCGGCAGCGGCGGTGGCCACGTTGCCGCCGGAACGCCAGGCTGCGGCGGTCGCAGGGGGCAAGAAAGAACTCCAACAAGCCGCCCGCGAAGTCCGCCAGGCCAAGGCCCCGCCACCGCGCGAGGCGGTGCCGGATATTCCTATCGAGAATATCGCCGACCTGCCGGCGGAAGTGGCCCGGTTGCGCGAATTGCTCGCCCGGCTGACGGATGAGCGGGATCAGTTGAAGAAAAAGATCATGCACCTGACCGTGGCGCTGGCCGAGGCGCGCAATGCGACGGGCGGTGGGGACGATTAAGGAATTTGAGCGGAACATGCCCCAACAGCAACTATTCCCAGAAGACCGTCTCGACGCATGGTTCGACGGCTCCGCCATCTGCGTCGTTGCGGTTAGCGCCCATGGGGATCCGCTGGACCTCGGGGAAGAAGAGGTCAGGGCACTGATTGCGAAGCTTGAGCGTTGCTTGGCGCAGTCCCAGGCTTGAATGAATAACTGCCGACGGGTTAGCCACTAGCGGTTGGTGACCAGATTCTCGCGGGTCAGCGCAGATTACCCGTCCGACTCCGCATCTCTCCCTGCACCCGGCTCTGTGCTTGGCGGCCAAGGACGGTCATGGACAACGGCATACCCGTGCACTTTAATGGTCGCTAGTCCTTGAACCCTCTTGGGAGGTTCCAATGATTGACCATACAGGTATCGGCGTGGCCGACGTTGCACGGTCCGCCAAATTCTACGACGCGGTCCTGGGCGCATTGGGCCTGCGCCGCGTCATGCAGATCCCGAGCGATATCGGCTCCGATGCCGTCGGGTATGGCATCGACTATCCGATTTTCTGGATCGACAGGTTTCATCCGCATAGTGTGCAACAGCACACCGCGTTTGCGGCCAAGAGTCGGGCGGAAGTCGACGCTTTTCACGCGGCTGCGATGAAAGTGGGCGGAACCGATAACGGTGCGCCCGGCCTGCGCGATACTGCGCCCGGCTATCCGCCGGGCTACTACGCTGCGTTTGTGCTGGATCCTGATGGCAATAATATGGAGGCCGTGTTCCGCGGTGGTTGAGGTTGGTTGACGGCGGGCTGCCGCTTAGTCGTCAAGACTTAGCTCGGAAGATATCTCTCGGTCGGCGCTTTGTCGAAACCATAGTCTGACACTATTGTTCGAGGACGCTATTCGGATAACTCGCCAAAGACGTTCAGCGCATGGGTGTCCCAGCTTCACCAGAATTTGTACCAACGCTTAACCGGGGATGGGGAGGACGAGCGTTCTGCGACGACCTGTTTGCCTTGCTGCAACCCGCTTCTGGTGATTAGGTCCTTGGGGGGCGACGCATCGATCGATTTCTGGCTAGAAGCGTCTTTGCCTGCAGCATTCCACCACCCCAGGCACAGCTCTCCGATGGTGGTCGTGAGGGCGCTCTCGAAGTCGCGTGTGACGTCGGAATAACCAGTCTTCGCGTGTACCAACTCATGAATCAGTACGCTGGAAAACTCCTCGAAGGAGCTCAGCTGGCGGCGCCAGATGACGATGGACGAGGTGGATGGGTCCCAGCAGCCCAAGGTCTGACCACCGCCCATCAGGTCCGGGCGCATGGTGTTCGAAATCTTGATTGCGGACACCTTGGCAGGTGTGCCACCGAACGCGTTGATAACAAAGGCGGTGGTGTCGAGGATCTTACGCTCGTGACTGTCGAGCGTTTCGACCTCCACGAAATCAAATTTGAAGCTGTCGTTGTAGGTCTCGGTGAACTGCGTGAGGTCAACCATTCGATTGCCTTCAACATCAACCGAGTCGGTGATTTTGGCCCGGAGATTTTCAGGAATCGTGAGAATCGTATTACCGCTTTGGCGTGCTTGGTCTATCAGGTCTGGGAAGCGCATCGCCTCAAGCGCGGTCACCATCAGGACCTTGTCCTGAGCGTTGAGGATGCGCACGGCGTGCTCCTGCACGTCAATCCACGCCAATTCGTCATGCATTTCGCCCGATTGGAATCGGGAGATATCTTCGGCCAGCTTGCGCGCGACATCCCCGCTAGTCGATGCCAACAGGATTTTCTTGACTGAATCCGAGTACGCAGTACGACCGACATGGGAGCGCTCTCGGTTGATGGCCTTCTTGATAGCCGAACTTAGCAGAGTGATGTTGTAAGAAAACAGGAAATTGGCTTCCTCTGCCACCTTCACACCGTTGATATAGATCGCACCAAATCCTGAACTGCGGCTAATGATCTGGCCGAAACGCGTGGTCGCAAGCAACTCCTCATCGGCGAACGCCAGAAACAAGGCTTTGGCTGCCTCCATTTCCTTGTCTTCGACCCGCTCAAGCTCAAATTCTGTGCCGACGAATGCCGGATCCAGAGGATCCTCGATAAGAGCGTGCAAGGTCCAGATGTCGCCGAACCCGTGCTTTGCTGATGTTTGGGTCGTGATAGTTCCGAACCGTGATCTGATCCGAGCCCTGACACCATGGCGTTCGAAGGTGGCCAGGGCATCCTTCAGTCCGATGCCAAATCGGCCGATTACTAAGGGGCTGTCGAGCTTTTCCTGATTCTCGTTCTGGGTGAGATGTGTATACCGAACACCTCGGCCAGTATCCCGAATGAGCCATGTGCCGTTGCGTTTTTCGATCACAATCGGCGCGGTTCCCGTCAATATCTGTTCGTCAAGTGCGTTGGCTATAACTTCCCGAATGCCATGGCGAACCTCCCAGTTCTCTAGAATTTTCTCTATGTTGAGATCGAAACTTTTGCTCGCCATCTGGCCCCTCCTCTAGGCTTATTGGCTTAGGTGTCCAGCATTATGGGTAAAGCCATCGTTTAAAATATACGTGGTATGAGTTCTGGGCCTGGTGGAAACCGTAGTTTGGCACCATTTTTCAGCTGTTTTCCAAACAATATTCAAAGATCCGGTGAATAATGCCTGCACATGCGCTCAATGAAGTCAACTAATTGGTTGAGTTCCACTGCGCCATTTTGTGACTGTAAAAAACATGTCCAAGTTGATTCAAAAGCTTCATTTTTACTTGTAAGTGCGGTGTGCGCTACTATTTTTTCAAAAAGACAATGAACGTTTGAATTGTCGATGTGGTATCTGAGCTTCGCGTTCGGGTATGTTTTTTCGTATAGGTCACATAGCATTTTTTCCGGCGGCATGGCGCCTGGAAGGAAATGCAATTTCGAATTTGGCGGGTAACACGGTGTTCCGTTTTTATTACGCTTGGCTCTCATGTCGCCGTCTAAGATGCAGCAGTGGCCGCTTCTGATTTTTACATGATCATATGTGCGTTCGCGAACAGTGAAGTTGCCGTATGTATTATCTGCGGATCCTGATACCACGATATTAACTAGCTTTGATGTAAGGCCTGGTAGATTCCTTTTGTTAAGCTCGCCGAGTGCCTTGTTTATAATTCTCTCCGCAGTTTCGTCCTCACAAAAAAGGTCCACGAGCGGATAATTGACAGAGTCCATCTTCGAAAGCACCGCATTCAAGCTGACGGGATTAACTGCTTGATGAATTGCATCTTTTTGATCGATGAATATGCGAGCGGTGTCTGGTACGCTGGACAGAATGGTGGGACTATGAGTGGTTATAATGAACTGCTTGTCAAATTTGTGCGAGATATGGAAAATTATATCCATGAGTCGCCGTTGAACGCCTGGGTGTAGCCCAATTTCAATTTCGTCAACGAGTATCAACGAGTTGTCAGGAGCTTCGATGCAATCAATTAATATTCTAGACACAACATCTTCGCCAGAGGCGCAATTATAACTAGAATATTCATTGCCACTTCCTGTGAACCCTAGTATCTCTTCACTGCCATGCGTCGCGACGCGCTTTACAGAATAACCATCCTCGAAGATGTACGATAGGGAATCATCGATAATTGATTGATTTTTCGCTGAGATGCTGGTAGCTGTCGCCCTGGATGATTTTTTCAATAAAGTTGAAGAGAAATAGCGTGCAGGAAGGACTCGATCCAGATCAATGTAGATCGCCTGTACGTCCTTCACTTGCGATTCCTTTTTTCCAATTCCATTCCATTTGTTTGTCAGCGCTTTTCTCTGTCCGCGCCGTCTGTCACGCCTAGCCCCAGTCTTGGTGGTTAACCAATAAGTCCAGTCTTCGGTTTGTATGTCATGCGGAGTTGACTTGATTACATCGCTCCAAGTGTGTCGCTCCACGTGGCCGTTGGACAAGTTGCGTTTCTTAAATTCAAAATGGCTGCAAGCAATCGCTAGCAAAATTGTAGTTTTGCCTGATTTGTTTGATCCGGCAATAATGGAAACTGGGTGCTTAAATTCGGCAACTAAGGATTGAATGTGTCGGAACTTGTTGAATTCAATACTTTCCACGAACCTCGGGTATTTATGTTCGTTTCCAACATCTGCAGTGAAAACTGCTTGGTGGCTGGAGTTTGGATTAAATTTCGTATGGTTTTTTTTATTGTTGGTCATGTGTTTGTTTTCTGTAATTATTAAATAGAAAATTTATTGGAGGTTCGGTTGATTAAAAATACATTGCTGCATTTTTTCTCTCATACGGCCCACTCTCAACACATGTGGGTGTGAAATAGCACGCGTGTTTTGATGCGTTAGGAAAGAAGTTGCCACTCGAAAGCCTTTCGGTAGATATGTTGTTTCGAGGCGTTTTTAGCCGCCTATTTTTGAAAATAATGGTGTCAGACTGTGGTTTTTCCGCACATCAGCTCTCGTGGATCGATCGATGTTCAAAATAAGGTGTCAGTCTGGCACCCTTATTTTTATAAAGGCGGCTTCATTTATAGGCCTTTATGGGCGTTCATAAAGCACTCCGAGAATCCGTCTGGCGGAAACCATCGCAGGGACGTTGGTGGTGCCGTCCAACACCTCCGTCGCGACTACCATCGAGGCGCCAAGACCGCCAATAGTCTCGAACTGGCGAAGGTGAGCAAGGTCGCCGGGAAGGCACGCGCCAACACGCTTAAAGATGCTGCTCCCATCCGCAAGTGAAACGGCGACGAGTCTGCCTTCCCACGCGTCGAGTTCGCTTGGGGTTAGTTCTGCGCCGCCAAGAATGATCTGACCAGGTAGTGCGAGAGGTACCGCGCTGTCCTCGCGCACACGATACGCGACCTCGATCCGGTCAAGTTCCTGTACTGTGTCGATCGCGGTCGCTTCGCCACCACCAGATGGGGGAGCCATATTGGTGAATATGGCTCCGACGATGCGGAACAGCCGAACCTTGCTTTCGTCGTAAGCCAACGTCGGGCGCGGAGTTCGGGGATCGGGCGTTTGCGCGGCAAGTGATATTCCCTGTGACCCCGACGCCTTAAGTAGTCGACGCGCAAGTACGTTACCTTGGTGCCGTGCAATTACCAGATTTCGGTCACGACCGGGATAGGGCTCAGCTTCTACAATAGCAACGGTGCCCGATGGAATTGCGAAACCCAGTGTCTCACCGCGAACGTAAAATAGCGCCTTTCCGTCGAACCATTCTCCATTCAGCTGTTCGGTGGCAGTATCCTGCGAGCCGGCTGACGAGACTGAGCGAGAGAAGGCTGCAATGTCAGGACAGATCGGTACCGTAAATGTCGGCCGCATCATCATCGGCAGCGGAACGGCATTAATTTCGGAGGCGTTCACAGGGGCCAGCGGTTCTCGCCAGCGATGCAGCCGGAATTGCTCATGGACTTTTTCGATCCCAGTTCGTAGACGAACGAAGTCGGATTCGACGTCCTTGACATCGACATATGTTATGGACGCTCGTTCATTGTGATGGGCTTTATTGAGGATGCGCCTTGGAGCCGCACCATTGGCCAGTCCAGGGTCGTCGACAAAACGCTTCAATATCGGATTGGAGAATAAGTCACCCTTCCCGTCGCTTATGAGCGCGCGCAGTCGATCAAGCAATGGGAACAGTGTGAGCGCCTGCGTCGATGTCGCGTGGGCCGGTTCTGCCAAATCATCGAACAAATCACTCAGTCGCCCCTCAATAAAAACGCGGAGGTCTGATGCGTAATCCTGCGCCGCGGCCGCTGAGTCAACATTGCTGATGAAGGCCTGCCGGCGCCTGTCGACTTCCTCCACAGTTGGCGACAGGCTTAGGGTCGGATGGACACTATTGACCGCATGAACCGAAAGATGCTGAACACGATCAGACGTGCGGTTCTCCGCAACGAGTGAACGGGCGAAACGACGGTCGTGGGTGGTGACGAGCAATTGAGCGCCGGCCTGGGCAACTGCAGCAAGTCCGTGCGCCAGTCTTTGGCGATTGTCGTGATCAAGAAGTTCCTGAGGATCATCGAGAATGAGCAATGAAAGCCCGCCGCGCTCTAATAGCACATGTTCCCTGAACGCAAGAAAGAAGCCGAACAGGGCACCACGCAGGGCTGAAGCGTTAGAGATATGCTGTGCTGACGCCGTGACACCCTCTCGGCCAACCTTGAGGTCCAGGACACCACGCGCATTCATATCCGTGCCTGTAAGGTCGGGCGCAAAGGTCGTGGCATTGCGATAGATGGCGCGGCGCCAATGCTCTGACCGACTATGAAGCTTGCGGCGTAACGTGTCGACCTGCACCTGTGCTAAGTGGCCGAGCGGAACCAGAAGATTTAGCGCGATTGTCGCGCGCCCACATGCCGCAATACGTTCTCTCTTTGCCTCATGGTCTTTGCGTGCCAACTCCATACGGCGAATTTGTTCGCTCGCCGAGTTCAGCGGTGCAACACCCTCCACAATTGTAAGAAGTGAGCTCAGCCGCCTGCCGATTGCACGCCCTGCCTCTGCCTCTCCGTCGTCGCCGCGTCGCACCGAATGCACAAAGGCTGTCAGCGCGCTTCCGTTCCGCGCCCGCCACTCGGCAAAGGCTAATGCCCGAGCGGTGCGACCAATCATTTGTTGCAGTTGAACGGAGGCGGCCTGCAATGTTGATGGCAGAGATGGCGCGGGCGGCTCTACAAACTCTGGAAGTGAGGGGAGTCGTGCGTCAATCAAAGCGACCGCATCGGCACGCAACGCCGCCAAGGTACCGCGGAACGGTTCTGTCGCGAAAAGATCATCAACCAAGCCAGCTCGGAGCAGCGCGGCAGGAGAACTGGGCAAATCCTTGCGTACTTCACCACTTATCGCCGGAGGAAGTTCCTGAAGGAGACGCCCGCACCAAGACGCCGACCACTCCGCAATGGTCCGGGAAATCACCCCTCGGTCACGTGCTGCTTCAGTGAGATGATCAGTGACGAGCGTCCCCGTTACTGGATCGCACACGCCCCCTAGTTGGCTGACGCAAATGGGACAAAGGCCGTCGTCAATATGACCATGGTCATGCATCCACTCGGACACCTTGGCATAGAGTTGGGCACGACGCGCATGATCGGGATGGGCAGCGAGCGAGGACAGAGTTTCCGCTTCAGCTTCAATCTGCGCCAGCAAAGCAACGATTGTAGCGACCTCGATAGCATCCACTTTTAGCGCGGAGAGACGGCTAATCGATGGCAGGTCGCCTATCGATTTTAGTCCTTCAATTGCCGGGCGAGTGCTCGCTTCCAAGTCGTCGCGAGCCTGTTTATTTTCTGGATCAAACCCTGTTCCAAGTACCTCTTGTGCTTCGCTAAGTGCCTTCGCTTTAACTTCAGCGAAATGCTGCGCTATTTTGGCGACCCGCTCTTTAGCCCCTTCTGCGTCTACTGTCGGCGGTTCTCCTTCGAACGCGATAGTTGGTGTCTCGGAGAGAATTTCTGCGAGGTCATCGAATGCTTGTTGATAGCGGCCAGCGATGTCTAGTCTCTGTTTCTCAAGTGCAACGCCCTCGGTTTTGGCAAGGCGGACAGCCATCTTATCCGCGTGTCGCGCCAGATCTACAAGATCCGCTAAACCAGTTAACCGCGCCACTGCCTCGCCCAACTGTGATGTTGAACCGATCGAAAGGAATGGAAGCAACGCCGGCATAGTCGTGGAGAGTCGCCATCCGATCGGATCAATACCCGTAGATTCTAAATCCGGAGGGGTTTCGGTGATCTTGCCGCGAGCGGTACGGGTTTGCGAGCGACGCAATGGCGGCAATAATGTGCCATTCATATCGCAGAGGGTCACCTCGACCCAGCTATCTGCGGGGATAGGCTGGCCTGCCGTGGGGAGCTCGGCCGATTTGGTCGGTAACGGTGTGACCGTCGAAATGAGATGTGTTGTGTCTGTGCCGTCGTCTCGAGCAATTTCGCAGATAAACTCGAGCGGCCCTTCCTCTGGCGGCCGCTGCGACCGGATAAGGTGACCAGTCAAACACCAGACAATTGCATTGGCGATTGATGTCTTACCCGAGCCATTTACGCCTTCCAGCAGCGTTACAGGCTTTTCTGGTTCGAAGACGAAAGACGCAGGAGGCGCACTTGGTTTGCCATAGGCATGTAACCCCGCAAAACGGTGCGCCTCAACTTTTACGAGGCGTAATATCTTGACGGTGTGGGTGCCGCCCACGTTGGCCGTTGCTTCCGTTGTTGGCGGTGGAGTGCCAATCCTATCTATGACTGCCTCGGCATCACTGGCCGACAAATTCGCCTGCCACTTGCCGCGATTTTGCCGGTACCAGTCGAGAACTGTGCGTGCGTCATCGGACGACATTTCGAGTTTGTCACCGCCGCCAATAGCCAAAGCACGACCGCCAATAAGGTCAGCGAGCAACGTGTCAATAGTTAGCAAATGAATGTCGCGCGGTGCGGGCTCGATATCGGTCATATGCCTCCCTGGTGTAGCCATAATGTTTGCCAGCTTAATTTCGGTCAAGGTCGGTGGTTTCTAAATATTACACGAGTGCCGTCGCTGGGTATTTTTATGGCCTGTTTGGGTCGAAACCAAACATCAAATGTGATATTTAGCACCTTCGCACCGTAGCCAAATTGTCACTTCCCCAGTTTTGCCTTTCCCTCTGCCGTATACTCCCCCCACTACCGCACCAACGGTAGCCCCGGAGTGGAAGCCGGGAAGCTATAGGCGGACAGCCGCCGCTCAGGCGGCATTTTCATGTCCAGCGTCATCGCACGTCCCTATGGGCGGGCCTTGACGGGGGTGCGCTTGCGCACGCCGGGTCCTATAGCTCCGGTCTTCCAACCCTGTCTTGTGCCCGCCCACCCCATTTGGAAGTGGGAGGCGGGTTCTCCATCCGCTATAGGAGGCAGCCCCATGCTGCACCACCCCCTCACGCAAAACCCCTGGTCCGTCGACTCCGACCACGAATTCGGCCCAGTTTCCCTTTCTCATCTCCACCAGATAGACCGCGCCCGTTACGCCATCCAGACCATCGCCCGCATGGTCGGCAATAGCGCAGCCGAACCCGACGCGACGGGCGCGTCGCCGCTGGATGCCTGGGCAGTGATGGCTTTGATGGGCGGGGTGGAGGGGTTATGCGACCACATCGGCACCTTGACCGACGCCATGCTTGAACAAGCACAGTCGGGCCAGGGCGATGACGCGGACGGTGACGGCGCGACGCACGACGCGCCCACTGCAATCCAATAGTCATTGAACGCCGAGTTGGGTTAACGTGATCCGCTCGGCAATCCCCAAATCTCCCACCCCGCCATGTTCCAACTACGCCAACTGAAAATCTTCATCGCGGCAGTGGAAACGTTGAGCTTCACGCAGGCCGCCAAACGGGTGCACCTGTCGCAACCCAGCGTGACGGAACAGGTGAGGGCGCTGGAAGAAACCGTCGGGCAGCCGTTATTCATCCGCCAGAACAATCGCCTGCAACTGACCCCGGCTGGCGAAAAGCTGGCAGTCCGGGCCCGCGAGTTACTCGCCCTGGCGGACGACACCTTCCGCGAGGTTCGCGACAACGCCGCCGATCCGGCCGGCACGATTCGCGTCGCGGCCCCGCAAACGCTGTGCACCAGCATCCTGCTCCCGCAACTGCTGCACTTCGCCGCGACGCACCCCGACGCCCAGGTCTCCGTCCAGGAAAGAAACTCTCAGGCCACGGCCCAGGCCGTGCTCAACGGCACTGCCGATCTGGGGCTGGTGCACGGCTGGCCGGCCAGCGACGCCAATCTGCACGTGGAAGTCATTACCCGGGACATGCCGGTGGTGGTTTTTTCGCCGGGTCATCCCCTTGGCCTATCGTCCGACGTCGTTACCCCGGACGCCCTGGCGGCGTTTCCGCTGATTGTGACGATGGAAGGCTGCCGCTATCGGGAATACCTCGAGGCGCTGTTGCAGGAAGCCCCCGCACGGCCACGCATCCGTGGTGTTGCCGATAGCGTTCCGGCCTTGATGCAGATGGTGTCGGCGGGCCTTGGTGTATCAATTCTGCCGAGAATGGCCATGAACCCGGCCGGGACGATGCCTGATCTGTCGGGAGCGGTGACGAGGTCGTCTGAGACGGCGTCTGGCCTGTCGGGAGGGGTG
>NZ_JAELTJ010001341.1 GCF_016428805.1 Achromobacter sp. ASV32
GAATACAGTGCGTCGAAATTACGCGTCACCAGGAACGCCGGTCCCTGGCGGCCGGCAGGCAGCAACAACCCGGCCGGCGTGTCGCCTGGCGGCAGCGGCTTGCCGTCGGCGCGGGTCACGCCCTGGCCTGTCTCTTATACACATCTCCGAGCCCACGAGACCTAATAACCGATCGCGTATGCCGTCTTCGGCTTGTAAAGGGGGGGGGGGGGGGGGGGGGGGGGGGGGGGGGGGGGGGGGGGGGGGGGGGGGGGGGGGGGGGGGGGGGGGGGGGGGGGGGGGGGGGGGGGGGGGGGGGGGGG
>NZ_JAELTJ010001342.1 GCF_016428805.1 Achromobacter sp. ASV32
CCCCCCCCCCCCCCCCCCCCCCCCCCCCCCCCCCCCCCCCCCCCCCCCCCCCCCCCCCCCCCCCCCCCCCCCCCCCCCCCCCCCCCCCCCCCCCCCCCCCCTTTTTTCACGCAGAAGACGGCATACGCGATCGGTTATTAGGTCTCGTGGGCTCGGAGATGTGTATAAGAGACAGGGCCCAGGGTGTCGTTGACCTGCTTGAAGCGGTCCAGGTCCAGGAACAGCACGGCCACGCGCTTGCGCTCGGGTTCGGCGCGGGCGATGGCCTGCTCGGCCTGGGCCAGCAGCAGGTTGCGGTTGGG
>NZ_JAELTJ010001343.1 GCF_016428805.1 Achromobacter sp. ASV32
CCCCCCCCCCCCCCCCCCCCCCCCCCCCCCCCCCCCCCCCCCCCCCCCCCCCCCCCCCCCCCCCCCCCCCCCCCCCCCCCCCCCCCCCCCCCCCCCCCCCCCCTTTCCAAGCACAAGACGGCATACGCGATCGGTTATTAGGTCTCGTGGGCTCGGAGATGTGTATAAGAGACAGGGACGGCGCCATGCGGGCCGCGGCCGGTGCGCCGGGCGCGGTCGGCGGCGCCTTGTCGCTCACATTGGACACGCCGCTGTACGCCACCGGCACGCCGGACGCATTGATCCGCCCGCGCGAACTGCTC
>NZ_JAELTJ010001344.1 GCF_016428805.1 Achromobacter sp. ASV32
GATCGCGCAGTTCGACATGGGCGGCGTGGCGGCCCAGCTGACCGCGCCGGTGCACCTGGCGCGCGGCACCGAACTGAAGTCCCATGCGGTGCGCGGCGTGGCCTGCCGCTTTCGCACGGCCTATGACCTGTCTCTTATACACATCTCCGAGCCCACGAGACCTAATAACCGATCGCGTATGCCGTCTTGGGCTTGAAAAGGGGGGGGGGGGGGGGGGGGGGGGGGGGGGGGGGGGGGGGGGGGGGGGGGGGGGGGGGGGGGGGGGGGGGGGGGGGGGGGGGGGGGGGGGGGGGGGGGGGGGG
>NZ_JAELTJ010001345.1 GCF_016428805.1 Achromobacter sp. ASV32
CAGACTGTCTTCGCGGGCAATGCCCTGGCCGGCGATGTCGAACGCAGTGCCGTGGTCGACGGACACGCGCACGACCGGCAGGCCGACGGTGATGTTAACGCCGTCGTCGCCGTACACGGCCTTGAAGCTGTCTCTTATACACATCTCCGAGCCCACGAGACCTAATAACCGATCTCGTATGCCGTCTTGGGCGTGAAAAGGGGGGGGGGGGGGGGGGGGGGGGGGGGGGGGGGGGGGGGGGGGGGGGGGGGGGGGGGGGGGGGGGGGGGGGGGGGGGGGGGGGGGGGGGGGGGGGGGGGGGG
>NZ_JAELTJ010001346.1 GCF_016428805.1 Achromobacter sp. ASV32
GCCATCGACAACAAAAAGCACCCGCCGTTCTGGAACCGCCTGGTGCTGGTGCTGTCGGCCATGGGCGTGAGTTTCGTGCACGGCTCGAACGATGGCCAGAAAGGCATCGGCCTGATCATGCTGGTGCCTGTCTCTTATACACATCTCCGAGCCCACGAGACCTAATAACCGATCTCGTATGCCGGCTTCTGCTTGTAAAGGGGGGGGGGGGGGGGGGGGGGGGGGGGGGGGGGGGGGGGGGGGGGGGGGGGGGGGGGGGGGGGGGGGGGGGGGGGGGGGGGGGGGGGGGGGGGGGGGGGGGG
>NZ_JAELTJ010001347.1 GCF_016428805.1 Achromobacter sp. ASV32
CCCCCCCCCCCCCCCCCCCCCCCCCCCCCCCCCCCCCCCCCCCCCCCCCCCCCCCCCCCCCCCCCCCCCCCCCCCCCCCCCCCCCCCCCCCCCCCCCCCCCCTTTTTCACGCAGAAGACGGCATCCGAGATCGGTTATTAGGTCTCGTGGGCTCGGAGATGTGTATAAGAGACAGGCCGTATACGGCGGAACGCCGAACTTGAGCTCGGCGAAGCTGATCTTGAACACCAGCAGGAACGGCACCAGCAGGAACAGCACCAGCCAGGCGAACGGCGGCACCACCGCCAGCGCCCGGCCCGACG
>NZ_JAELTJ010001348.1 GCF_016428805.1 Achromobacter sp. ASV32
AGGCCACCGCGTACGGATTGGCGCTGGAGAACTGCACGATCGAGTACTTGTATTTCAGCGCCTTGAGCTGGCTGGCAATGTCGTCGTGGTTGGTCGGGTCCAGCACCTGCGGCGCCTGGGTCGACACCTGTCTCTTATACACATCTCCGAGCCCACGAGACCTAATAACCGATCTCGTATGCCGTCTTCGGCGTGTAAAGGGGGGGGGGGGGGGGGGGGGGGGGGGGGGGGGGGGGGGGGGGGGGGGGGGGGGGGGGGGGGGGGGGGGGGGGGGGGGGGGGGGGGGGGGGGGGGGGGGGGGG
>NZ_JAELTJ010001349.1 GCF_016428805.1 Achromobacter sp. ASV32
CCCCCCCCCCCCCCCCCCCCCCCCCCCCCCCCCCCCCCCCCCCCCCCCCCCCCCCCCCCCCCCCCCCCCCCCCCCCCCCCCCCCCCCCCCCCCCCCCCCCCCCTTTTCACGCACACGACGGCATACGAGATCGGTTATTAGGTCTCGTGGGCTCGGAGATGTGTATAAGAGACAGGTATAGAAGCGGGGCGCTAGGCGGCCGGTTTTCCAAGCCGCTCGACGTGAAACCGGATGTGATCTTCGATGAAGGTCGAGATGAAGTAGTAGCCGTGGTCATAGCCGTCCTGGCGGCGCAGCGTCAA
>NZ_JAELTJ010001350.1 GCF_016428805.1 Achromobacter sp. ASV32
GCGACGCCATGATGGAGAAGCTGACGCGGTATCTGATCGCGCCTGTGTGAAGCCCTGCCTCAAGCGCTGCTTGCAGCCTGTTGGGAACCCTATGGGGGGAGGCCCAATCTGAGGCCCTGTATTGAACCTGTCTCTTATACACATCTCCGAGCCCACGAGACCTAATAACCGATCGCGTATGCCGTCTTCTGCTGGAAAAGGGGGGGGGGGGGGGGGGGGGGGGGGGGGGGGGGGGGGGGGGGGGGGGGGGGGGGGGGGGGGGGGGGGGGGGGGGGGGGGGGGGGGGGGGGGGGGGGGGGGGG
>NZ_JAELTJ010000151.1 GCF_016428805.1 Achromobacter sp. ASV32
GCCACAGCGCGGCGATGATGGCCTGCTCGCAGGCCTCGGCCGCGGCTTCGAACAGCGGGTCGATGCGGGCTTCGTGCAGCATGGCGATAACCGGCATCGGCCGGTCGGCCTGCTGCGGCACCGTGTAGGCGGTGGAGAATGCCAGCGCGATGTCGCCGCTGCCGTGGCCAAACACTGAGCCAGTGCGCGCCAGGCCCGCGCCGGCGCGTAGCGACAGGCGCCGCAATTGGCGGGCGTCCAACGGCGCGTCGGTGGCCAGCAGCAGGATGATGGAACCCTTTTCCGGCACGATGGCGGCATTCTCGCCCGCCTGGACCAGGTTGCCATCCAGTTGGGCCGCCAACCGGCGGCCAAACGGCCGGCCCGCCACCACCAGGTTGGGCAGGCGGCCAAAGTTGGACAGCACCAGCGCGCCAACCGTATAACGCTGATCCAAATGAACCGTAGCCACTCGCGAGGCCGACCCGATGCCGCCCTTGAACGAAAAGCTGGACATGCCGCGCCCGGCCCCCACCGCCCCTTGGGCCGGGTGCCTGCCGGCGGCAGCCAGCGCATCGGCGTAGTGCGATTCCTCCAGCGCCAGCGCCTGGATGTCGTTCAGATAGCCGTCGTTGCACTCGAACACCAGCGGATTGACCGTCGCCATGTCACGGCCGATCCCGGGATTGGCCGCCACTGCCGCGCGAATCTGGGCATTGGCCACGGTACCCACGCCAAACGTGTTGGTCAACGCGATCGGCGTTTCCAGCACGCCCAGTTCCTGCACCTGGACCAGCCCGGTGCTCTTGCCGAAGCCGTTCAGGATCGTCGCGGCGGCCGGCACCTTGTCCTGGTAGGGATCGCCGGCATGCGGCTTGACCACCGTCACGCCGGTCTGCAGCGCGCCATCCGCCAGGGTACTGTGGCCGACGGTGACCTCGCCCACATCGCAGATCGAGTCCAGCGGCCCCGACGGCAACGTGCCGATGCGAGGGATGTCCTGCATTTTTTTATCCATGCTTACTGCCTGCCTAGAGGCCCCGGAATGCGAAACGCCGCCGTCCTGCGTCGCCGGTGCGCTTGCCCGGTGGCAAGCGCCCGGACGCGGGCGGCGGCGAAGTCGGCGGCCGCCACGCCAGGCCCTGAACCGATGGGGCGAGGTGAGCGGGCAGCCATTGCGTGTGCCTACTTGCGGTCGATCTTGGGATCGAGCGCGTCGCGCAGGCCATCGCCCAACAGGTTGAAGGCCAGCACCGTCAGGAAAATCGCCAGCGCCGGAAAGATCGCCACGTGCGGCGCGATCACCATGTCGGCGCGCGCTTCGTTCAGCATCGCGCCCCACTCCGGCGTGGGAGGCGATGCACCCATGCCCAGGAACGACAGGCTGGCCGCGGTGATGATCGAGGTGCCGATGCGCATCGTGCCGTACACCACGATCGGCGAGATCGTGCCGGGCAGGATGTGGCGCATGATGATGGTCCAGTCGGATGCGCCCACGCTCTTGACGGCTTCGACGTAGGTCATCTGCTTGATCGACAGCGTGTTGCCGCGCACCAGGCGGGCAAACGCCGGCACGCTGAACACGGCCACGGCCACGATCACGTTGACCATGCTGGAACCCAGGATGGCGACCACGCCAATGGCCAGCAGCATGCCGGGGAACGCCAGCAGCACGTCCGAGACACGCATCGTGATGCGTTCCCACCAGCCCTCGTAGTAGCCCGCCATCAGGCCCATGAAGGTGCCGACGATGGCGCCCATGGCGACGGACAGAAAGCCCGCAGCCAGCGAAATACGGGCGCCCATCAGGATGCGGCTGAAGATGTCGCGGCCCAGCGAGTCCACGCCCAGCCAATGGGTCAGCGAAGGGCCGGCGTTGAGCGCGTCATAGTCGAAGAAGTTCTCCGCGTCGAACGGCACGATCCACGGGGCGAAAACCGCCACCACGACCAGCAGCAGGACGAAGATGCCGGCGCCGACGGCCAGCTTCTGCTTCTTGAATTTGCGCCAGAACTCGGTGGCGGGCGTACGCACGTCGTTCTTGGGAACGGCGGCGATGGTCGTGGCGGGTGTCGTATTGCTCATGGCCGCCTCACTTGTAACGGATGCTGGGATTGATGACGCCGTAGAGCACGTCGACAATCAGGTTGATCAGGATGAATTCGAACGAGAACAGCAGCACCAGGCCCTGGATCACCGGATAGTCGCGTTGAGTCACGGCGTCGACCAGCAGACGGCCAAGCCCCGGCCAGTTGAACACCGTCTCGACCACGATCGAGCCGCCCAGCAGAAAGCCGAACTGCAGCCCCATCATGGTGACGACCGGGATCAGCGCGTTGCGCAGCGCATGCTTGATGACCACGCGCCGCTCGGTCAGGCCTTTGGCGCGAGCCGTACGCACGAAGTCTTCCTGGATGACTTCCACGAAAGAGGCGCGGGTAAAGCGCGCCATCACCGCGGCCACGGCCGCGCCCAGCGTGATGGACGGAAGAATGTAGTGTTGCCAGGTCGAGGCGCCCACGGTCGGCAACCAGCCCAGGTTCACGGAAAACACCTGCATCAGCATCATCCCCAGCGCAAACGCGGGAAACGAGATGCCGGACACGGCCAGCGTCATACCCAGGCGGTCAGGCCAGCGGTTGCGCCAGACGGCGGACACGATCCCAATGATCATGCCGAAGGTCACGGACCAGACCATACTGGCGACCGTCAGCCACAGCGTGGGCATGAAGCGATCGGCGATTTCGGTCGAGACGGGACGCTTGGTACGCAACGACGTACCCAGGTCGCCTTGCAGCATGTGGCTGAAATAGCGCACGAATTGCTGCGGCAGGGGCAGATCCAGCCCCAGTTCCTTGCGCACCAGCTCAACGGTCTGCTGATCGGCCTCCTGGCCCGCGGCCAGTCGCGCCGGATCGCCCGGAAGCATGTGCACAAACAGGAACACGACCACGGCCACCAGCAGCAGCGTGGGGATCATGCCCAAAAGACGTTTGACGATATAGGTCAGCATTGAAATTCCTGCAACATCGGCGGGGACACCGCGTCCCCGCCGTATGTGGCCTTGCAAGGGCCTTGCGGCCCCGAGAGTTACCGCCGGATTACTGCTTCAGGTCGATGTCGCCGAACCAGAACGAGGTGTCCGGTTCCACGTACACGCCCGACAGGTTCTTCGACTTGACGTACAGGTTGTTCTGGGTCACCAGGAAGGCCCACGGGGCGTCCTTCCAGATGGTTTCCTGAACGTTCTTGTAGATCTCGGTCTTCTTGGCACGGTCGGTCGTGGCCAGGGCCAGTTGGATGCCGTCGTCAACCGACTTGTTCGAGTAGTACGACACGTTGTTGAGCACCGGCGGGAAAGCAGCGGTGGTCAGCAAGGGACGCAGGCCCCAATCGGCTTCGCCGGTCGAGGACGACCAGCCGGCGTAGTACATGCGGACCTTGGCATCTTCAGGCTTTTGCACCTGCTGCACGCGCTGCACGCGCTGGCCCGATTCCAGCACTTCCACCGACACCTTGATGCCGACTTGCGCCAGTTGCTGCTGCAGGAACTGCACCACCTTCACCGAGGTGCCGTCGTTGTAGGCGGACCACAGCTGGCTCTCGAAGCCGTTGGGGTAGCCAGCTTCGGCGAGCAGAGCCTTGGCCTTCTTGATGTCGTACGGCCACGGGCCGGTCTTGTAGGCGAAGTCCACGCCGGTCGGCACGACGCCATCGACGACGGTGGCATAGCCCGAGAAAGCGACCTTGGCCAGGGCTTCCTTGTTGATGGCGTAGTTGATGGCCTCACGCACCTTGACGTTGTCGAACGGCTTTTGCTGCACGTTCATCGACAGGTAGCGCGCCATGATCGAGTTCTTGTGATCGACCACGTCCAGCTTGTCGTTCTTGCTCAGCACGGCGGCTTGCTCGAACGGCACCGGGAAAGCGAACTGCGCTTCGCCCGTCTGCACCACGGCGGCGCGGGTGTTGTTGTCGGTGACGGTGCGGAACGTCAGGGTATCGACCTTCGGGTAGCCCTTCTTCCAGTAGCCGTCGAACTTCTTGACCTTCAGGTATTCAGCCGGCTTCCATTCGACGAACTCGAACGGGCCCGTGCCCACCGGATGGAAACCGATTTCCTTGCCATACTTGGCCAGTGCGGCCGGCGAGATCATCATGGCGGCCGGGTGGGCCAGCGCGTTGATGAAGGCCGAGAACGGCTTCTTCAGCGTGATCTTGACGGTCAGCGGATCGATCACGTCGATCTTTTCGATGACGCTGAACTGGATGTAGCGCGACAGGCGGTTTTCCGGATTGGCCGGACGGTCGAAGTTGATCTTGACGGCTTCGGCGTTGAACGGGGTGCCGTCATGGAACTTGACGCCGTCGCGCAGCTTGAAGGTGTAGACCAGGCCGTCTTCGCTGACGGTGTAATCGGTGGCCAGCACTTTCTGGACCTTCAGGTCCTTGTCGAACTCGAACAGGCCTTCGTAGTAGGCCTTGCCGGCCGCCTGGTTCAGCGTGCTGTTGGTGTTGTACGGGTCGAGCGTTTCCAGAGCGATGGAGACGGCAAACGTCACGTCCTTGGCAGCATGCGCCAGCGGCGAGGTGAGCACGCCGAAGGCCACCGCAGCGGCGGCCATCAGCTTGGTGGGGCGCAGAACTTTCATCATTGCAACTCCTGGTTCCAGAATGGAATTAGGGGGTTTGGTGGAAGAAAAACAAGTACAACAACTGACTCAATACGCTCCGCCGACCGCATGGCGGGCGACAAAGTGATCGGTGCCTACCTGCACCAGCGGCTGCACCACCGGCTCGTCGCCGAGCCTGCGGATCGGGCTGGGAATTTCATCGGACAGCAACGTGCGCTTCAGATGGCGTCGCGCCGGATCGGCGATCGGCACGGCCGACATCAGCTTCTTGGTGTACGGGTGCTGCGGGTTCTCGAAAATCGCCCGGCGCGGGCCGATCTCGACAATCTGCCCCAGGTACATGACGGCCACGCGATGGCTGACGCGTTCGACCACCGCCATGTCGTGCGAGATGAACAGGAACGAAATGCCCATGTCGCGCTGCAGATCGATCAGCAGGTTCACGATCTGCGCCTGGATCGACACGTCCAGCGCCGATACCGATTCGTCGGCGATCACGACCTTCGGGTTCAGGGCCAGGGCGCGCGCGATGCAGATGCGCTGGCGTTGACCGCCCGAGAATTCATGCGGATAGCGCTGCGCCATTTCGGGCGGCATGCCGACGCGTTCGAGCAGCTCGGCCACGCGGCGCTCGGCCTCGCGGCCCTTGGCCACGCCGTGCACCAGCAGCGGTTCCATGATCGAGAAGCCGACGGTCACGCGCGGGTCCAGCGACGCGAACGGGTCCTGGAACACGAACTGGATGTCGCGGCGCAGGGATTGCAGTTCGCTGTTCTTCAGGCGCACGATGTCGCGGCCGCCGAAACGGATTTCGCCGCCCTGGCTTTCCACCAGGCGCAGCAACGAACGGCCCGTCGTGGACTTGCCACAACCGGACTCGCCCACCAGCGACAGCGTTTCGCCGGGGTACAGATCGAAGCTGACTTTTTCAACGGCGTGCACGCGGCGCTGCACACGGCTGAGGATGCCGCCGCGCAGATCGAAACGGGTCACCAGATTGCGCACGCTCAGGATCGGCTCGCGGCGCTCGGCCGGGACTTCCTGGGTGCTGGTCGCGCCGGGCTCGGCCACGGGCTGAGCCTTGCCGTCCACTTGCAGCAGGGGAAAGCGGGCCGGCAAGTCGGTGCCTTGCATCGCGCCCAGCTTCGGCACGGCCGACAGCAGCGCGCGGGTGTAGGCATGCCGGGGCGCGGCGAAGACGGTCTCGGACGGACCTTCCTCGACCTTGTCGCCGCGGTACATGACCAGCACGCGATCGGCCACTTCAGCCACCACGCCCATGTCGTGGGTGATGAACACCACGCCCATGTGCATTTCTTCCTGCAGTTGACGGATCAGTTGCAGGATCTGGGCCTGGATGGTGACGTCCAGCGCGGTGGTCGGCTCGTCGGCAATCAACAGCGCCGGTTTGCAGGCCAGCGCCATCGCGATCATGACACGCTGGCGCATGCCGCCGGACAGCTGGTGCGGGTAGCGGTCCAGCACCGACTTGGCTTCCGGGATGCGCACCTGTTCCAGCATGCGCAGCGCTTCAGCGCGCGCGGCCGCGGCGTCCTTGCCCTGGTGCTGGCGGATGGACTCGGCGATCTGGTCGCCGGCCGTGAACACCGGATTCAAGGAGGTCATCGGCTCCTGGAAAATCATGGCCATGTCCGCGCCGCGCACATTGCGCATGACACGCTGGCTGGAGCCGGCCAGGTCGATCACCGAGCCATTGCGCCGGCGCAGCGCCATCTGGCCCTGGGCGATGCGGCCGCCGCCATGCTCGACCAGGCGCATCAGCGCCAGCGAGGTCACCGACTTGCCCGAACCCGACTCGCCCACAATGGCCAGGGTCTCGCCCCGGTCCACATGAAACGACAGGTTGCGCACGGCTTCGACCGTGCGCTCCGAACCCACGAAGCGCACCGTCAGGTCGTTGACCTGGACCACGCGGTTATCCGGCAGCGCCAGGCTGTTTGCGCGATCAACCATATCTTTAGTAATCCCCAAAACTGACAAAAACGAAGCCCGCCGCCGCTCAGCGGTAGATGGCGGCGACCGGCTTCTCACCGACGCGGGCGTAACCGCGGTACATGCCTTCCGTGTTGAACGGCAAGGCCACATTGCCCTTGGCGTCGACGGCCACCAGGCCGCCCTTGCCGCCAATGGTGGGCAGTTTTTCCATGACAACGCGGTCCGCCGCCGTTTCCAGCGACGCGCCGCAATATTCCATCTGGGCCGCCACGTCATAGGCGGCAACCATACGGATGAACATTTCGCCGGTGCCCGTGGTGGACACAGCGCAGGTCTTGTTGCTGGCGTAGGTGCCGGCGCCGATCAACGGCGCGTCACCGACGCGGCCGACCTGCTTGTTGGTGATGCCGCCGGTGGACGTCGCCGCGGCCAGATTGCCCTGGGCGTCCAGCGCCACGGCGCCGACGGTGCCGAACTTCTTGTCCGAATCCAGCGGATCGGCCGGGGCCGGCTGGCCGCGAGCGACCATGGCCTGGCCATCGTGGTCCAGCACGGCGGCTTCCGGCGTTTCGCGCTGCACGCGCAGCAGTTGCTCGCGGCGCGCTTCGGTCGAGAAGTACGACGGGTCGACCAGCGCCAGGCCCGCGTCCTTGGCGAAGACTTCGGCGCCCTCACCCACGAAGAACACGTGCTTGCTGGTTTCCATGACCGCACGGGCGGCGAAGACGGGGTTGCGCACGCGGTTCACATTGGCGATGGCACCCGATCGCAGCGTGGCGCCGTCCATGATGGCGGCGTCCAGTTCGTGGGTGCCGGCGCTGGTGAACACGGCGCCATGGCCGGCGTTGAACAGCGGGCAGTCTTCCAGCAGACGCACGGCTTCAGTGACGGCGTCCAGGGCGCTGCCGCCGCGGGCCAGCACGGCCTGGCCGGCGCTCAGGATGGATTCGAGGGCGCTCAGGTATTCCTGTTCTTTCTCGGGCGACATGGCCGCGCGGGACATCGCGCCGGCGCCACCGTGAATGGCAATCACGGGTTGAATCATCGTTTACCTACTCCATGGATGAGCCACGGCATCACGGACTGGGTCACCCCAGCGGCGGCCGCGACGGAATTCTTGGCCCGGTAGGCCACCGCCGCCGACAAGGCTTCGATCAAGCCCAGCGCGGCGGTTTCGGAATTGGGGATCAGCTGGCGCGCGGAAAACGCGTACAGCACCACGGATGCCGTGGGCGCCAGCGGAGACGTGGGTTTGTCGGTCAAGACCAGCACCGGCACGCCGGCCTGCTGGGCGGCGCCCGCCAGGGTCACCGTGTCGGCCAGGTAGCGCGGAAAACCGATGGCGATGACCAGGTCTTTGCTGGTCATGCGCGACATCTGCCGCGCAGCGTGCGATACGCCCCCAGGACCGGCCAGCGATTCGACCGAATGCAGGTGCATGCACAGACCGCGTTGCAACAGGCCAGCCAGGAAACCGCTGGCGCCGAAGCCGATGATGAAGACGCGCTCGGCGGCCAGAATCGCTTCCACCGCCTGGTCACAGGCGGCCGGGTCCAGCGATTGCAGGTTGCGCTGCGCGTTGCGGATGTCCTCTTCGAGCGTGGCCGCGAAGATCTGCACCGCGCTGGCCGAGTGCGCCAATTCCGTGCGCAGCTTTTCGACGGGTTCCAGTGCGGCTTCGAAGCCACGCGCCAGTTCGGCGCGAAATTGCGGATAGCCGGGCAGGTCCAGGGCGCGCGCGAAGCGGTTGGCCGTGGCCACCGACACGCCTACCGCCGCCGCGAATTCGTCGATGGTCATGGTGGCGACGCGGAACTGGTGCGCCAGCACGTATTCGGCCATCTTGTGCTGCGTGCGGCTCAGCGCGGGCTGGGCCCGGGCGATCCGATCAGCGATCGTGAGTACGGCCTTGTTCATCGGGGAAGGGAGCGGGAGAGTAGCGGGCGATTGTGTAAATCTGTTTACACATAAATTTTAGATAAGAAAATTCATTTTCATACTAAGGGTATACCCGTGAATTTATGTAACAGTGCATCAAAAGAAACGGGGCCGGTTTGAGGTACGCTATTTGCCCCTTCTTTACTCCCGATTTCCGGAACCGTCCGCATGCCCACCTGGATCTGCAAACCCCACGCCGAACTCACCCCCGCCGAGCTGTACGCCATCCTGCGCCTGCGCTCGGAAGTCTTCGTGGTGGAACAGAACTGCGTCTTCCTGGACATGGACGGCAAGGACCTGCTGGGGCAGACCGAACACCTGATGGCCTGGCAGGATGACGTCCTGCTGGCCTACTGCCGCCTGCTCGAACCGGCGCTGAACGACGGCCAGGCCGTCATCGGCCGCGTAATCACGGCGCCAGCGGCTCGCGGCACCGGACTGGGCCATGAGCTGATGCGCCGCGCCAAGGCCGAAGTGGCGCGCCTGTGGCCCGGCCAGCCGGTCTACCTGGGCGCCCAGGCCCGGCTCAAGACGTACTACGGCGGCCACGGCTTCGTGCCGGTCACCGAGGAATACATCGAAGACGGCATCCCGCACGTGGGCATGCTGCTGCGGGAAGCGGCCTGACGCGGCGCCCCGCCGCCCGGCGCCAAGTCCTTTGCTGCCGCGGCCCCAATGAAAAACGCCCCATGCGGGGCGTTTTCGTTTTGCGGTCAGCGGCGTTTACTTGACCGCCGACACATCCAGCTTGGCGCGGGTCTTGGACTGGATTTCGTCCACCGTCACGCCAGGCGCCGTTTCCAGCAGCTTCAGGCCGTTTTCGGTGACTTCCATCACGCCCAGGTCGGTAATGATCAGGTCAACCACGCCCACGCCGGTCAGCGGCAGGTTGCATTCGGGCAGCAGCTTGATGTCTTCGGTGCCGTCCTTTTTCTTGGCCACGTGCTCCATCAGGACCACGACCCGGCCGACGCCGGCCACCAGGTCCATCGCGCCGCCCATGCCCTTGACCATCTTGCCCGGGATCATCCAGTTGGCCAGGTCGCCCTTTTCGGACACCTGCATCGCGCCCAGGATGGCCAGATTGATCTTGCCGCCGCGGATCATCGCGAACGAATCGGCCGACGAGAAGATCGACGAGCCAGGCAGCGTCGTGACCGTCTGCTTGCCGGCGTTGATCAGGTCGGCGTCGACTTCGGCGTCGGTCGGGAACGGACCGATGCCGAGCAGGCCGTTTTCGGATTGCAGCCACACTTCCACGCCCTTGGGCACGTGGTTGGCCACCAGGGTCGGCAGGCCGATACCCAGGTTCACGTAAAAACCGTCTTGCAGCTCGCGCGCGGCGCGTGCCGCCATTTCATCGCGGGACCATGCCATGTCGTGTTCTCCTTAGGCCGGGCGAGTGGTGCGTTGTTCGATGCGCTTTTCCGGGTTCGTGTTCAGCACGATCCGGTGCACATAGATGCCGGGCAGGTGGATCTGGTCGGGGTCCAGGCTGCCGGTGTCGACGATTTCCTCGACCTCGACCACGGTGAACTTGCCGGCCATCGCCACGTTCGGATTGAAGTTGCGCGCCGTCTTGCGGAACACCAGGTTGCCGCTGCGGTCGGCGATGTGCGCCTTGACCAGCGACACGTCCGGCACCAGCGAACGCTCCATCACGTACTGCTGGCCGTCGAATTCGCGGATTTCCTTGCCGTCGGCCACGATGGTGCCCACGCCAGTGCGGGTGAAGAAGGCCGGGATGCCGGCGCCGCCCGCGCGCAGCTTTTCAGCCAGCGTGCCCTGCGGCGTGAATTCAAGTTCAAGCTCGCCCGACAGGTACTGCCGCTCGAATTCCTTGTTTTCACCCACATACGACGCGATCATCTTGCGGACCTGGCGGGTATTGAGCAACTGGCCCAGGCCGAAGCCGTCGACGCCCGCGTTATTGCTGATGCAAGTGAGGTCCTTGACGCCCGAATCGCGCAGCGCGGCGATCAGGGCCTCGGGAATGCCGCAAAGGCCGAAACCGCCCACGGCGATCATCTGGCCGTCTTTGACGATGCCTGCCAGCGCCTCCTGGGCGCTTGCAAAAACCTTGTCCATCGCTCCAACTCCTAATTAAGGTCGAACTGAAGAGAGTCTCGCAGCATGGCGGCGAGCCCTGTTTTTCCTTGAGGCGCGGCTGCCGGCGCCGCTTGCCGACGGCATCGCAGCTGAGCCCGATGCCTGCCGGGTCGCGTCGCCGAGGGTGGCGCGCCCTTCTATTTCTATTATGGTTTGCGCTTGATTTTAACGGCATGCCCGGCAAATGCGCGCGCTGTTTCAAACGGCGCCACAAAGCCGGACCAAGCGCCAGGCCATGAACTACGCCGCCGGCTGGAACTGCGTGGCCATCTTGGCCAGCACTTCGGGCGGCCACGGTGCGGACGTATTGGCCACGTAATCCATCCAGACCAGCACATTGCGGCCGCGGGCGTAGGGGCCTGCGTCATCGCCGACCTTCTCGAGCAGCAACTCGAATTCGGCGCTGGAGCGGCCGATGCGGGTCACTTTGTGCGTCACCCGCACGGTCGCCGGATAGGTCAGGGGCCGCAGGAAATCGCAGGATGCGTGCGCCAGGATGGCGCCGTCGTCGGCCGGCAGTTCGAAGCCCGCGTCGTACAGAATCTGCATGCGGGCCTCTTCCATGAGGCGGAAATACAGCGTGTTGTTCAGATGGTTCAAGGCGTCCGAGTCGCCCCAACGCAAGGGCAAATCCACTTGATGGGTGTCGCCCACCGCCAGAATCCGCGCAGACTGAGTGTCCGGGTTCACCAATTGCTCCTGATGGCTGAAAGAAATGCGAAGACGTACAAGGTCTCCGCCTGCAATACAATCGCCGATAATACTTCCAGCCATATATGGAATACATACGGGGAGCTTTGCAATGTCTGAACGCGAGTCGATGGAATATGACGTGGTCGTGGTTGGCGGTGGACCCGCCGGCCTGGCCACCGCCATCCGTCTGAAGCAGCTGGCCGCTGAGAAAAACCAGGAAATCGGCGTCTGCGTCCTTGAAAAGGGCGCCGAGCTGGGCGCGCACATCCTGTCCGGCGCCGTCATGGACCCGCTGGCGCTGACCGAACTGATTCCCGACTGGAAAGCCAAGGGCGCGCCGCTGAACGTGCCCGTCACGCAGGACAAGTTCCTGTTCCTGTCGCAAAACGGCGCGCGCGCCACGCCGAACTGGCTGCTGCCGCCCTGTTTCCACAATGAAGGCAACTACATTGTCCGCCTGGGCGACGTCGTCAAGTGGCTGGGCGAACAGGCCGAGGCGCTGGGCGTCGAGATCTTCCCGGGCTTTGCCGCGGTCGAAGTGCTGTACGACGAAAACGGCGCCGTGCGCGGCGTGGCCACCGGCGACATGGGCGTGGCCCGTGACGGCAGCCACACCGACCACTACCAGCCCGGCATGGAACTGCATGCGCGCTACACCGTGTTCGCCGAAGGCGCGCGCGGCCAATTGGGCCGCCAGCTGATCGACCGCTACAAGCTGGACGACGGCCGCGACCCGCAGGCCTACGGCATCGGCATCAAGGAAATGTGGGAAGTCGACCCGGCCCAGTCCAAGCCCGGCCTGGTGATCCACACCGCCGGCTGGCCGCTGGACTCCGACACCTACGGCGGCTCGTTCCTCTACCACCTGGACAACAACCTGGTGGCCGTTGGCATGATCGTCGGCCTGGATTACGCCAACCCCTGGCTGTCGCCGTTTGACGAATTCCAGCGCTACAAGACCCACCCCGCCATTCGCGGCACCTTCGAAGGCGGCAAGCGCATCGCCTACGGCGCGCGCGCCATCACCGCGGGCGGCCTGCTGTCGCTGCCCAAGCTGACCTTCCCGGGCGGCGTGCTGGTCGGCTGTGAAGCCGGCTTCCTGAATGCCTCGCGCATCAAGGGCAGCCATGCCGCCATCAAGTCCGGCAAGCTGGCCGCCGAAGCCGCGTTCGACGCGCTGGTGGCCGACCGCCGCCAGGACGAACTGGCCGCCTACCCCGAAGCCTTCAAGGCCTCGTGGCTGCACGACGAACTGAACAAGGCGCGCAACTTCAAGCAGTGGTTCAAGAAGGGCCGCACCGTGGCCACGCTGATGACCGGCATCGAGCAACTGGTGTTCAAGGGCAAGATGCCCTGGACCCTGCGCCACAGCAAGCCGGACCATGCGTGCCTGCAACCGGCCTCGCAGTGCGCCCGCATCGACTACCCCAAGCCCGACGGCAAGCTGACCTTCGACAAGCTCAGCTCGGTGTTCATCTCGAACACCAACCATGATGAAAACGAACCCGTCCACCTGACGCTGAAAGACCCATCGGTGCCGGTCAAGGTCAACCTGGCCACGTATGGCGGCCCGGAAGCGCGCTACTGTCCGGCCGGCGTGTACGAGTTCATCAAAGATGACCACGGCGACGACCGCCTGCAGATCAACGCGCAGAACTGCGTGCACTGCAAGACCTGCGACATCAAGGACCCGACCCAGAACATCGTCTGGGTGGCGCCGCAAGGCGGCGAAGGTCCCGTCTACAGCGGCATGTAGCCGGCGCCGCGCGACATGGCTGAACGCGTGCTCTTCATCGGCTGCGGCGACCTCGGCCAACGGGCCGCGCACCGCTTGCTGGCGCGCGGCCACGAGGTCTACGCGCTGCGCCGCCATCCGCCCACGGGCCAGGCCAGTGGCATCCGCTGGCTGCAAGGCGACATCACCCTGGCCGGCGGCCTGCCGGCGCTGCCGGCGGGCATCACCC
>NZ_JAELTJ010001351.1 GCF_016428805.1 Achromobacter sp. ASV32
CCCCCCCCCCCCCCCCCCCCCCCCCCCCCCCCCCCCCCCCCCCCCCCCCCCCCCCCCCCCCCCCCCCCCCCCCCCCCCCCCCCCCCCCCCCCCCCCCCCCCCCTTTTCACGCAGACGCCGGCATACGAGATCGGTTATTAGGTCTCGTGGGCTCGGAGATGTGTATAAGAGACAGGTGCAGTGCATCCCGAAAGCCGCCTTTCTTTTGTCTGTTTGAGGAGTCATCCGTGAAGCGACGAGTCGTCATCACTGGCCTTGGTATCGTTTCGCCTGTTGGCAACGACCTGACCACCGCTTGGGAC
>NZ_JAELTJ010001352.1 GCF_016428805.1 Achromobacter sp. ASV32
CACCGTGCTAATGCAGCGCGCGCTGGGCGAAGGCGACACAACGCCGCCGCAGCGCCCGTGATCGCCCTCCGCGCCATCGTCTGCCTGGGCCTGACCCAGTTGGTCGGCTGGGGCGTCACCTTCTACCCTGTCTCTTATACACATCTCCGAGCCCACGAGACCTAATAACCGATCGCGTATGCCGTCTTCTGGTTGTAAAGGGGGGGGGGGGGGGGGGGGGGGGGGGGGGGGGGGGGGGGGGGGGGGGGGGGGGGGGGGGGGGGGGGGGGGGGGGGGGGGGGGGGGGGGGGGGGGGGGGGGGG
>NZ_JAELTJ010001353.1 GCF_016428805.1 Achromobacter sp. ASV32
GCGCCGTCATGGCGTCGGCCTCGCGCGTGACATCCAGCGCCAGGGTGTAGACCGTCGTGTCCGGCAATTCGGCGCGCAGGCTGTCCAGCAGTTCGGCGCGGCGGCCGATCAGGCCCAGGGAGCCCTGTCTCTTATACACATCTCCGAGCCCACGAGACCTAATAACCGATCGCGTATGCCGTCTTCTGCGTGAAAAGAGGGGGGGGGGGGGGGGGGGGGGGGGGGGGGGGGGGGGGGGGGGGGGGGGGGGGGGGGGGGGGGGGGGGGGGGGGGGGGGGGGGGGGGGGGGGGGGGGGGGG
>NZ_JAELTJ010001354.1 GCF_016428805.1 Achromobacter sp. ASV32
GTAGACATGGGCAGCACTCCTGAAAAGACATACCCCGAATGTAACCGCCATGGGCCCGGGGCGTCCCGGGCCTCCCCCCGACAGCCGAATCCGAAAGCAGCACGCCGCCCCCCGCGCCGTCCTCCCCCTGTCTCTTATACACATCTCCGAGCCCACGAGACCTAATAACCGATCGCGGATGCCGTCTTCTGCGTGAAAAGGGGGGGGGGGGGGGGGGGGGGGGGGGGGGGGGGGGGGGGGGGGGGGGGGGGGGGGGGGGGGGGGGGGGGGGGGGGGGGGGGGGGGGGGGGGGGGGGGGGGGG
>NZ_JAELTJ010001355.1 GCF_016428805.1 Achromobacter sp. ASV32
CCCCCCCCCCCCCCCCCCCCCCCCCCCCCCCCCCCCCCCCCCCCCCCCCCCCCCCCCCCCCCCCCCCCCCCCCCCCCCCCCCCCCCCCCCCCCCCCCCCCCACTTTTCAAGCAGAAGACGGCATACGCGATCGGTTATTAGGTCTCGTGGGCTCGGAGATGTGTATAAGAGACAGGGCCGACACACCGCGAAGCGGCGAACTGGCCGCGCTGGGCCGCGACCTGCTGGACTTCATTGCCGCGCTGGGGCTGAAGCGGCCGCTGCTGGTCGGCCACGACTGGGGCGCGCGCGCCGCGTCCAAC
>NZ_JAELTJ010001356.1 GCF_016428805.1 Achromobacter sp. ASV32
AATGTCTGCGGCCTCGAGCCACCGGCGCTTGATCATTTCAGCCACTGGCAGCCCGCTAAACAGTTCGGCGCGAATCGCTCTCATTGGATCGGGGCGAGCTACCAGCGTAGCCCGCGCTAAGTCGTACCTGTCTCTTATACACATCTCCGAGCCCACGAGACCTAATAACCGATCGCGTATGCCGTCTTGGGCGTGAAAAGGGGGGGGGGGGGGGGGGGGGGGGGGGGGGGGGGGGGGGGGGGGGGGGGGGGGGGGGGGGGGGGGGGGGGGGGGGGGGGGGGGGGGGGGGGGGGGGGGGGGGG
>NZ_JAELTJ010001357.1 GCF_016428805.1 Achromobacter sp. ASV32
CTGGGGTTCCAGCTTGAGCACCACGTGGCCATACTGGCCACGGCCGCCCGACTGCTTGACGAATTTGCCTTCGACTTCGTCGCAGGTCTTGCGGATGGTTTCGCGATAGGCCACCTGCGGCTTACCCCTGTCTCTTATACACATCTCCGAGCCCACGAGACCTAATAACCGATCGCGTATGCCGTCGTGTGCGTGAAAAGGGGGGGGGGGGGGGGGGGGGGGGGGGGGGGGGGGGGGGGGGGGGGGGGGGGGGGGGGGGGGGGGGGGGGGGGGGGGGGGGGGGGGGGGGGGGGGGGGGGGGG
>NZ_JAELTJ010001358.1 GCF_016428805.1 Achromobacter sp. ASV32
CCCCCCCCCCCCCCCCCCCCCCCCCCCCCCCCCCCCCCCCCCCCCCCCCCCCCCCCCCCCCCCCCCCCCCCCCCCCCCCCCCCCCCCCCCCCCCCCCCCCCCCTTTTCAACCAGAAGCCGGCATACGAGATCGGTTATTAGGTCTCGTGGGCTCGGAGATGTGTATAAGAGACAGGGATAAAGGCGCCGGCACATCGGCATAGCGATCGACCGCCAACGCTTCACGCGTAGTGAACGTGACGCGGCCGATGTCGTTCATGCGCAGCGTGCCTTCGGTGTTCTCCACTTCCTGCAA
>NZ_JAELTJ010001359.1 GCF_016428805.1 Achromobacter sp. ASV32
TTGAGCAGCGTCCACTGGTACTGCACCGGGTAGCCGGTCTCGCGGGCATAGGCTTCGCCCAGATCGACCAGTTCGGCCGGCGTCATCTGCGGCGCGCGCGGCAGGAGATGCCGGCGCAGTTCAGCCTCTGTCTCTTATACACATCTCCGAGCCCACGAGACCTAATAACCGATCGCGTATGCCGTCTTGTGGTTGAAAAGGGGGGGGGGGGGGGGGGGGGGGGGGGGGGGGGGGGGGGGGGGGGGGGGGGGGGGGGGGGGGGGGGGGGGGGGGGGGGGGGGGGGGGGGGGGGGGGGGGGGGG
>NZ_JAELTJ010001360.1 GCF_016428805.1 Achromobacter sp. ASV32
GAAGACCTGGTGATCGCCGACTTCGCCAGGAAGGTGCCGTGATGAGCGCTGTCGTCCACAACCTGAAGCCCGAGCCGGCCACCGCCAAAATCGAACTGCGCGACGTCTGTCTGAGCTACTTCACGCCCTGTCTCTTATACACATCTCCGAGCCCACGAGACCTAATAACCGATCTCGGATGCCGTCTTCGGCGTGAAAAGGGGGGGGGGGGGGGGGGGGGGGGGGGGGGGGGGGGGGGGGGGGGGGGGGGGGGGGGGGGGGGGGGGGGGGGGGGGGGGGGGGGGGGGGGGGGGGGGGGGGGG
>NZ_JAELTJ010000152.1 GCF_016428805.1 Achromobacter sp. ASV32
GGGTTTTCTCCATGGGGGCCTGGACGGGCTTGCCTGATGAGCCTGCCTGGTCGAATGACGGTGTGATTTCGCCCGGCAGGCAACGCTACTCAGCCGCGCTTTTCGTCAACGCCCGCACATGCCGGGCGATGCCGCGGAACTGTTCGGCCATGACGTCCTGCTGCGCCTGCGGCAGCCGCGACAGGAACAGCTCGTCAATCGCCGGTCCGTAGATTTTCCACATCTTGCGCCGTAGCGCCAGGCCGTCCGGTGTGATCCGGGCAAAGGTCGCGCGCCGGTCTTCGTCGCTGCGGAACCGCTCGACCAGCCCGGCCGCCTCGATCCGGTCCATCAGCCGCGTCAGGTTGTAGCGCGCGATGACCATGCGCTCGGCCATTTCGAACATGCGGGCGGTGCCTTGCGGCGCGCGCTCCAGCGCCCACAGCGCGTCGTACCACGCGAGCGGCGGCAGATCGGCGGCGGACAGTCTTTTCTCGATCTCTTCCACTACCAGCGCGTGCGCGGTCAGAAAGAGGCTCCACGCGTCGGGCTTGCCCGTGGCCATGCGGTCGTTTCCTTGTCTGGAGGTTTTGCTGCCGCGATTGTAGAGGCGGTGGCCCGAAACTCCGCATGTAGTTGCACTTGCAATTGTTCGGGAACCTTCATACGATTGCAATTGCACATTATGCAAATGCAATTCACGATATGAAATGAAGGCGACGGCCCGTTGCGTGCAGGCGCCGCTTTCCCCAATGGAGGATGCCCATGGAAACCGAAATCGATCCTATCGACGCCGACCCGCAGGAAACCCGCGAATGGCTGGAGGCAATGCAGGCAGTGCTGGCCCACGAAGGGCTGGCGCGCACGCACTATCTGCTGGACCAGCTGATCAACCAGGACCGCGCGCGGCTGGGCGGCTATACCGCGCCGGGCGCCACGCCGTATGTCAATTCGATCGGTCCGGCGGCGCAGGCGCCGTTTCCGGGCGACGTGGGCATCGAGTCCCGGCTGGACGCCTACCTGCGCTGGAACGCGATGGCCATGGTGCTGCGCGCGGGCAAGACCTCAGGCGTGGGCGGACACATCGCCACCTACGCGTCGGCGACCACCCTGTATGAAACGGGTTTTCGCCATTTCTTCCGCGCGGCCACGCCGGATTACCTGGGCGACATGCTCTACATCCAGGGGCACTCGGCGCCAGGCATCTATGCCCGCGCCTATCTGGAGGGCCGTATCTCGGAGGCGGAACTGGATCGCTTCCGCCGCGAGATCGGCGGCGGCGGACTGGCCTCGTATCCGCACCCGCGCACCATGCCGGACTTCTGGCAGTTTCCGACGGTGTCGATGGGGCTGGGGCCGCTGATGGCGGCGTATCAGGCGCGCTATATGCGCTACCTGGAAGACCGCGAGCTGATCCCCGCGCAGAACCGCCGCGTGTGGGGCTTTCTGGGCGACGGCGAGCAGGACCAGCCCGAAACGCTGGCGGCGGTGGCCATGGCCGGGCGCGAAAAGCTGGACAACCTGATTTTCGTGGTCAATTGCAATCTGCAGCGCCTGGACGGCCCGGTGCGCGGCAACGCCAAGATCATCCAGGAACTGGAAAGCGTATACCGCGGCGCGGGCTGGAATGTGATCAAGGTGGTCTGGGGCGGCGGTTGGGATGCGCTGCTGGCGCAGGACCACGACGGCCGGCTGCGCCGCCGCATGATGCAATGCGTGGACGGCGAATACCAGGTGTTCAAGGCCCGCGGCGGCGCCTATGTGCGGGAGCATTTCTTTGGCGCGGACCCGGTACTGCTCGAACGCGTGGCGCATCTGTCCGACGACGAGATCGGGGCGCTGAATCGCGGCGGGCATGACCCGGTCAAGGTGTATGCGGCCTACGCCGCGGCGCTGGCGCATCGGGGCCAGCCCACCGTGATCCTGGCCAAGACGGTCAAGGGCTACGGCATGGGGGCGGCCGGCGAAGCGGCCAATACCAACCACCAGCAAAAGAAGATGGCGGACCCGGCGGTGCGGGCGTTCCGCGATCGCTTCGGCATTCCCGTGCCGGACGAGCAACTGCCGGAGATTCCCTACATCAAGCCGGCGCCGGGCAGCGCCGAGCAGGCGTATTTCGAGGCCGGCATCCAGCGCGCGGGCGGCCATTTGCCGCGCCGTCCGCCGGGCCCCGGGCCGCAGGCCATGCCGGCGCTGGCCGCGTTCGCCTCGCACCTGAAGGGCAGCGACGGGCGCGAGTTCTCCACCACCATGGCGTTCGTGCGCATCCTGGCGCAACTGCTGAAGGACCCGGACATCGGCGCGAAAGTGGTGCCGATCGTCCCCGATGAATCGCGCACCTTCGGCATGGATGGCATGTTCCGCCAGGTGGGCATCTATTCGCACGTGGGCCAGCTGTATACGCCGCAGGACGCGGACCAGCTCAGCGTCTATCGCGAAGACCGGCGCGGCCAGATCCTGCAGGAAGGCATCAACGAGTCGGGCGCGATGTCGTCATGGATCGCGGCCGCCACGGCCTACAGCACGCATGGCGTGGCGACGATTCCGTTCTACATCTTCTATTCGATGTTCGGCTTTCAGCGCGTGGGCGACCTGGCCTGGGCGGCCGGCGACATCCGCGCACGCGGCTTCCTGCTGGGCGCCACGTCGGGCCGCACCACCCTGGAAGGCGAAGGGCTGCAGCACGATGACGGCCACAGCCACGTGTTGGCGTCGGTGATTCCGTCGTGCGTGGCCTACGATCCGGCCTATGCCTACGAGATCGCGGTGATCGTGCAGGACGGCCTGCGCCGCATGTACCAGGAAGAGGAAGACGTTTTCTACTACCTGACGCTGATCAACGAAAAGACCGCGCATCCGCCGCTGCCGGAAGGCGCCGAGACCGGCATCCTCAAGGGCATGTACCGCCTGCGCGAGGCCGGGCCGGGGGACGTGCGCGCGCAACTGCTGGGCAGCGGCGCGATCCTGGCCGAAACCCTGGCTGCGGCCGAGCTGCTCAAGCAGGACTATGGCGTGGCGGCCGATGTCTGGAGCGTCACCAGCTATTCGGAACTGCGGCGCGACGGGCAGGAAACCGAACGCTGGAACCGCCTGCATCCGCTGGCCGCGCCGCGGCGGGGCTATGCGCAAACGAGCCTGGCCGCCAGCGCCGGGCCGGTGGTGGCGGCAACCGACTACATGAAGACGGTGGCCGAGCAGATCCGCCCCTTCCTGGAAGGCCGCCGCTACGTCACGCTGGGCACCGACGGTTTTGGCCGGTCGGACACCCGGCAGGCCTTGCGGGCGTTCTTCGAGGTGGACCGGCATCACATCGTGCTGGCAACGCTGAAGGCGCTGGCGGACGAGGGCACGGTGCCGCCGGAACAGGCGGCGGATGCGATCCGCCGCTACGGGCTGGACCCGCAGGCCGTGTCGGCGGCGTTGCCGTGATCACGCCGTGAAGGAGGGCGGCGGCGCACTCGATGGCCGCCGGGCCCGTTCCTTGCCGGGCAGTTCCTGCGACATCAGGTTCGGCGCGCCAGCAAGGCCCAGATGCCCGCGGCCGACAGCAGCGCGCCGCCGCCCAGGTTGAAACCCCGCTGTGCCCGGGGCGAGGCCAGCAGGCGGCGCGCCGAGCCGGCGAACAGCGCGTAGAGCGTGGCGTTGATGCCGGCGCAGGCCACGAAGGTGGCCGACAGCGTCCACAACTGGCGCGAGACGTTGCCGGTCGGGTCGATGAACTGGGGCAGGAAGGCGACAAAGAAGATGATGCCCTTGGGGTTCAGCGCCGTGACCAGGTAGGTGTTGGCGAACAGCTTCCAGCGCGAACCGGCTTCGCCGGCCTGCGGCAAGGTGGCGGGCGACACGCCGGCGCGCAGCAGCTTGAAGCCCAGGTACAGCAGATACAGGCCGCCCACGGTCTTGACCACGGTGAACCAGAATGCCGACGCCGACAGCAGGGCGCCCAGGCCCAGCAGCGACAGCGCCAGCGCGGTGGAATCGCCCAGCGCCACGGCCAGCACCAGCGGCAGGCGGGCGCGTTTGCCGTGGGTGATGGAATAGCTGATGACGGTCAGGATGGTGGGGCCAGGCAGCATCACCAGCAGGGCGGATGCGCCCAGAAAGGCCAGCCAGGTTTCCAGCGACATGAGTCTTGCTCCAGGGAAAAGGGGCGGCAGCGCAGCCCTGGCGGTCAATGTATCGCAAGGCCCGGCGGCCGTGGTGCAAAATAGGGGTTTCCCGGACAGTGAGCGCGGCCCCGCACGGCGGCTGCGAAGGAAACACCATGGCATTCGATTTTGACCTGTTTGTGATCGGCGCGGGCTCGGGCGGCGTGCGCGCGGCCCGTTTTGCGGCCGGCTTCGGCGCCCGCGTGGCCGTGGCGGAAAGCCGCTACCTGGGTGGCACCTGCGTCAACGTGGGCTGCGTGCCCAAGAAGCTGCTGGTCTACGGCGCCCACTACAGCGAAGATTTCGAACAGGCGCACGGCTTCGGCTGGAGCGTCGGCGAACCGCGCTTCGACTGGGCGACGCTGATCGCCAACAAAAATCGCGAGATCCAGCGCCTGAACGGCATTTACCGAAATTTGCTGGTCAATAGCGGCGTGACGTTGCTCGAAGCCCACGCCCGCATCAAGGACCCGCACACCGTCGAGGTCGACGGCAAGTCCTACACCGCCGCCCACATCCTGGTGGCCACCGGCGGCTGGCCGCAAGTGCCGGACATCCCCGGCAAGGAACACGCCATCACCTCGAACGAGGCCTTCTTCCTGCCCGCGCTGCCCAAGCGCGTGCTGGTGGTGGGCGGCGGCTACATCGCGGTGGAATTCGCCTCTATTTTCAATGGCATGGGCGCCCAGACCACCCAGGTCTACCGGGGCCCGCTGTTCCTGCGCGGCTTTGACGGCGCGGTGCGCGAACATCTGCGCGACGAGCTCACCAAGAAGGGCGTCGACCTGCGCTTTGACGCCGAGGTCGCGCGCATCGACAAGCGCGCCGGCGGCACGCTGGCCGCCACGCTGAAGGACGGCTCGGTGATCGAGACCGATTGCGTGTTCTATGCCACCGGCCGCCGCCCGATGCTGGACAACCTGGGGCTGGAAAACACCGGCGTGAAGCTGAATGACAAGGGCTTCATCGACGTGGACGACGAATACCGCACGGCCGAGCCGTCGATCCTGGCGCTGGGCGACGTCATCGGCCGGGTGCCGCTGACGCCGGTGGCGCTGGCCGAGGGCATGGCAGTGGCGCGCCGCCTGTTCCGCCCCGAGGAATACCGCAAGGTGGACTACAAGCTGATCCCGACCGCCGTGTTCAGCCTGCCCAATATCGGCACGGTGGGCCTGACCACCGAAGAGGCGCGCGAGGCCGGCCACGAGATCAAGCTGTTCGAAAGCCGCTTCCGCCCGATGAAGCTGACGCTGACCGAGTCGCAGGAAAAGACCCTGATGAAGCTGATCGTGGACGCCAGGACCGACCGCGTGCTGGGCGTGCACATGGTGGGGCCGGATGCCGGCGAAATCCTGCAGGGCATCGCCGTCGCCTTGAAGGCGGGCGCGACCAAGCAGGTGTTCGACGAGACCATCGGGATCCACCCGACGGCGGCCGAAGAGTTCGTGACGTTGCGCACGCCGGTCGCGAACTAGGGCCTGTTCCCACCAGAAGGCGCCTCGCACAGGCCGGCCCCCGCGCCGGTCCAGGCGGCGCGGGGGCCTGGCGCGGACATCGTCCGCGCTACAGCCGTTCGATCATGGCGCGCGCCGCGGCCGGCGCGCGTTCCTTGGCGCCATTGATGAAAAACGCATACACGTCCTGCGGCTTCGCGCCGCCCGCGGCCTTGTGCGCGCCGATGCGCGGCAGGTCGGCCGGGTCGGCGCCGCGCGCCCAGGTGCGCAGCCGGCCGGCCCAGGCGTCCAGCACCTTGGGCGCGTAGCCGGCCTTGAAGGCGGTGCTGGCGCGCATCAGCCGCGCATAGACAAAGGGGCCGGTGCGGTCGGCCAGCGAGGGATAGTCTTCACTGTCGGTGTAGACGGTGGCCGCGCCGTGGCGGCGGGCCATGTCCAGGTATTGCTCGCAGGCGAAGCTGGGGTGGCGCACGTCCAGCACGTGGCGCAGCGGCAGGCCGTCGACCGCGTCGGGCAGCAAAGCCAGGAAGGCGCCGAAGTCTTCCGGATTGAACACTTTGGTGGGCGCGAACTGCCACACGATCGGGCCCAGCTTGGGGCCCAGTTCGGCGATGCCGGAATGCACGAAACGATGGATCGATTCTCCCGCGCCGGCCAGCTCGCGCCGGTTGGTGGCGTAGCGCGAGGCCTTGAGCGAAAACACGAAACCGTCGGGCGTTTCATCGCGCCACTTGGCGAAGGTGGCCGGCTTCTGGCTGCTGTAATAGGTGCCGTTGATTTCGATGGCGGTGAGCTGGCGGCTGGCGTATTCCAGCTCGCGGGCGTGGGGCAGGCCTTCGGGGTAGAAGGCGCCGCGCCAGGGGGCGTAGGTCCAGCCGCCGATGCCGACCCGGATGGCGGCCGGCTTGTGCGCCGGTGGCGATTTGCGTAGCGGCATGTGCGAGTCCTCCCTGGCTGCGCCCCTTTGCCACTCTATCCCTGTCCGGGCGCGTCTCCCATCCGTCCACATTAAAAAGTGGCCGCGGTCAGCGTTTATTCAGCGGGGTGTTGTCCTGACGCCGCGCGGGCGGCGCGGACCCGCTGCGCCACGCCAGAAATATCGGCTGTTCCGATACAGATTTCGGATAACGTGCAGAACATTCCTTCACTGCCGTCCGGCGTCCGCCGGCTCACCATGCCCGATATTGCCAATCTTCTGACTTTTGCCCTGGTCGCCTTGGGCATGGTGCTCACGCCCGGGCCCAACATGATCTATCTGGTGTCGCGTTCGATCTCGCAGGGGCCCAAGGCCGGGTTGATTTCCCTGGGCGGCGTGGCGGTGGGGTTTGTGTTCTACGTGCTGTGCGCGGCATTCGGCATCACGGTGCTGCTGATGGCGGTGCCCTATGCCTACGATGCGCTGCGCTTTGGCGGCGCGCTATATCTGCTGTACCTGGCCTGGCAGGCGGTGCGCCCGGGCGGCCGTTCGCCCTTCCAGGTGCGCGAGCTGCCGGCCAGCAGTGCCCGCACGCTGTTCTCGATGGGGCTGGTGACCAATCTGCTTAATCCCAAGGTGGCGGTGATGTACGTGTCGCTGCTGCCGCAGTTCATCCAGCCCGACCACGGCAGCGTGTTCACGCAGTCGCTGGCGCTGGGGCTGACGCAGGTGGCGGTCAGCCTGTCGGTCAACGCCGTCATTGCCATCATGGCCGGGTCCATCGCCGGTTTCCTGAATGGCCGGCCGCTATGGATGGTGGTGCAGCGCTGGTTGATGGGCACGGTGCTGGCCGGCCTGGCGCTGCGCATGGCGCTGGAATCGCGCCGCTAGGGCCTGTGCAGGGCTCGTTTTCGTGTCATCAGGCCCTGGGCCAACGCCTTTCAGGATGCTTCCATGGATTCGCCATCTTCGTATCTGCCCGGCATGCTGCTGGCCTATTCGGCCTTCGTGCTGGCCACTGTCAGCCCGGGCCCCGCGGTGCTGGCCACGTTGGGCACCGCGATGGGCGCGGGGCGCCGCGCCGGCGTGATGCTGGGCCTGGGCGTGGCGATGGGCTCGTGCAGCCTGGGCGTGCTGACCGCGCTGGGCCTGTCGGTGGTGCTGGCGTCCTACGCCGGCGCGCTGATCGCGATCAAGATCGCCGGCGGCCTGTACCTGCTGTGGCTGGCCTTCAAATCCTTGCGCTCGGCCACCCGCCGCCAGCCGCTGCCGGCGATGGCGGGCGGGGCGCGCCGCGGCGCACTCGGGTATTTTGCGCGCGGCTGGGCGGTGCAGATCAGCAACCCCAAGGCCATCCTGGCCTGGATCGCCATCATTTCGCTGGGCTTGAAGCCCGGCGCGCCGCAGTGGGTGGCGCCGGCCATTGTCATCGCCTGCACGCTGACCGGCATGGCGTTCTACAGCCTGTGCGCGGTGGTGTTTTCCAGCGCGGCGATGGCGCGCGGCTACGCCCGGGCGCGCCGCGCCATCGACGGCGTGCTGGGCGTATTCTTCACGCTGGCCGCCATCAAGCTGCTGAGCAGCCGGACCTGAACCGCGACGCCGGGCCGGCGCATCGGCCGCGCGCGATGCGCGGGGTAGCGTCAGGTCCGCAGCGTCCTGGCCAGTTTCCCCAATTGCCTGACCAGCGCCGGAAAGCGGTCGGCGCTGGTGTTGCCGTAGCCCATCACCAGGCCATTGTCTTGCGGTTGCGGCGTGACGGCGAAGGTGGACAGCGCATTGGGATTCATGCCCAGCTTGCGGGCCTGTTCGACGATGGCGCGGTCGGGCAGGTCGGGCGGCAGCCGCACGGTCAGGTGCAGGCCGCTGTGGCCGCCCAGGACCTCGTGGTCCACGCCCAGGTGCTGCGCCAGCGCCTCGCGCAGCGCGGTCTGGCGCTCGCGGTACAGCCGCCGCATGCGGCCCAGGTGGCGCGAAAACTGGCCGTTCTCGATGAAGGCGGCCATGGTCAGCTGTTCCAGCCGGTGGCCGCCGCGCAGCATTTCCACGATCGACGGCATCGCCGGCCCGGCGATGGCTTGGGGCAGCACCAGGAAGCCCAGGCGCAGGGCAGGGAACATGGTCTTGCTGAAGGTGCCCACGTACAGCACCGGCGCGTCGGGCAGCAGGCCCTGCATGGCGGCGATAGGCTCGCCCTGGTGGCGGAATTCGCTGTCGTAGTCGTCCTCGATGATCCAGGCGCCGGCCTGGCGGGCCCGCTCCAGCAGGTCCAGCCGCCGGGCCAAGGACAGTACGGCGCCGGTGGGGTACTGGTGCGTGGGCGTGGTCTGGATCAGGCGCGGCGTCTGTTTGGTCCAGGCGTCATCGGCAATGGCGATGCCGTCGGCGTCCACCCGTACGGCCACCACATTCAGGTCGCCCGCGTGGAAGGCCGCCTTGGCGCCGCGGTAGCCAGGCTCTTCCAGCCAGGCGGTGTCGCCCGGATTGGTCAGCAACTGCACGCACAGGGCCAGCGCGCCTTGCGCGCCTTCGGTGATGACGATGCGCTGCGCGTCGCAGCGCACGCCGCGCGACACGCGCAGGTATTGCGCAATGGCTTCGCGTAGCGCGGGTTCGCCCGCGGGCGGGCCATAGCCCAGCGTGGCGGCGGGGGCGGCTTGCAGGGCGCGGTCTTGCGCCCGGCGCCAGGCGTTGATGGGAAATTGGGTCAGCGCGGGCGTGCCGGGCGTGAGCGGCAGCGCCCCGTCGTTGGGCGCGCGGGTAGGGACGATGCGCGACAGCCGCCGGGCGGTGTGAAAGGCGGGGGCCACGGGCGCCGCGGCCTGCTTGGCCGCGCTGGCCGCCGCGGCGGACAGGGGCGCGACGCGCGTGCCCTGGCGGTCGGCGATGACGTAGCCTTCGGCGGTCAGTTGCTCGTAGGCGATCAGCACGGTGTTGCGTGAAATCGCCAGTTCGTCGGCCAGCACGCGCGAGGCGGGCAGTTTGCCGCCCGCCGGTAACTGGCCGGCCAGGATGGCTTGCTTGAGACGCTGGATCAGCTGGCGCTGGCGCGGCAGCGCGCCAGGCCCGCGCGCCAGGGGGCTGGACAACAAGGCGGCGCCGTCTATCATGGCTCTATTGAATTCAGGGATCGTGGTGCTTTTTATCATGCCACGATTTCGCTATCGTGAGGGCATGTCGGGGCCTGCTTCCATGTAACGGCCCTGCTTGCGTCGCCACCGCCGGCGGCGCTTTCCAACCTGGATGAGGCTCCGCAAGCATGCAACCCCGCGTCAATGCTTTTCAACAACCCGTCGGCCATGACCTGCCTGGCTGGACGCCGCGCCCGCGTCCTCCGGTGACGCCCATCGAGGGCCGCTATTGCCGCCTGGAACCCCTGGCCGCCGAGCGCCATGCGGCCGATCTGTTTCACGCGTTCAGCCAGGCGCCCGATGGCCGCGACTGGACCTACATGAGCGTGGGCCCCTTCGCCGATGCGGCGGCGTACCGCCAGTTCGCCGAGCAGGCACAGGCGCACGCCACCAGCGATCCGATGCATCACGCCGTCATCGACCTGGCCACCGGACGCGCCGTCGGGTCGCTGTCGCTGATGCGCATCGATCCGGCCAACGGCGTCATCGAGGTCGGCTTCGTGGCGTTCTCGCCGCTGCTCAAGCGCACCCGCATCGCGACCGAGGCGCAATACCTGCTGATGCGCCGCGTGTTCGATGAACCGGGCTACCGCCGCTATGAATGGAAGTGCGATAGCCTGAACGCGCCATCGCGCGCCGCCGCGGCCCGCCTGGGCTTTCAGTTCGAAGGCATCTTCCGCCAGGCGACCGTGTACAAGGGCCGCAGCCGTGACACGGCCTGGTTCTCGATCATCGACGGCGAATGGCCGGCCCTGCGCGCCGCCTACGAACACTGGCTCAACCCCGCCAACTTCGATGCCCAGGGCGGCCAGCGCCAGGGCCTGGCGGACCTGATCGCCCGGGAAAAGGCCGCGTGCGCCTGATCCCGGTGGCACTGGCCCTGTTCTGGGGCCTGAACTGGCCGGCGGTGAAGATCGTGCTGTCGATCTGCCCGCCGTTCACCCTGCGCCTGCTGGGCCTGGGCAGCGGCGCCTTGCTGCTGCTGGCGCTGGCGCGCGCCAAGCGCTTGCCGCTGCTGCCGCCGCGCGGCTCGTGGCTGGGCATCCTGGTGGGCGGCATCCTGGCCGTGGCGGTGTTCAACCTGGCGGTGGCCTGGGCGCAGCTCAGCACCAGCACGTCGCGCGCGGCGGTGCTGACCTTCACCATGCCGATGATGTCGGCCCTGCTGGCGTGGCTGGTGCTGGGCGAACGCCTGGACCGCCGCCGCGGGCTGGCCCTGTTGCTGGGCGGGCTGGGCGTGGCGGTGCTGGCCTGGCCGGTGCTGCGCGCCGTCTTCGGCGAACACGACCTGGCCGCCGCGCGCGGCCTGGTGTTTCCGCTCACCGCCGCCTTCGGGTGGGCCGCCGGCACGGTCTACCTGAAGCGCTGGCCGGTGGCCGGGCATCGCATCGTGGTCACGGCCTGGCAACTGGTGGTGGGCGCGGCCTGCGCGCTGGCCGGCGTGTTGCTGGCCGGCGAGTCGTTTCCCGTGCAAGGGTGGGATGGCCGCGTGGCGGCGGCGCTGACGTTCCATATCGTGCTGGGCACGGCGGTGGCGTATTGGCTGTGGTTCGTGCTGAGCGAACGGGTCAGCGCCACGGTGGCGGCGTTGACGACGCTGATGGTGCCGGTGGTGGGCGTGCTGGGTGCGATGGCCCTGGTGGGCGATCGCCCGGCTCCGGCCGATTGGTGGGGCTTTGCGCTGGTGCTGGCGGGCGCGGCGTTGATCGTGTTGAACCTGGGCGGCAGGAAAAGCCTGGCCCGCGGTGCGGGCTAGGGCCGGTTCACACGAGAAGGCGCCTTCCAGGGTGAACCGGCCCGGGCACGGCCGCAATCGGCCGGCATTGCATCCGCCGGCCTGCCGCGCGCCCGTTCAGCCGTTCAGGGTTTGGCCGCGCGCCGCAGCTTTTCGCGCAGCAGGCCCGCGCCGCTGACCAGCGAGATGCCGGCCAGCACCATCAAGGCGCCCACGACAAAGGCGCCGTCCAGCGGCTCATCCAGGATCAGCACGCCGAACGACACGCCGAACAGCGGCGTCATGAACGACAGGATCGACAGGCGCGACGCCAGGTAGCGGCGCAGCAGCCAGAACCACGCCAGGTAGCTGGACAGCGCCACCACCACCGATTGGAATGCCACGCTGAGCACGGCTGCCTGGGTGTAGCGGATGCCGGCGTTGCCGGTGGCCGCGGCATAGCCCAGCAGCAGCACGGCGGCCATCGCCATCTGATAGAACAGCGTCTTGGACGGCGCGGCTTCCGACAGCGCGCTGCGGCGGATCGCCACCGTGGTGGCGCCCCACAGCAGCCCGGCCAGCAGACCCAGGCCGTCGCCCAGCAGCATGTCGCGGCCGCCGGCCTGCGGACGGCCATTGCCCAGGAACGCCACGGCGATGCCGCCGAACGCCACCGCCACGCCCAGCCACTGCAGCGGCGTCATGCGCTCTTCGGGCATGCGCCAGTGCAGGCCCAGCGCGGTGAAGATGGGCGCGGTGTACAGAAACACCGACATGTGCGAGGCCGTGGTGTAGACCAAGCCTTGCGCGACCGCCAGGAATTCCAGGCCGAAGAGCCCGCCCACCAGCAGGCCGGCGCCCAGCGTGCCGTCGCGCAGCGCGCGCCGGCCTTCGCTGCGCCAGACGAAGACGGCCAGCACCAGCGCGGCGAACGCCGAGCGCAGGCCGACCTGCATGATCGGCGAAATGTCGGCGGCCACCAGCTTGATGGCGATCTGCTGGAAGCCCCAGCAGATGCACAGCACCAGCATGACGCTGGTGGCCAGCGTGTCCAGCGGACGGCGCAGGGGTGTCATGGCGCGCCCCGGGTCAAGGCAGTTCGGCGGGGTAGCTGTCCAGCGCCAGCCCGATCTGCTGGCGCAGGTCCCATTCGGCCAGGGTCGATTGCACCGGGCCGAAGAACGCGCCGTCGCGCGTCACGAACATGGCGGGCAGGTGAAAGACTTCGTAGCGCTGGACCAGGCCGCCGTTGTCGCCGGCATCGACCCAGCACACCCGTTCGACCGGCAGGTCCAGCTTGGGCAGCTGTTCGCGCGCGATGCGGCAGGTGCCGCAGGTGCGGCTGTGGAACACCAGCAGCGTCAGCCCGGGGGTATCCAGCAGGTAGCGGTCGGCGGTGCTGTCGTTCAGTTCTATCTGTTCCATGGCGTCAAGAGTGTCCTGGTTGGCGCAAGCGTTAGCGAGACAGTACCCGGTCCAGCTCCAGCACCGTCTGATACAGCACACGGGTGCCGTCCAGCAGCTGGGCGGGTTCGATCCATTCTTCGGGGCAGTGGCTGCGGCCGTTCAGGCAGGGGATGAAGATCATGCCGATGGGGCCGGTGGGCGCCATGTAGACCGCGTCGTGGCCGGCGCCGCTGGGCAGGCGCATGCTGGCGTAGCCCAGCTGGTCGGCGGCGGCCTTCACCGCATCCATCACCAGCGGCGCGCAGTCAGTGGGCTGGGCGCGGCTCAGCGGCGTGAAGCCGGCGGTCAGGCGCAGCGCTTTCAGGTCTTGCTCGACGGCAGCCATCAACGTTTCCGCAAACGTATCCAGCACGGCGTTGCTGTCGCTGCGCATTT
>NZ_JAELTJ010001361.1 GCF_016428805.1 Achromobacter sp. ASV32
GCTCGACCGCTACAACGCCGGCACCTACCAGATGATGACCTTCCCCTACTCGGCCCGCCTGGACGCCGCCCTGAACTACGAAATGGTCACCGGCGAAAAATCCAAGCAACCCCGCAAGGTCTGGGACCTGTCTCTTATACACATCTCCGAGCCCACGAGACCTAATAACCGATCGCGTATGCCGTCGTGTGCTTGAAAAAGGGGGGGGGGGGGGGGGGGGGGGGGGGGGGGGGGGGGGGGGGGGGGGGGGGGGGGGGGGGGGGGGGGGGGGGGGGGGGGGGGGGGGGGGGGGGGGGGGGGGG
>NZ_JAELTJ010001362.1 GCF_016428805.1 Achromobacter sp. ASV32
CCCCCCCCCCCCCCCCCCCCCCCCCCCCCCCCCCCCCCCCCCCCCCCCCCCCCCCCCCCCCCCCCCCCCCCCCCCCCCCCCCCCCCCCCCCCCCCCCCCCCCTTTTACAAGCACAAGACGGCATACGCGATCGGTTATTAGGTCTCGTGGGCTCGGAGATGTGTATAAGAGACAGGGCCATCGGCGCCTCGCGCGCCGCGGGTGTGGTGGCCACCGGCGGCGACGGCGCGCGCCAGGTGCTGCTGGCGCTGGGCGCCAGCGGCATCGCCCTGGTGGATGAAGTGATGGGCGGCGTGCCCCTG
>NZ_JAELTJ010001363.1 GCF_016428805.1 Achromobacter sp. ASV32
CCCCCCCCCCCCCCCCCCCCCCCCCCCCCCCCCCCCCCCCCCCCCCCCCCCCCCCCCCCCCCCCCCCCCCCCCCCCCCCCCCCCCCCCCCCCCCCCCCCCCCCTTTACACGCCGAAGACGGCATACGCGATCGGTTATTAGGTCTCGTGGGCTCGGAGATGTGTATAAGAGACAGGAGCAAGGCGGTGGCGGCCGATTTCGTGGCGCGCGGCATCCGCTGCAATGCCATCTGCCCCGGCACCGTCGAATCGCCGTCGCTGCGCGACCGCATCGCGGCGCAGGCCCGCCAGCAGGGCAACGAC
>NZ_JAELTJ010001364.1 GCF_016428805.1 Achromobacter sp. ASV32
CGAGCAGCATGCGCACTTCCAGGCGCGGCAGGCGCTCGTCCAGCAACAGGCTCTTGATCTGGGCGGTCATGGCGGCGCGGCGCCTCAGAGGTCGTCGCCCAGCGCCGCCAGCTGCTCGGCCTGGTGTCTGTCTCTTATACACATCTCCGAGCCCACGAGACCTAATAACCGATCGCGTATGCCGTCTTCTGCTGGAAAAAGGGGGGGGGGGGGGGGGGGGGGGGGGGGGGGGGGGGGGGGGGGGGGGGGGGGGGGGGGGGGGGGGGGGGGGGGGGGGGGGGGGGGGGGGGGGGGGGGGGGGG
>NZ_JAELTJ010001365.1 GCF_016428805.1 Achromobacter sp. ASV32
CCCCCCCCCCCCCCCCCCCCCCCCCCCCCCCCCCCCCCCCCCCCCCCCCCCCCCCCCCCCCCCCCCCCCCCCCCCCCCCCCCCCCCCCCCCCCCCCCCCCCCATTTTCAACCAGAAGACGGCATACGCGATCGGTTATTAGGTCTCGTGGGCTCGGAGATGTGTATAAGAGACAGGTCCAGGCCCACACGCTGCGGCCATTTCGTCGCGAGCAGTTGCTCGCGGGTATAGCGTCGAAAGGGCGGCTCTTGCGATATGTTCTCGATGCGATAGGAAGCTGAACTGAAATCGCGCAGCAGGTGC
>NZ_JAELTJ010001366.1 GCF_016428805.1 Achromobacter sp. ASV32
GGCCGGCCAAAGTGCTGGCTGGCGCGAGCCACCATGGCGGCCACCGCATCGGCGTCGCGCACATCGGCCTGCACGGCCAGCGCGCGGTCCGGGGCGCTGGCGGCCAGTTCGCGGGCCTGGGCCTCGCCTGTCTCTTATACACATCTCCGAGCCCACGAGACCTAATAACCGATCGCGTATTCCGTCTTCTGCGTGAAAAAGGGGGGGGGGGGGGGGGGGGGGGGGGGGGGGGGGGGGGGGGGGGGGGGGGGGGGGGGGGGGGGGGGGGGGGGGGGGGGGGGGGGGGGGGGGGGGGGGGGGGG
>NZ_JAELTJ010001367.1 GCF_016428805.1 Achromobacter sp. ASV32
CCCCCCCCCCCCCCCCCCCCCCCCCCCCCCCCCCCCCCCCCCCCCCCCCCCCCCCCCCCCCCCCCCCCCCCCCCCCCCCCCCCCCCCCCCCCCCCCCCCCCCCTTTTCACGCAGAAGACGGCATACGCGATCGGTTATTAGGTCTCGTGGGCTCGGAGATGTGTATAAGAGACAGGCGCGGGACTGGTCGCGCTCGCCCAGAATGCCCGCATCGAGACCTCGGGCCAGAACCTGTCGGGAGGCAGAGGCGGCGGCAGCGACATATACGCGTTCTTTTTCCAGGGTAACGGCGGCGGCGGTG
>NZ_JAELTJ010001368.1 GCF_016428805.1 Achromobacter sp. ASV32
ATCGGCATCGCGGGCAATAGCATACCCGCGCGCCAGCGTATTGCCAGGGTCCAGGGCGCGCAACTGAGCGCTGGCCGAGGCCAGGCGGTTGCGCCGCTGGACCAGCAGGCGCGCGTGCGCCTGGCCCTGTCTCTTATACACATCTCCGAGCCCACGAGACCTAATAACCGATCTCGTATGCCGTCTTCGGCTTGAAAAAGGGGGGGGGGGGGGGGGGGGGGGGGGGGGGGGGGGGGGGGGGGGGGGGGGGGGGGGGGGGGGGGGGGGGGGGGGGGGGGGGGGGGGGGGGGGGGGGGGGGGG
>NZ_JAELTJ010001369.1 GCF_016428805.1 Achromobacter sp. ASV32
CCCCCCCCCCCCCCCCCCCCCCCCCCCCCCCCCCCCCCCCCCCCCCCCCCCCCCCCCCCCCCCCCCCCCCCCCCCCCCCCCCCCCCCCCCCCCCCCCCCCCCCTTTTCAACCAGAAGACGGCATACGAGATCGGTTATTAGGTCTCGTGGGCTCGGAGATGTGTATAAGAGACAGGTATCGATCCAGCCGCCGTAGTAGCCGGCCAGCGCGCCGACCGACACACCGATGAGCAAGCCCGCCAGCGTGGAGATCAGGCCAATCAGCAGCGAGATGCGCGCGCCGTAGGCCAGGCCCGAGCCG
>NZ_JAELTJ010000153.1 GCF_016428805.1 Achromobacter sp. ASV32
CGCCCGCGAGTTCGCGGGCTACGCCTTCGGCGACATCGAGATCCTGGACGAAGACGTGCACGTCACCGCCAAGGGCTTGCGGCTGCTGGTACTGCACGGCGACCAGTTCGATGGCGTGATCCAGCACAGCCGCTGGCTGGCGCACCTGGGCGACGGCCTGTATCAGCTGGCGCTGTGGCTCAACCACCATTTCAACCGCCTGCGCCACCGCCTGGGGCTGCATTACTGGTCGCTGTCCCAATACCTGAAGCACAAGGTCAAGAACGCGGTGTCGTTCATCACCGACTTCGAAGAAGCACTGGCCGGCGAAGCCCGCCGCCGGGGCCTGGACGGCGTGGTCTGCGGCCACATCCACAAGGCCGAACTGCGCGACGTGGGCGGCATCCTGTATTGCAACGACGGCGATTGGGTGGAAAGTCTGTCCGCGCTGGCCGAAACCCACGACGGCCAGTTGCAGCTGCTGGACTGGGCTGCCATCCAGGCTGAACGGCAGGCCGACCCGGCCCAGCGCAAGCCTCGCTCGCTGTCGCTGCCGGCCCTGCCTTCGGCCCTGCGGCGCCAAGGCAAACACCCGTGATAACCCTTATACGTCCCCGTTACGCAACGGGGATATTGCAGTTCACGGCCCTCTAGGTCATGCTTGCAGCTGGGGCAACGGGCAAAAACTGACCCGTGCACGCTGCAACATGCTTACAACATAGGGCCATGAACGACCAATATCAGGCGCTCTACCAATCATTCCGCTGGCTGGTTCCCACCCAGTTCAACATTGCGGAAGCGTGCTGCCACCGCTGGGCATCCAGTAGTCCGGATGCGCGGCGCATCGCCATCTACTACGAAGATGAAGCCGGCAATCGCGAGGTCTGGACCTATGCGCGGCTGGCCGAGGCCGCCAATCAGCTGGCCAACGGCCTGATGAAGATGGGCGTGGCGCGCGGCGATCGGGTTGGTGTGGTTTTGGGGCAACGCCCGGAAACCGTCGTCGCCCACATGGCCATCTACAGCGTGGGCGCAGTGGTGCTGCCGTTGTCGGCCCTGTTCGGCCCCGAGGCCCTGCAAAGCCGCCTGTGCGATTCGGAAACCCGCGTCGCCATCGTCGACCACGCCTCCAGCGCCAATCTGCTGACGGTCAGCGACCACTGCCCCGCCCTGCAGCAGATCATCGGCATCGGTTTTGCCGACGAGCGCGTGCTGCCCTGGCGCAGCCTGCTGGCGCGCCAACCCAGCGAATTCAAGCCGGTGCCGACCCGCTCGTCGGACCCCGCCATCCTGCTCTACACCTCCGGCACCACCGGCGCGCCCAAGGGCGCCCTGCTGCCGCACAGCGCCCTGATCGGCAACCTGCCGGGCTTCGTGGCTTCGCAAGACTGGTTCCCCCGGCCCGCCGACGTGTTCTGGTCGCCAGCCGACTGGGCCTGGACCGGCGGCATGATGGACGCGCTGCTGCCCACGCTGTATTTCGGCCATCCCATCGTCGGCACCCGGGGCCGATTCTCGGTCGAGCGCGCCTTCGAGCTGATGGAACGCTACCAGGTCACCAACACCTTCCTCTTCCCAACCGCGCTGAAGATGATGATGAAAACGGTGCCCGAGCCGCGCAACCGCTATCAATTGGCCCTGCGCGCCATCATGAGCGCGGGCGAAAGCGTCGGCGACACGGTCTTCGAATGGTGCCGCTCGGCCCTGGGCGTGACGCCGAACGAGATGTTCGGCCAGACCGAAATGAACTACGTGGTGGGCAACAGCCAGAAGCGCTGGCCCGCCAAGTCCGGCAGCATGGGCCGGCCCTACCCGGGCCACCGCGTGGCCGTGCTGGACGATGCGGGCCAACCCGTGGCCGCGGGCGAAACCGGTGAAATCGCGGTCAACCGCTACGATATCCACGGCTATCCCGACCCGGTCCTGTTCCTGGGCTACTGGCGCAACGAGGCCGCCACCCAGGCCAAGTTCAAGGGCGACTGGTGCCTGACGGGCGATCTGGCCCGGGTGGATGCCGACGGCTACCTCTGGTACGCGGGCCGCGCCGACGACGTGTTCAAGTCGTCCGGCTACCGCATCGGTCCCGGCGAAATCGAAAGCTGCCTGGTCGGCCACCCGGCCGTGGCCAATGCCGCGGTAGTGCCCAAGCCGGACCCCGAGCGCGGCGCGGTGGTCAAGGCCTACGTGGTGCTGACGCCGGAATTCGCCCAGCGCGACCGCAACGATATCGTCGAAAACCTGCAGGAACACGTGCGCGAGCGGCTGGCGCCCTACGAATACCCCAAGGAAATCGAGTTCGTCGAAGAATTGCCCATGACCACCACCGGTAAAATCCAGCGTCGCATCCTGCGCCTGCGCGAAGAAGAACGCGCGCGGGCCGCCAAGCCACACTGACGGCGGGCGGGTCCGCCTGGCCCGCCGCTGCAACCGGAGACAGGGCATGCCCATTTATCAGCTCGACGACCTTATTCCCCGCATCGATCCCGCGGCCTACGTGGCCGACAGCGCCGACATCATCGGCAACGTCACGCTCGAGGCGGGCGTCAGTATCTGGTCGCACGTCTCGATCCGGGGCGACAACGACGCCATCGTGATCCGCCAGGGCAGCAATATCCAGGAAGGCAGCGTGCTGCATGTGGATACGGGCTGTCCCATGACCATCGGCCCCAACGTCACCGTGGGCCACCAGGCCATGCTGCATGGCTGCACCATCCACGAGGGCGCGCTGGTGGGCATGCAGGCCATCGTGCTGAACAACGCCGTGATCGGGCGCAACTGCCTGATCGGCGCGGGCGCCATCATCCCCGAAGACCGGGTCATTCCCGACAATTCCCTGGTCATCGGCATCGGCAAGATCGTGCGCGAGCTATCGGCCGAGGAAGTCGCCAACCTGCACAAGAACACCGCCCATTACGTGGCGCGCGGCCAACACTACAAGACGGCGCTGAAACGGCTGGCGTAAAGCCGCCCCGGGGAAGGCTCGGGACCGCCCAACACCCCTGCTGCCGGCAGGGGAAATCGGGCCGTCCGATCGGCTAACATTCCCCCATGACCGATCAGCTTAAAAAATATCTCCTCGAAGACCGCAGCGTCCGCGTCCAAGCGGTGCGCCTCACGGACACCTGGAAGGCCGTCCAGGCCAACCACGACTATCCGCCCGCCATCACCCACTTGCTGGGCGAACTGGTCGCGGCCTCCACCCTGCTGGCCGCCAATATCAAGTTCGACGGCTCGCTGGTGCTGCAGATCCAGGGCGACGGCCCGATCGCCCTGCTGGTGGTGGAATGCCGCTCCGACCTGAGCCTGCGCGCCACCGTCAAGGTCCGCGAAGGCCATGAGGTGCCCGCCGAAGGCAACATGCAGAGCCTGCTGAACCCCGGCGGCAATGGCCGCTTCATCGTGGTGCTGGACCCCCAGCGCAAGGTGCCGGGCCAGCAGCCCTACCAGGGCATCGTGCCCCTGGAAGGCGACACCGTGGCCGAGGCGCTGCAGCACTACATGAAGGCGTCCGAACAGCTGGACACCCGCCTGTGGCTGGCCGCCGACGCCGACCACGCCGCGGGCATGCTGGTCCAGCGCCTGCCCCATCATGGCGGTTCGGATGCGCCCATCCTGAGCGAACAGGCCGCCACCGAAACCTGGGACCGCGCCGTGGCGCTGGCCACCACGCTCAAGCAGGACGAACTGCTCGCCACCGACATCGACACGCTGATCCACCGCCTGTACTGGGAAGAGACCCTGGTGGCCTTCGACCCGCAGCCGGTGCGCTGGCACTGCCCCTGCACCCGCGAGCGCGTCGCCAGCATGCTGCGTTCGCTGGGCGAAGACGAAGTGAACGACATCCTGGCCGAACGCGGCCAGGTCGACGTGTCCTGCGACTTCTGTGGCAAGCCCTATGCCTTCGACGCCGTCGACTGCGCCGCGCTGTTCACCCCCAATTCGCCCCCCAGCGGCGACGTGCCGCCGACGGTGCACTAAGGGGGTTGTGCCCGGGATCACCCCTCGGGTTTTACGAATCGACAGGCGGTCATGCCCGCGCCACACTGGCCCGGCCATGACCGCCTTTTTTCTTACCCGCCCGCTCGCCCCGCGCCCGCCGCAACGCGGGGCTGCCGCGCTTGAATTTGCCGCCGCCGGCGCGGCCGTGCTGCTGCTGGGCCTGCTGGCCATCGAAGCGGCCCGCTGGCAGGGCGTGCGCCAGATCGCCCACCTCGCCCTGATGGAAGCCGCCCGGGCGGGCGCCACCTCGCATGGCGATCCCGCCCGCATCCGCACGGCGTTCCTGCAGGCGCTGCTGCCGCTGTACGCCGATGCCCAAGGCGCTGGCGGCGCCCGGCGCCGCCAGGCGCAGCAACTGGCGCGTACCGCCGCCCTGACGGGCACGACGCCCTGGCGCATCGAAATCCTGCAACCTGACGCCCGGGCCTTCCGCGACCACGCCCGCCCGGGGCTGGACACGGCCGCGCCTCGGGGGCTGCGTGCCATCGACCACAACTACCAGGATCTGCAGCATGCGCGCCGCCCCTTGCCCGAGGCGCGCAATATCTTTCGCGCCAATACGCTCAGGCTGCGCCTGACTTATCTGTATCAACCCCTTTTGCCGCCGCTGCGCGTGCTGCTGGCGGCGCTGGCCAGGACTGACGGCAGCTACGCGGCCGCCGCGCAGGCGCACGGGTGGGCGCCGATTGGCATGGAACTCGCAATGGAAATGCAGTCGCACCCGGTGGATTGGTCCGCCGGCAAGGCGTATCCAGCCGGCATGGTGCAAGGCGCATGCCGCAACCTGCGCTGCCCCTGATGGGCAAGGCAGGCGGGCGTCCGCCAACCAGGGTCAGTGGCGGGCGTGGCAGTTACTGCTGGCGGGAGGTATTGGCGTTGGCCGGTTTGGCATTGCCCTGCCGGGCAGCCGGTTGCGCGGCAGCGGGCTTGGCGGCGGCAGGTTTGGCGGCACCCGCCGGTGCGCTGGCGCGCGTGGCAGTGGCGGGCTTGGCCGCGGCGTCGGTCGCGAGCGACGCGCCGCCTGCGGGCGGCTGCGTGTTCTGCGGCAGGATATGCACGAAGACTTCGCCTTCACGCATCATGCCCAGTTCACCGCGGGCGCGTTCCTCGATAGCGCCCGAGCCATTTTCGAGGTCGCGCACTTCGGCTTCGAGCGCCGCGTTGCGCGCGCGCAGGCCTTCATTGGTCTCGCGCTGCGCCGATACCTGGCGTTGCAAGTCCCAGACCTTGAACCACCCGCCCTTACCCAGCCAAAGCGGATATTGGATCAGGCCTAGCAGCACGAACAGCACCAGGAACAACAGGCGCATACGCAGGAACCCTCAGCAGTCGTGGCGTGAAAAAAGCCGCGGCGGCGTGCGCCGCGGCCCGCAGTTAACGCAGGTTGTAGAAGGCTTCCAGGCCGGGGTACGAGGCCACTTCAGCCAGCTCTTCTTCGATGCGCAGCAGCTGGTTGTACTTGGCCATGCGATCCGAACGCGACAGCGAGCCGGTCTTGATCTGCATGGCGTTGGTGGCCACTGCGATATCGGCGATGGTCGAATCCTCGGTTTCGCCCGAACGGTGCGACACGACGGCGGTGTAGCCGGCGCGCTTGGCCATTTCGATGGCGGCGAAGGTTTCGGTCAGGGTGCCGATCTGGTTGATCTTGATCAGGATCGAGTTGGCCACGCCCTTCTGGATGCCTTCGCGCAGGATCTTGGTGTTGGTGACGAACAGGTCGTCGCCCACCAGTTGCACCTTCTTGCCAAGCTGATCGGTCAGGAGCTTCCAGCCGTCCCAGTCGTTTTCGGCCATGCCGTCTTCGATCGAGATGATCGGGTACTTGTCGCACCAGGTGGCCAACAGGTTGGTGAATTCCTGCGAGGACAGCGAGATGCCGCCTTCGCCGGCCAGCGTGTACTTGCCGTCGCGGTAGAACTCCGAGCTGGCGCAATCCAGGCCCAGGGCGATCTGCGTGCCCGGCTCGTAGCCGGCTTCGGTGATGGCCTTCAGGATCAGCTGGATGGCGGCTTCGTGGCTGGGCACGTTGGGGGCAAAACCGCCCTCGTCGCCCACGGCGGTGGACATGCCCTGGCCATGAATCAGCTTCTTGAGCATGTGGAACACTTCGGCGCCCCAGCGCAGGGCTTCACGGAAGCTGCCCGCGCCCACCGGCAGGATCATCAGTTCTTGCAGGTCGAGCGTGTTGTTGGCGTGCGCGCCGCCGTTGATGACGTTCATCATCGGCACGGGCATGCTCATGGGGCCGCTGCCGCCGAAGTAACGGTACAGCGACAGGCCGGACTCGTCGGCGGCGGCGCGGGCCACGGCCATGCTGGCGGCCAGGATGGCATTGGCGCCCAGGCGTTCCTTGGACTCGGTGCCATCCAGCTCGATCAGGGTGCGGTCAACGAAGGTCTGCTCCTGGGCGTCCAGGCCCATCAGCGCTTCGGAAATCTCGGTATTGAGGTTCTCAACGGCGCGCAGCACGCCCTTGCCCAGATAGCGGCTCTTGTCGCCGTCGCGCAGCTCGATGGCTTCGCGGGCGCCGGTGGAGGCGCCCGACGGCACGGCCGCGCGGCCCATGGCGCCGGATTCCAGCAGCACATCGCATTCCACGGTGGGGTTGCCGCGCGAATCCAGAATCTCGCGGCCGATGATGTCGACGATTGCACTCATGACTTTACATTCCCTGAACGATAAACATATTCATGACGGCCGCGCCTTCACGGGCATTGCGGGCGCGACGGTACTGCCAGGAGTCGTAGAAAGCCTGGGCGGCGGCCATGGACGGAAACTCCATGACGACGGTGCGGCCAGGTTCACGGCCCTCAAGGTGCTTGGATTCGCCGCCACGCACCAGTATCTTGGCGTCGTACGCGCGCATGGCGAGCGTGGACAGACGCTTGTAATCCTCGTATTGCGCAGGCTTGGTCACCGTGACGTCGGCGATGAGGTAAGCACTCATGGGGTTCCTTCAGGGCAGTTGCGTAGGTTGGTATCTGACGCCGGATACGACAACGCCGCCAGTGTCGCCCAAAGGCGGCTGGCGACGCATATCCGATGCTAATTGGTTGTATCCGAAAGCAGCGCCGCCGTATAGGGCGGCGTGGGGGCAACGGCCCGCGGCCCCGAGGATCCGCATGCGGAGCTCGAGACCGCAGGCGCGCATCAGGCCTCCTGGCCGCGGCGAGCCTTTTGCTCGATGGCGGCGCGGATATAGCTGGAGAACAGCGGGTGGCCGTCACGCGGGGTCGAGGTGAACTCCGGGTGGAACTGGACGCCGACGAACCAGGGGTGGTCGGGCAATTCCATCATTTCCGGCAGGTTCTCGGTCGGGGTGCGCGCGCTGATCACCATGCCGGCCTCTTCGAGGCGCGGCACGTAGACGTTGTTGACCTCGTAGCGGTGGCGGTGACGCTCGTTGACTTCGTCGCCGTAGATCGTCTGGGCGCGGGTGCCCGGCTTGATCGGCACGCGTTGCGCGCCCTTGCGCATGGTGCCGCCCAGGTCGGACGAGTTGTCGCGCTTTTCGACCTTGCCTTCGCGGTCCATCCATTCGGTAATGAGGGCCACCACGGGGTGCGGCGCCGACGGATCGAATTCGGTGCTGTTGGCGCCGCCCAGGCCGGCCACGTGACGCGCGAACTCGATGACGGCCAGCTGCATGCCCAGGCAGATGCCCAGGTAGGGCACGCCGTTTTCACGGGCGTAGCGGATGGCGGCGATCTTGCCTTCGGTGCCACGCTTGCCGAAGCCGCCCGGCACCAGAATGGCGTCCAGGTGCTTGAGCTGGTCGGTACCGCGGGTTTCGATGTCTTCCGAGTCGATGTACTCGATGTTGATCTTCGAGCGCGTGTGGATGCCGGCGTGCACCAGGGCTTCGGTCAGCGACTTGTACGACTCGGTCAGGTCAACGTACTTGCCGACCATGCCGATGGTGAGCTGGTGCTCGGGGTGTTCCAGCGCCTCGACCAGGTTGTCCCACATGGACAGGTCGGCCGGTGGCGGAGTCAGGCCCAGGGCCTCGCAGACGATGTTGTCCACGCCTTGCTTGTGCAGCATGGCCGGGATCTTGTAGATCGAGTCGGCGTCCCAGACGGAAATGACCGCGTCCAGGGGGACGTTGGAGAACATCGAGATCTTGGCGCGCTCGTCGTCCGGGATGGGGCGGTCGGCGCGGCACAGCAGCGCGTTCGGGTAGATGCCGATTTCGCGCAGCTTCTGCACCGAGTGCTGGGTCGGCTTGGTCTTGAGTTCGCCGGCGGACGCGATGAACGGCACCAGCGTCAGATGCACGAAGGCGGCGTTGTTGCGGCCCATGCGCAGGCTCATCTGGCGCGCGGCTTCCAGGAACGGCAGCGATTCGATATCGCCCACGGTGCCGCCGATTTCCACGATGGCGACATCGGTATTGCCGTTCCAGGCGGCATCGGCGCCACGGGCGATGAAGTCCTGGATTTCGTTGGTGATGTGCGGGATGACCTGGACAGTCTTGCCCAGGTAGTCGCCACGGCGCTCTTTGCGCAGCACCGATTCGTAGATCTGGCCGGTGGTGAAGTTGTTCACCTTGTGCATGCGGGCGGAAACGAAACGCTCGTAGTGGCCAAGGTCCAGATCGGTTTCGGCGCCGTCTTCCGTGACGAACACTTCACCGTGCTGGAACGGGCTCATGGTGCCCGGATCGACGTTGATGTAGGGGTCGAGCTTGAGCATGGTGACTTGCAGACCACGCGACTCGAGGATGGCGGCAAGCGACGCAGCGGCGATGCCCTTGCCCAGGGAAGACACCACTCCGCCGGTGACAAATACGTATTTGGTCATCGTAATAAGCGCCCGGGACGAGCGGGCGCGTGCGGGAAATTTGGATTATAGCCGGGAGGCGAAACTTGTCTGGGTTTTCCCCTAGCGGCCAGGAGTAACATTTGGCAGCACTCGAGAGAGCGGCCCCCAGGCGTGTTGCAGGCGCGCTTCATGCTATGTTCGTCCCCGATTTTCCTTGCCTTTCCGAGAAGCCCGCCCTCCAATGCCCCTCCTGCCCCACCGCTTCGCCTCCCTGCCCTGGCGCCTGGCCATCGCCTCCGCCTGCCTGCAGCTGATCTACGCGATCGTGCTGCAAGCCTATGTCGTGCTGGCCTCGCCCATGGCCGACCGGATGCGCGATATGTATGCGCGCCCCGAGATGCTGGCGCCCACTGTCGCGCAGATCATTGCGGGCGCCCTCCTGGGCGGCCTGGTCGCCTGGTGCACCGCGCATCGCTGGCTGAACCGCCAGGGCGCCGCCGGCGTGGACCGCCCGGGCAAGATGGTGGCCGTGCTGCTGGCGGTCCTGCTGGTGTATTGCGTGCTCAATTCCGCCGCCCTGGCGCTGCTGCAGCATGGCGTGTTCTCGCTGATGACCCATCACCGGGAATGGCTGGACGAGAACCTGGGGTTCTATCGCACGACGACCCGCGTGCTGCTGCTTGGCCTGCCGCTCAAGCTGGCCGGCATCCTGCTGTCGATCCTGGGCAGTTGGCTGGCCGTACGCGTGGCTGCCTGGAGCGTGACGCCCACCGGCGGCACCAGCGCGCCGCCCTATCTGGCCCGCCATGCGGCCTGGATCGCCGGCATCACACTGCTGCTGTGGCAAGTGCACGTGTCGCTGTCCCTGGGCGCCTTCCTGCAGATGCATACGCTGTCGGCCGACCTGGTCCAGTATGCGTTCGGCTACTGGGTGCTGCCCGCGGTCGCGCTGGCGGCGGCGGTGCTGGCGTGCCGCAAGGCGGTGCCCCAGGCACTGGGCCCGGCCGGCATCGGCCGCGCGGTCGCGCACGGCACCTTTGCCTTCTGGGTCGCTCAGGTGCTGGGCATCGGCCTGGCCATCCTGGCCCTGCGCGCCATGAGTTGGGAGCAACTGGCCCGCGCGTCGTCCTCGACAAGCGCCTCCGTGTTCTCCCTGGCGGTGTACATCGCGCTGCTGGCGCTGGGCTGCGTCATTGGCGCGCGGCTGTTCTACCGCCGCCATGTCGAGCGCGACACACTGCACAACGCCGGGCGGGTATGAGCGGCTCAGCGCAGCGTGGCCGACTGCCCGGCGCGCCCAAAGAAAAAGGCCCCGCGGGGCCTTTTTCAATTGCCGGACGGCGCGATCAGATCGCTGCCGTGCGGCGCTCCAGCCATGCCAGGGCTTCGCCCTGCACCAGCGGCGAGAGACGCTCGAACACCGTCTTGTGATAATCGTTGAGCCAGGCGATCTCGTCGGCGCGCAGCAACGCCGGTTCGATGCAGCGCGTGTCGATCGGGCACAAGGTCAAGGTCTCGAAGCACAGGAACTCACCCAGCTCGGAAGTAAGCCAGCTGCGGTTGGCCACCAGGTTCTCGATCCGCACGCCCCAGCGGCCCGGACGGTAGATGCCCGGTTCGTTGGACGTGATCATGCCCGGCTCCATGGCCGTGTGAGGACCTGGCGCCGCGCGGTACGAGATGACCTGCGGGCCTTCATGCACGTTCAGGAAGTAGCCCACCCCATGGCCAGTGCCATGGCCGTATTCGGCGCCGCCTTCCCAGATCGGCGCGCGCGCGATGGCGTCGAGCATGGGTGACGGCGTGCCGCGCGGAAACGCGGCGCGCGACAACGCGATCATGCCCTTGAGCACCAGCGTAAAGTCCACCTTCTGGTCAGCGTTGGGTGTACCCACCGCCACGACCCGGGTGATGTCGGTGGTGCCGCCCAGATACTGGCCGCCCGAATCGATCAGCAGCAGGCCGTCGCCCTCGATGACCGAGTGCGATTGCGGGGTGGCGCGGTAATGCGGCATGGCGCCGTTGGCATTGAAACCGGCGATGGTGGCGAAACTGGGGCAGACGTAATCGGGCCGGCGCGCGCGGGCGGCGGTGATCTGCTCGTCGATGGTCAGTTCCGTGATGGTCTCGCGGCCCAGCGCGCCTTCGAACCAGGCAAAGAATTCGCACAGCGCGGCGCCATCCTGCGCCATTGCCTGGCGCACGTTGGCCAGCTCGGCTTCCGTCTTGCGCGACTTGAGCAGCGTGGACGGGTTGATGGCCTCGACGCGAGGCACGGCCGGGTCCATGGAGTGGAACACGCCGCAGGTGACGCGGGCCGGATCGATCAGCAGTTTCTGGTCCAGTTCCAGCGATGCCAGCGCGTCGGCAGCCTGGGCATAGCCCGCCACCTGCACGCCGTCGGCGGCCAGCACGGCGCGCAGCGCCTCGTCGATCTTGCCGTCGGCCACGAACAAGGTGGCGTGGTCCAGGCCGATCAACGCATGGCCGACGAACACCGGGTTGTAGTCCACGTCGGCGCCACGCAGGTTGAACAGCCAGGCGATGTCGTCCAGCGTGCTGATGAAGTGCACGTCGGCGCCGTGCGCCTGCATGCCCTGGCGCACCTGGGCCAGCTTGTCGGCGCGCGAGACACAGGCCTGCGGCGCCACGTGTTCGTAGATGGCGGCGGCGGGCAGGCCGGCGCGGTCGGCCCAGATATCGTCCAGCAGGTCAGCGCGGATTTCCAGCGTGGCGCCCGACGCGGCGGCGGCGGCCGACAAGGCGCGGAAGGCCGCCAGGCCCAGCACCTGGCCATCGACACCGATCACCTCGCCCGCCCGCGTGTTGGCCGCCAGCCAGTCCACATGTCCCGGCGTGGTCGCGACGGCGATCTTCATCAGCTGCACGCCCGTGCCGGCCAATTGCGCCTCGGCCTGCACCCAGTAGCGGCTGTCCACCCACAAACCGGCGAAATCGGCCGTGACGACCAGCGTGCCCACCGACCCCGTGAAGCCGGTCAGCCAGCGCCGCCCCTGCCAGCGCGCGGGCAGGTATTCGGACAAGTGCGGGTCCGAGGACGGAACGATATAGGCGGACAGGCCGCGGCGGCTCATGGCCTGCCGCAGTTGGGCAATACGGGCGTCGGTGCTAGACATGGGGTTCCTTAGCGCAACATGAAAGACATGGCGGCCAGGCTGTTCAGGGTGCGGATGGCGGCCTGCATGCTGTCCGTGGTGAACCGCAGCGTCACGCCGTCCACACGCTCAAGCGTGGGCCACATGCAGAACAGGTCGGCCAGCGCCGAGGTCTGGGTCTGCAACCGGCATTCTATAGGGGCGGGGATGCGGAAGGGGGTCGCTTTCTTCAGATTCCGAACGGCGGTTTCCGCGGCGGCGGTGATGGCGCGGCGCGAGGCGGCCGGTGACAGCGTCACGCCGCTGCCCTGGCCATGGGCCACCTTGGTCTGCACCCATTGGGCGCCCGGGAACAGGTCGGTGTTCTCCGAGATGAAGACGTCGTCCCCGGTAGCCAGGATGACGGGCACGCCCATCTCGCCGGCCAGGGCGCCGTACAGGCCGGCCTCGCCAAGCTCCATGCCGTTGATGAAGACACGGGCAAAGGCGAAGCTGTTGATCGTATGCGCCAGGACGCCGCGGCCCTGCGAGCGCGAGTGGTAGCCGATCATGAAGACGGCATCGCAGCCCTCTTCCAGACCGCCCATCATGCCCAGGTAGCGCGGCTTGCCCAGCACCAGGCGGGCACGTTCGTCCAGGCCGTCCGGCAGCAGGTTGCGAAAACCGCCGTGCGAATCATTGACCAGGATCTCTTCGGCGCCGCCCGCAATGGCGCCTTGCACCGCGGCATTGGCCTCGGCGGTCATCCAGGCGCGGGCGCGCTCGTATTCGCCGTTGCCGGCGCGGATCTGTTCAGCATGGAAGACGCCAGCAACGCCTTCGATATCGGTGGAAATCAGGATCTTCATGGGAGTGCCTTGGTGAGATTCAGAACTCGGTGTCGGCCAGCCACTGCCGCCAATCGGGCGCGGCGTCGCGGATGGCGGTGCGGACATGACCGTCGCGGCCCTGCACGCTGTCGGCGCGCCACAGCGCGGCGATGATGGCCTGCTCGCAGGCCTCGGCCGCGGCTTCGAACAGCGGGTCGATGCGGGCTTCGTGCAGCATGGCGATAACCGGCATCGGCCGGTCGGCCTGCTGCGGCACCGTGTA
>NZ_JAELTJ010001370.1 GCF_016428805.1 Achromobacter sp. ASV32
CCAGGCTGGTGATCAGCATGGGCACGGAGAAGATGGTTTCCGTCAGCGGAATGATGCCCATCTGCTTGGCGGTGGGGTGGCCGGGGGTGGCGACCAGCACCGGGATGCTGGCGGACAGGCCCAGGCCTGTCTCTTATACACATCTCCGAGCCCACGAGACCTAATAACCGATCTCGTATGCCGTCTTGTGCGTGAAAAGGGGGGGGGGGGGGGGGGGGGGGGGGGGGGGGGGGGGGGGGGGGGGGGGGGGGGGGGGGGGGGGGGGGGGGGGGGGGGGGGGGGGGGGGGGGGGGGGGGGGGG
>NZ_JAELTJ010001371.1 GCF_016428805.1 Achromobacter sp. ASV32
CCTTGCCGGGCAGTATTTCGACGCAGTGAATCGTCGTACCCACCGGGATGTTGCGGATCGGCAGCGTGTTGCCGGCGCGGATCGGGGCTTCGACGCCCGACAGCAGCGTTGCACCCACTTCCAGACCTGTCTCTTATACACATCTCCGAGCCCACGAGACCTAATAACCGATCGCGTATGCCGTCTTCTGCTTGTAAAGGGGGGGGGGGGGGGGGGGGGGGGGGGGGGGGGGGGGGGGGGGGGGGGGGGGGGGGGGGGGGGGGGGGGGGGGGGGGGGGGGGGGGGGGGGGGGGGGGGGGGG
>NZ_JAELTJ010001372.1 GCF_016428805.1 Achromobacter sp. ASV32
GGATGATTTCCAGATCGCGGCCGGGCCGGTGGATCTGGCGCGAGCCGGACACGTAGGTGCCATGCGGCAACAACGCCCGTTCGGACAGAAAGCCCAGGCTTTGCAGCCATTCGGGCGGACTCATGCCTGTCTCTTATACACATCTCCGAGCCCACGAGACCTAATAACCGATCGCGTATGCCGTCTTGTGCTTGAAAAGGGGGGGGGGGGGGGGGGGGGGGGGGGGGGGGGGGGGGGGGGGGGGGGGGGGGGGGGGGGGGGGGGGGGGGGGGGGGGGGGGGGGGGGGGGGGGGGGGGGGGG
>NZ_JAELTJ010001373.1 GCF_016428805.1 Achromobacter sp. ASV32
GGCACGCACCAGGTTGGTGTCCAGCAACACCTCGATCGAGCTTCGGTTGGAAGTCAGTTGCTGGTAGACGGCAAGGCCGGTCACCAGGAAAAGGGCGAAAAAAACACCGAGCGCGGTCGTCAGGACCTGTCTCTTATACACATCTCCGAGCCCACGAGACCTAATAACCGATCGCGTATGCCGTCGTCTGCTTGAAAAAGGGGGGGGGGGGGGGGGGGGGGGGGGGGGGGGGGGGGGGGGGGGGGGGGGGGGGGGGGGGGGGGGGGGGGGGGGGGGGGGGGGGGGGGGGGGGGGGGGGGGG
>NZ_JAELTJ010001374.1 GCF_016428805.1 Achromobacter sp. ASV32
CGGTGATGGCAAACACCAGCGCCGTGGCAGGTTGGCCGCGCGTGAAGCTGGTGATCACGATCTGCGCGAAGAAGAACGCGGCCAGCAGCAGCGGCCAGTTGCGGCGCTGCGTCAGCAGATAGGCGCCTGTCTCTTATACACATCTCCGAGCCCACGAGACCTAATAACCGATCTCGTATGCCGTCTTGTGCTTGTAAAGGGGGGGGGGGGGGGGGGGGGGGGGGGGGGGGGGGGGGGGGGGGGGGGGGGGGGGGGGGGGGGGGGGGGGGGGGGGGGGGGGGGGGGGGGGGGGGGGGGGGGG
>NZ_JAELTJ010001375.1 GCF_016428805.1 Achromobacter sp. ASV32
TGCAATTTCGCGCACGATGGCCAGGCCCAGACCCGAGCCTCCCGCCGTGACCGTGGGCGACCGGTAAAACGCCTCGAACACGCGGTCACGCTCTTCGGGCGGAATGCCGGGGCCGTCATCCTCGACCTGTCTCTTATACACATCTCCGAGCCCACGAGACCTAATAACCGATCTCGTATGCCGGCTTCTGCGTGAAAAAGGGGGGGGGGGGGGGGGGGGGGGGGGGGGGGGGGGGGGGGGGGGGGGGGGGGGGGGGGGGGGGGGGGGGGGGGGGGGGGGGGGGGGGGGGGGGGGGGGGGGG
>NZ_JAELTJ010001376.1 GCF_016428805.1 Achromobacter sp. ASV32
CCCCCCCCCCCCCCCCCCCCCCCCCCCCCCCCCCCCCCCCCCCCCCCCCCCCCCCCCCCCCCCCCCCCCCCCCCCCCCCCCCCCCCCCCCCCCCCCCCCCCTCTTTTCAAGCAGAAGACGGCATACGCGATCGGTTATTAGGTCTCGTGGGCTCGGAGATGTGTATAAGAGACAGGGCCTGGTGTACCCGTTGTTGCGCCCCAGGTCCCGCGCCTGGCTGAATCGCACCTGGTCGCGCTGCCTGATGGCGGCCTGTGGACTGCGGGTCGTCCTCAAGGGCGAGCCGCGCATGACAGGCCCG
>NZ_JAELTJ010000154.1 GCF_016428805.1 Achromobacter sp. ASV32
GAGCACACCATCGCCCTGCTGCTGGCCTGCGCCAAATCCATCGTGCCGCTGAACGCCCGCATGCAGGCCGGCCATTGGGACAAGGCCACACACAAGAGCATCGAGCTGGCCGGCCGCACGTTGGGCCTGATCGGCCTGGGCGCGATCGGCCGGCGCGTCGCGGCGGTCGCGCATGCGATGGAAATGCGGGTGATCGGCCACGATCCTTACGCACAGGACCTGCCGACATGGATCGAACCGGTGGACCTGCCGCGGCTGTGGGCCGAGGCAGACGCGATCTCGCTGCACTGCCCGCTGACCGACGCCAACCGCGACCTGATCAACGCGGCCACGCTGGCGCAATGCCGCGACGGCCTGCTGCTGGTCAATACCGCGCGCGGCGGGCTGGTGCACGAGGCCGATCTGCTGGCCGCGGTGCGCGCCGGCAAGGTGGCGTGTGCCGGGCTGGACAGCTTCCAGCAGGAGCCGCCACCGACGCCGCATCCGTTCCAGGGACAGCCTGGACTGCTGCTCAGTCCGCACATCGGCGGCGTCACGCAGGACGCCTACGTGAAAATGGGGGTGGGCGCGGCGCGCAACGTGCTGCAGGTGCTGCACGGGCAGTGAAATGCGCCTCAGGCCAGCGCGTCCAACATCCAGTGCCGCGTGGCAAACCAGCCGCGGAACACGCGCGCGCCCTGCTCGCCCGCCTCATGCTGAGGCAGCGTGGCGCCGCGTGCCGCCTGGTGCAACCCGCGCATGACCGGACGCAAGCGCGCCTGCAATGCCGCCCCCTGCGCGGCCAGGCGCGCCTCCATGGCGGCGATCACGCCTGCCTGCGCCGCAGGCCGCACCAGCGACAGGAAGAACAACGCCTGCCGCCAGGCAACGGCCGTATTGCGCAGCATGCGTATGCGCGCGTGCCAGGCGTCGATCTTCATCTGCTGACGTGCGCACAGCCATTCGAACGCGGCCAGCGCCAATTGCCCGTAGCGTTCGCTCAGGACGTTCTCCAGACCACCATCCTTGACCAGCAGCGCCAGGTTGTGGGTGGTCAGAATCTGCTGCTGTTCGATCACCATGCCGTTGGCGCCGACCTGCCCGAACGCGGGCGCCACGCCAGCGCGCGCGGCGCACAGCCGGACAAACGCCGCCTCTGCACGGACGGGCGGCAGCGCCAGAACGGCAGGCACGTCAATCGCGTAGTACCGGGCGTACAGGCTGCCGTCCAACAACACCGCCGCACGCCGGGCGGCCTCGACGAACTTGGGACCGAACTCGCCCATGAAGATATCGGCCGCCAATTCCTCGACCCAGGGCAGGTCACGGCCCGCCCGTTCGCTCAAGGCGCGCAGTTCCTGCAGCAACTTGTTGGGCAACGCGGCATGCGGAAACGCCGTCAAGGCCAGGCCGGCGATCTCGAGCAACGCCGCGCCTGCCGCGTCGATATCCTGCTGCGCCGGTCGACGATAGCTTTCGATTGCGGCAATCCAGGGCAGATCGCCAAACGCGGCCTGCCGGGCCAGATTCAGCAGCAGCAGGGATCGGCGGCGGCGGAATGCGCGATAGGAGGCTTCATGCAGCGCCCGCAATGGCGGATCGGCAAGACCGCCCCCTTGCTGCGCGGCAGTGACCTGCGGGGTCAGCGTCGCCAGGAATTCGCCCGAGCGGATCAGGCGCCGCTCGACCAATTGCGGCAACGAGGCGGTCTGACAGCGCAACACCCGGCGCGCGATGGACGCCGGCACCGCCATTGCGGCCGGCGCACCCGCGTCGCGCGCCTCGTCGGCAGCCAGCGGCGCCAGCAAGGGCGTCAGGTCCCGCACACCGGCTCCCGCGGGGTAGCCCCGCAAACGGGCGGCGATAACGCGCGCCACCACCTCGAAGCCCGGTCCGGCTACTTCGTCGCGCTGGCGGGCACGCAGGTCCTTCACGGCCTGGCCATCCGGCGCGCCGTGTGCCCGCAAATAATCATGCAGCAGGCGGCGCACCCGTCCCACCTGCCTGCCCGTCAAGGCCTCGGGTGCCCGGACGCATTGCGCCAGCAGATCGAATAATTCACGTTTGTGCCGGTGCCGTCGCGACACGCCGGCCAGCGGTTGCCCGGACGCCGTGCGCGCCTCCTCGATCTCGTGCAATAACGCCGCCGCGCGTTCCGTCCACCCCTCGGGATAGCACCTGCAGGGCCAATCGTCCTGCACTGTTTCCAGGAACAAGGCGACGGCACGGTCATGCCGCGGCAACAGCTCGCGCACCGTCGCCTGCTGCGCCCGCAGGCGCGGCTGCGGCGCCAGGCCCGCCAGCCGTTCCGCTACCTCGCCTGCCGTCCTGACATGCAGGTCTGCGCTGCCCCACTCGTCGCCGGCCCACGGCGCGGGATAAAAACGCAGGCGATCGAAGAACGGCGCCAGCGTCGCGACCAGATCGCGCGCCGCTTGCGCCTGGCCTTGCTGCAGCAGCCAGGCCACGGTCAGCAGCGCCGCTTCCTCAGGTAAATCGATGCGATAGTCGCCGTCCGCCAGGCGCGCCTGCAATTGGGCGATGCCCGCCTCGCCCAGAAAATACGTATTCAGATCGCGCCGCTCGTGGCCCTTGCGGACGCCCGGCGTGCTGGCGGCCAGCTCGCGCTCGAAGTCCGCCAACGGTCCGCCCGCGAGCAATTGACCGGTGGCAAAGCCGCCCGTGACGACCTCCAGCGTGACCCAATCGGGAATGCCGGCCAGCGGCGTGCGCGAGCCATAGTCGACCGTGCCGGCCAGCGCTTGCGCCAGCACCTGTTGCCAGCGCCGCACGCGCTCGGCGGCGCGCTCGCGCACGTCGGGATCGGCGTGGGTTTCGTGGGTCAGGAATGCCTTGGCGAGCATGGCGGCCGCATAACCGCTACCTATCGCGCCCGCCTCTGGCAAGTCATCATGATGCATCGCGCACCTGGAAGAATGGGGATCCGGGAGCTGGAGTCGAACCAGCGCCTATCCAGACTGGAGCCGGATGTTCTACCGCTGAACTATCCCGGAACAGCGGCCAGTATAAACACAGCCCTGCCCGCGCCAAAAAAAAGGCCGCGACGAGCGCGGCCGATTTTCCTGCGGGCGAGGCTTATGCCACCGCGACGGGGATCTTGCCGATCCTGGCCTGCCATTCCTTGGGCCCGGTCGTGTGGACCGAAGTGCCCTGGGCGTCAACCGCCACGGTCACCGGCATGTCCTTCACGTCGAACTCATAGATGGCTTCCATGCCCAGGTCGGCAAAGCCCAGCACCTTGGCGCCGCGGATCGCCTTGGACACCAGGTAGGCTGCGCCGCCCACGGCCATCAGGTAGGCCGAGCCGTGCTTCTTGATCGCCTCGATGGCCACGGGACCGCGCTCGGACTTGCCGATCATGGAGATCAAACCGGTCTTCTCCAGCATCATGTCGGTGAACTTGTCCATGCGCGTCGCGGTGGTCGGACCGGCCGGGCCCACCACTTCGTCGCCCACCGGATCCACCGGACCCACGTAATAGATGACGCGGTTGGTGAAGTCCACGGGCAGCGGCTCGCCACGGGCCAGCATGTCCTGGATGCGCTTGTGCGCGGCATCGCGGCCGGTCAGCATCTTGCCCGACAGCAGCAGGGTCTGGCCCGGCTTCCAGCTGGCCACTTCTTCGCGCGTCAGCGTGTTCAGGTCGACCTGCTTGGACTTGTTGTAGTCCGGCGCCCAGTGCACTTCGGGCCATTCGGACAGCGACGGCGGATCCAGGCGGGCCGGACCCGAGCCGTCCAGCTCGAAGTGGGCGTGGCGGGTGGCCGCGCAGTTCGGGATCATGGCAACGGGCTTGGACGCCGCGTGCGTCGGGAAGGTGCTGATCTTGACGTCCAGCACCGTGGTCAGGCCGCCCAGGCCCTGGGCGCCGATGCCCAGCGCGTTGACCTTCTCGTACAGCTCGATGCGCAGCTCTTCCAGCTTGTTCTGCGGGCCGCGGGCCAGCAGCTCGTACATGTCGATGTCTTCCATCAGCGACTGCTTGGCCATCAACATGGCCTTTTCAGCGGTACCGCCGACGCCGATACCCAGCATGCCCGGCGGGCACCAGCCGGCGCCCATGGTCGGGACCGTCTTGAGCACCCAGTCCACCAGCGAATCGCTGGGGTTGAGCATGGCGAACTTGGATTTGTTTTCCGAACCGCCGCCCTTCGAAGCCAGCTGCACGTCGACCTTGTCACCCGGGACAAGCTCGACGTGCAGGATACAGGGCGTGTTGTCGCGAGTGTTCTTGCGGGCGAACAGCGGATCGTCCAGCACCGAGGCGCGCAGGGGATTGTCCGGGTTCAGGTAACCGCGGCGCACGCCTTCGTCGCACAGCTCCTGCAGCGTGCGCTTGGTGTCAAAGCGCACTTCCATGCCGACCTTCAGGAACACGTTGACGATGCCGGTGTCCTGGCACAGCGGGCGCTTGCCCTCGGCGCACATGCGCGAGTTGGTCAGGATCTGGGCCATCGCGTCGCGCGCGGCCGGGCTTTCCTCGCGCTCGTAGGCGCGGGCCAGGTGGCGGATGTAGTCGACGGGATGGTAGTAGCTGATGAACTGGATGCCATCGGCTATCGACTGGATGAAGTCTTCTTCTTTGATGAGGACGGACATGGCGATATGCGGGTTACGAAGGGAACATGAAAACGCGGCCGGCTAGCCGGCCGCGGAATGAAAGCAGGATTTTTGCCTTGGGCCGCCCAAAGCAAAAAAGCCCCCGGCGGCGGCTGGCTTGCGCAGCAAGCGCGGCGTAGGGGCAAGATTCATTTGCCTTGCCAGACGGGCTTTCTCTTTTCAGCGAAAGCCGTGGCGCCTTCCTTGGCATCGGCGGACGAGAAGATGTGGGCGATCAGCGGCCGCTGGCGGTTGAACATGTCGTCCTGGCTCCAGTCGCCCGACTGCGCCACGATGCTCTTGGCGGTCTGCACCGACAGCGGGCCGTTCTCGACGATGGCTCGGGCCAGTTCCAGCGCGCCGGCCAGGGCGCCGCCCGGTTCGGTCAGGCGGTTGACCAGGCCGAAGCCATAGGCGCGCTCGGCGGTCAGCATGTCGCCGGTCAGGATCACTTCCATGGCGATATGGTAAGGCAGGCGACGCGGCAGGCGCAGCATGCCGCCAGCGCCGGCCACCAGGCCGCGCTTGACTTCGGGCAGGCCGAACTTGGCGTTGCTGGCGGCCACGATCAGGTCCGACGCCAGGGCCATTTCGCAACCGCCGGCCAGGGCATAGCCCTCGACCGCGGCGATCAGGGGCTTTTTGGGCGGCGCTTCGTTCAGGCCGGCAAACCCCCGGCCTTCCACATAGGGGCGCTGACCCGACTTGGCGAAGGCCTTCAGGTCCATGCCCGACGAGAACGTGCCGCCCGCGCCCGTCAGGATGCCGATGCGCACGTCATCGCGGCTGTCCAGCTGGTCCAGCGCGGCGGCCATGGCCTGCGCGGTCTCCAGGTTGATGGCGTTCTTGGCTTCGGGGCGGTTGATCGTGATGATCTGGATGCCGTCGGCGACTTCCACCGTGATCAGGTCAGACATGCGGATGCTCCTTCCAGGGGTGTTGGTTTTATATAAGACTGGGCGTCAACCCGGAATGATACGACCAATGGTTGGCCGCCGCAGGCGCGCGGCCGGCCGGTGTCCGCCAGGAGCACGCCGGCCCGGCCAGGCGGCGGGATGTAACAAGGGGCCGGCGCGGCGGGAATGTAACCGCGGGGATGTCACCCCATTTCCGGCGCCCAGCCCCCGCCCCGTCCCGGGCCAGTTAAAATGCCGGGTTTCCCACGCCCACGGCAGACGTCGCCCGGCGACCGAATTCCAAGAATCCTATGCTCACCTTTCAGCAAATCATCCTTACGCTCCAGGAATACTGGGACAAGCAGGGTTGCGCCCTGCTGCAGCCCTACGACATGGAAGTCGGCGCCGGCACCTCGCACACGGCCACGTTCCTGCGGGCCATCGGGCCGGAACCCTGGCGCGCCGCCTACGTGCAACCCTCGCGCCGCCCCAAGGATGGCCGCTACGGCGAAAACCCCAATCGCCTGCAACACTATTACCAGTACCAGGTGGTGCTCAAACCCGCGCCCCCGGAAATCCTGGACCTGTACATCGGCTCGCTCAAGGCCCTGGGCATCGATCCCACGCAGCACGACATCCGCTTCGTCGAGGACGACTGGGAAAACCCCACGCTGGGCGCCTGGGGCCTGGGCTGGGAAGTCTGGCTCAACGGCATGGAAGTCACCCAGTTCACCTACTTCCAGCAGGTGGGCGGCCTGGACTGCACCCCGACCACGGGCGAAATCACCTACGGCCTGGAACGCCTGGCCATGTACCTGCAGGACGTGCAAAGCGTGTACGACCTGGTCTGGACCGAAGGCGCCAACGGCAACCGCGTGCTGTACCGCGACGTGTTCCACCAGAACGAGGTCGAGCAATCCACCTATAACTTCGAGCATTCGTCGGCCGAAATGCTGTTCTCGCACTTCAACGACTACGAAGCCGAGGCCAAGCGCCTGATGGACGTGCCGCTGGCACTGCCCGCCTACGAGGCCGCCCTGAAGGCCGCGCACACCTTCAACATGCTGGACGCGCGCGGCGCGATCAGCGTGACCGAGCGCGCCGCCTACATCGGCCGCATCCGCAACCTGTCGCGCGCCGTCGCGCAGGCCTACTACGATTCCCGCGAACGACTGGGCTTTCCCATGCTGGGCCGCGACAAGGCCGCCGGGGAGGCTGCATAAATGACGACGAACATCCGCCCCCTGCTGGTCGAGCTGCTGACCGAAGAACTCCCGCCCAAGGCCCTGCAGAAGCTGGGCCAGGCCTTTGCCGAAGGCGTGCGCGCCACGCTGGCCCGCCACGGCCTGCTGGCCGAGGGCTGCGCCGTGCAGGCGTTTTCCACGCCGCGCCGCCTGGCCGTGCACCTGTCGGCCGTGCTGGCCCAGGCGCCTGACCAGGCCTACGCCGAAAAGCTGATGCCCGTGAAGATCGGCCTGACCGAAGACGGCAAGGCCACCCCGGCGCTGCAAAAGAAACTGGCCGCCAAGGGCCTGGAAAACATCGACCTGGCCACCCTGGAACGCGAATCCGACGGCAAGCAGGACTACCTGGTCGCCCGCGGCACGGCCCCCGGCGCCCAACTGGCCGCCGGCCTGCAGGAAGGCATCGACGCGGCCATCGACGGCCTGCCGATCCCCAAGGTCATGCGTTACCAATTGGCTGATGGCGTCACCACCGTCAAGTTCGTGCGCCCGGCGCACGGCCTGGTCGCGCTGTTCGGCGCCGACGTGGTGCCCGTCAGCGCACTGGGCCTGACGGCCGGCCGCGACACCCTGGGCCACCGCTTCATGAGCCACGGCGCGGTTTCGTTCACCGACGCCGACGCCTACGCCGCCACCCTGGCCGAAAAGGGCCGCGTGGTGGCCTCCTTCGAAGGCCGCCGCGACGAGATCCAGCGCCAGTTGCTGGACCACGCCGGCCGCCTGTCGGCCACCCTGGGCGACGACCCGGAAGTGGCCGCGCTGCTGGACGAAGTCACCGCCCTGGTCGAACACCCCACCGTGTACGTGGGCCAGTTCGAAGCGCAGTTCCTGCAAGTGCCGCAGGAATGCCTGATCCTGACCATGCGGCTGAATCAGAAGTACTTCCCGCTGTTCGACCCGGCCACCGGCCGCCTGACGCACCGCTTCCTGATCGTGAGCAACATGCACACGGACAACCCGGTGAACATCATCGAAGGCAACCAGCGCGTGGTGCGCCCGCGCCTGGCCGATGCCCAGTTCTTCTTCGAAACCGACCGCAAGACGCCGCTGGCCGCGCGCGTCGAACAGCTCGGCTCCATCGTCTATCACAACAAGCTGGGCACCCAGCTTGAACGCGTCGAGCGCGTGCGCGCCATCGCCCGCGACGTGGCCGGCAAGCTGGGCGGCGACGTCACCGCCGCCGACCGCGCCGCGCTGCTGGCCAAAGCCGACCTGGGTTCGAACATGGTGGGCGAATTCCCCGAGTTGCAAGGCATCATGGGCGCCTACTACGCCGCCGGCGACGGCGAGCCCGACAGCGTCGTGCAGGCCCTGCGCAACCAGTACCGCAATCGCTACGACGCACCCGTCACGCAAGACGGCCTGACCGCCGCCACGCTGTTCATCGCCGAGCGCGCCGAAACCCTGGTCGGCATCTGGGCCATCGGCCTGGCCCCCACCGGCGAACGCGATCCCTTCGGCCTGCGCCGCGCCGCGCTGGGCCTGATCAGCGCGTTTGAACAACTGGCCGCGGGCGGCTGGCTCAAGCTCAACCAGGACGGCCCGCTGTCGCTGGACGGCCTGCTCGCCGCCACCGCCGCCACCTTCCCGGCAGGCAAGGTGCCCGCCGAGACGCTGACCGAAGTGCGCACCTTCATTTACGAGCGCTACCGCAACCAGCTCATCAACGACCACGACCGCAACGCCGTCGAGGCCGTCATCGCCCTGACGCCGCCGCTGCACCAGGTGGCCGAGCGCGTGCGCGCCGCCGCCGCCTTCGCGCAGCTGCCCGAAGCCGCCAGCCTGGCCGCCGCCAACAAGCGCATCGGCAACCTGCTCAAGAAGGCCGAAGGCGAGATCGGCGCGGTCAACGACGCCGCCCTGGTCGAGCCCGCCGAAAAGGCGCTGGCCGCCGCGGTCGCCAACCTGCGCCCGCAAGCCGAAGCGCAACTGGCCGCTGGCGACTTCGCCGCCAACCTGCGCACGCTGGCCCAGGCCCGCGAACCCGTGGACGCATTCTTCGCCGACATCATGGTCATGGCCGAGGACCCCGCAGTGCGCGCCAACCGGCTGGCGCTGCTGGGCCAGTTGCACGGCCTGATGAACCAGGTTGCTGACATCTCCAGGCTGGCACAGTGAAGCTCATCATCCTCGACCGCGACGGCGTCATCAACCAGGACAGCGACGCCTTCGTCAAAAGTCCTGACGAATGGATCGCCCTGCCCGGCAGCCTGCAGGCCATCGCCCGCCTGACCCAGGCGGACTGGACCGTGGTGGTCGCCACCAACCAGTCGGGCCTGGCCCGCGGCCTGTTCGACATGGACACGCTGACCGCCATCCACACCAAGATGCGGCGCGAGCTGGCCGCGGCCGGCGGCAGCGTCGACGCCGTGTTCCTGTGCCCGCATGGCCCGGACGACAACTGCACCTGCCGCAAGCCGCGTCCCGGCATGTTCGAGCAGATCGGCCACCGCTACGACGTCAACCTGGCCGGCGTGCCGGCCGTGGGCGACTCGCTGCGCGACCTGCAAGCCTCGACCGCCGCGGGCTGCTCGCCGTGGCTGGTGCTGACCGGCAATGGCAAGAAGACCCTGGCCAAAGGCGGCCTGCCCGACAACACGCGGGTCTGCGACGACCTGTCGGCCGTGGCCGACGCCCTGCTCCAGGACAACTGATGGCCCGGCTACGCTCGCTTCTGTATTTCCTGTTCCTGGCCATCACGGTCATTCCCTACGCCTTCGCCTGCATCCTGTGGGCGCCCCTGCCGCTGCACCTGCGCTACAAGCTCACGGTGGGCTGGCCGCGCCTGGCCATCTGGGGCGCCAAGGTGTTCTGCGGCATCCGCTGGCAGGTCAAGGGCTGGGAAAACCTGCCCGATGGCCCGGCGGTGCTGCTGTCCAAGCACCAGTCGGCCTGGGAAACCCTGTTCTTCCCGGCCTACATGCCGCGCGAGGTCTGTTTCGTCTACAAGAAAGAACTGCACATGGTGCCGTTCTTCGGCTGGGGCCTGGCGCTGCTGCGCATGATCGCCATCGACCGCACCAAGGGCCGCGACGCCTTCGAGCAGGTGGTCAAACAGGGCCAGACCCGGCTGGACGAAGGCCGCTGGCCGCTGCTGTTCCCGGAAGGCACCCGCGTGCCGCCGGGCAAGACCGCGCGTTTCAAGATGGGCGGCGCCCTGCTGGCTTCGCGCACCGGCGCGGTCGTCATCCCCGTGGCGCACAACGCCGGCGAATGCTGGCGGCGCAATGCCTTCGTCAAATATCCGGGCATGGTTACGCTATCCATCGGTCCCGCGATAGAATCCAAGGGACTCTCCCCCGAAGAACTGAACCAGAAAGTGCAGGACTGGATCGAAGGGGAAATGCGGCGTCTCAACCCTGAAAGGTATGGCCAGCACTGATCAGCTCGAACTTCTGTTCGACGTGCAAGACCACGACGCGCCCTCGGGCGCGTCGCCGCTGATCGCGTCCCCCCCGGCCCGGCCTTCCGTCCCGCGCGTTGCACCGCCCGCCGTCACCCCGCCGGCGGCGCCGTTGTTTCCCACGGCTGCACCTGCCGCGCCCGCCGGGGGCAAACCCGCCGGCGAACCGCTACTGACGCTGTCGCCCAACGCCGTTTCGCGCGTGCCCACGCCCTGCCCCGACCCGATGCCGCCCGGCGCCCGCTGGCGCGAGGTCGATACCGACCCGCAGCCCATCGGCTTCGTGCTGCTGCGCTCGCGCCGCCGCAGCATCGGATTCGTCATCACCGACGATGGCCTGCGCGTCACGGCGCCCAACTGGGTCACCCTGGCGCAGATCGACGACGCGGTGCGCGAAAAAGCCCGCTGGATCGTCGCCAAGCTGCGGGAATGGCACACCCGCAAGCAGCAGCTGGCCATGGCGCATACGCGCTGGCAGGCCGGCGGCGAGCTGCCCTATCTGGGCAAGCGCATCGTGCTGGGGGTCGGCGGCGACAGCCGCCAGACGTCCCTGTCCGGCGATGCCGAGTCCCCCGCCGATGGCGACACCCTGTGGCTGGCGCTGCCCGCCAACGCCGACCAGGGCCGCATCCGCGACGCCGCCCAGGCCTGGCTGCAGCAACGCGCCGGCGCCTGGTTCGGCGCGCGGCTGGCGCACTTCCTGCAGGTCAGCGGCCTGAAGATCCGCCGCTGGCGCCTGTCGTCGGCGGCCACGCGCTGGGGCTCGTGCACCAGCGACGGCAACATCATGCTGAACTGGCGCCTGATTCATTTCGCGCCCGCCATCATCGACTACGTCATCGCGCACGAGCTTGCCCACTTGCGCGAAATGAACCACAGCCAGGACTTCTGGCGCGAAGTGGGCCAGATCCTGCCCGACTTCGAAGAAGCCAAGAACGTACTGCGGCGCCACGATCCGGCCTCGCTTCCCCAGTTCTAGAACGAGGCCACTTTGCGTACCCTCGGAGACAAAAAATGCTGCTGCTGATTCCCGGCCCGGTCACGACCGACGCGCGGGTGAAGGCTGCCATGGCGCAGGACTACGCGCCCTGGGACAACGAATTCCGCGCGCTGTACCGGCAGGTCTGCGCCGGCGTGCTGCGTGTGGCCCAGGCCGACGCCGGCCAGCACGAGGCCCTGGCGCTGCCCGGCTGCGGCCACTTCGCGGTGGAAGCCGCGATCCGCACCTTCGTGCCGCCTGGCGGGCGCCTGCTGGCGCCGTCCACCGGCGCCTATGCCAGCCGCCTGCAGAAGCTGGCCGCCGATGCCGGCCGCGTCGCCGTGCCGCTGTCTGTCGGCGTGCGCGAACGGGTTGATCCCCAGGCCGTCGCACGGGCGCTCGAACAAGACCCGACGCTGACGCACGTGGCGCTGGTCTACAGCGAAACCGGCAGCGGCATCTGCCACGACGTGCCCGAGCTGGCGCGCGTGGCGCATGCGCTGGGCCGCCGCGTCATCGTCGACGCCGTGTCCGCCTTTGGCGCGCTGCCGCTGGACCTGGCCGCCCTGCCGGCCATTGACGCCGTCATACTGACCGCCAACAAGTGCCTCGAAGGCTTGCCCGGCGCCGCCTTCGTGGTGGGCCGCCGCGATAGCCTGGAAGCCGCCCGCGGCAACGCCGGCAGCTGGTCGCTGGACCTGGCCGACATCTACCAGCACACCCTGGCGCCCAACGCCGGACCCCGCTTCACGCCACCCGCGCCCACGCTGGCGGCGCTGGCGGTCGCGCTTGATCTCTATCACCAGGAAGGCCGCGAGGCCCGCCTGGCGCGCTATACGGCCAATATGCGCACGCTGTACGACGGCGTGGCCGGCCTGGGCCTCACGCCCTACCTGCCCGCCGCGCTGCAGGGCCCCATCGTCGTCAACGTGCATGCGCCCGACGCGCCCACGTGGGACCTGCAACTGTTCGTCGATGCGCTCAAGCAACGCGGCTTCCTGATCAGCAATTTCACCAACACCGAACAACCTACCTTCCGGGTCGGCTGCATCGGCGCCTTCGGGCCCGCCCAGATGCAGCTCGCGGTCGACGCCATGGGCGGCGCACTGCAAGACCTCGGCATTTCCAGGGACCCCGCCGGGCAAGCCCGGTTCGTCCCTTCGCCCCTCACCGCTTAAGGAATCTCTCCATGCGTATGCTCCACACCATGCTGCGAGTCGGCAACCTCGACAAGTCCATCGATTTCTACACCAACGTGCTCGGCATGCGCGTGCTGCGCCGCAACGACTACCCCGACGGCAAGTTCACGCTGGCCTTCGTGGGCTACCAGGACGAATCCGAAGGCGCCGTCATCGAGCTGACCCACAACTGGGACACCGACAAGTACGACCTGGGCACCGGCTACGGCCATATCGCCCTGGAAGTCGACAACGCCTACGAAGCCTGTGACAAGGTCAAGGCGCGCGGCGGCAAGGTGACCCGTGAAGCCGGCCCGATGAAGCACGGCACCACCGTGATCGCGTTCGTCGAAGACCCGGACGGCTACAAGATCGAATTCATCCAGAAGAAAGGACGCGTAGACTGATGCTCAAGGGCCCCCACGCTGCGCCCGCTACGCAGGCTTGCTGCCCCCCAAGGGGGCGCTTTCCCCTTGGGGCGGCCCGGCGGGTGGAGGAATGGGCCCCCACGCTGCGCCCGCTCCGCAGGCTTGCTGCCCCCCAAGGGGGCGCTTTCCCCTTGGGGCGGCCCGGCGGGTGGAGGAATGGGCCCCCACGCTGCGCCCGCTCCGCAGGCTTGCTGCCCCCCAAGGGGGCGCTTTCCCCTTGGG